>JBKJOM010000295.1:0-8722 GCA_046595775.1 Ramlibacter sp. | reverse complement strand
CAGCAACGCATCCATCTCTTCGTTCAGCGCGGCGCAATCGATGGAAGGAACCCGGTAGAGGTGATGGAAGCCGCGCCGCTCTCGGAAGAAGAGATGGATGCGTTGCTGGAGCACGCGTTCAACCGCTACTACGGTTCCAGCGCCCTGTTCGGCACGCGCGAGCGTTGCCTTCCGATGGTGGAGAAGCTGCAAGCAGCGGGCGTGAACGAGATCGCGTGCCTGATCGACTTTGGCGTCGACACAGAAACGGTGCTCGATCACCTGGAGAACCTGAAGGCCTTGATGAATGCGGCACGCGCGATGAAGCCTTCGCGGCAGCGCGCCTCGGTGCCCGAAGACATCGTGCGCCACCAGGTGACGCACCTGCAATGCACGCCCTCGATGGCTTCGATGTTGGTGGCGGATGGCGCGGGGCGCGAGGCGCTGTCGCAACTGCAGTCGCTGATGGTGGGCGGCGAGGCTTTGCCGCTGAAGCTGGCGAAGGAGTTGCGCGATGGGGTCCCGGGCCAATTGCTCAACATGTACGGCCCCACCGAAACCACGATCTGGTCCACGACAAGCGATCTGGATACCGTCGGCGAGTTCGTCCCGCTCGGTCAGCCGATCGCAAATACGCAACTGCGCGTGCGCACGGCCTGGGGGATGGACTGTCCTTCGCTGGTTCCCGGAGAACTGTTGATCGGCGGCAAGGGCGTAGCGCAGGGCTACCTGCACCGGCCCGAGCTGATGTCGGAACGCTTCATCGATATCGACGGTCAACGCTTCTACCGCACCGGCGATCTCGTGCGCCGCCATCCGGATGGCGCCATTGAATTCCTGGGCCGCATCGACCACCAGGTGAAGCTGCGCGGCCATCGCATCGAACTGGGCGAGATCGAAGCAGCGTTGCTGAAACTGGCCGGTGTGAAAGACGCGGTGGCGATTGCCCGCGACGACGCGACCGGCGAAAAGCGTTTGCTCGCGTACGTCACGGCGAAAGCAGGCACGCGCCCGGACCCGCAGCAGTTGCGCCAGGCTCTCGCGAAAGTGTTGCCCGATGTGATGGTGCCCTCCTGCGTGCTGGTGCTGCCCTTATTTCCGTTGACGCCCAACGGCAAGGTCGACCGCCGTGCGCTGCCCGAGCCACAAGCGATTGCCGTGCGCGCAGCGGGCACCACGCCGGAAAGCGATCTGGAGAAAACCATCGCCGGCATCTGGCAGGACGTGCTGGGATTGCCGCAGGTGGGCACCAGCGACAACTTCTTCGACCTGGGCGGCCACTCGCTGCTGGTCGTGCAGGTGCAGCGGCGCCTGCGCGCGGCCTGCGGGCAGGAGGTGACGATCACCGACATGTTCCGGCTACCCACCGTCAAGGCATTGGCCGCGCATCTGGGCGGCTCTGCGCCGGCTGCAACTGCTGTGGGTGACGGACTCGCGCGTGCGCAGGCCCGGCGCATGATGCGTTCGCGCTCTGCTGCCGCGCCCAACCCGCCCACGCCGGTGCCCTGAGATGAGCGACGACAGCATCGCGATCAACCCTGGCAGCATTGCCATCGTCGGCATCGCCGGCCGCTTCCCTTCGGCCCGCACGCCCGCGCAACTGTGGGACATGATGGCCGGCGGCAAGGAAGCCGCGCAGTGGCTGGGCGATGACGAGCTTCGTTCCGTCGGCGTTTCCGACGACGACCTGCGCGATCCGAACTATGTGCGGGCCAGCCTCGTGCTGCCGGACATGGAAATGTTCGACGCGGACTTCTTCGGCTTCTCCAAACGCGACGCATCGGTGCTGGACCCGCAGCACCGGCACTTTCTCGAATGCTCATGGGAGGCGCTGGAAGACGCTGGCCACATGCCGGAGAAATTCGATGGCGCCATCGGCGTGTTCGGCGGCTGCGGCATGCAGGCCTACCTGCCCTACAACCTGCTGTCGAACCCGGAACTGGTCAAGTCGATGGGACTGTTCCTGTTGCGGCACACGGGCAACGACAAGGACTTTCTCTGCTCCCGCGTTTCGTACCTGCTCAACCTGAAGGGCCCGAGCATGTCGGTGCAGACGGCGTGCTCGACCTCATTGGTTGCGGTTCACGTCGCATCGCAGAGCCTGCTGTCCGGCGAGTGTGACATGGCGCTGGCCGGCGGCGTGAGCATCGAGCTGCCGCATCGCCAGGGCTACCGTTATGCCGAAGGCGAGATCATGTCGCCCGACGGCCATTGCCGCGCGTTCGACGATGGTGCGGCGGGAACGATCTTCGGCAGCGGCGCGGCGGTCGTGGTGCTGCGCCGCCTGGAAGACGCGGTGCGCGATGGCGACAACATCTACGCGGTGATCCGCGGATCGGCGGTGAACAACGACGGCTCGGGCAAAGCGGGCTACTTCGCGCCGAGCGTCGACGGGCAGGCGCGCGCCGCCGTGGAGGCGTTGGCAGTCGCGGGCGTGGAGCCGGCAAGCGTGAGCTACATCGAGGCGCACGGCACCGGCACGCCGGTGGGCGACCCCATCGAAGTCGCCGCGCTGTCGCAAGCCTACGGTTCCGGTGGAAAGGGCTTCTGCGGCATCGGCTCGGTCAAGACCAACATCGGCCATCTCGACACGGCGGCGGGCGCGGCGGCGCTGATCAAGGTCGCGCTAGCAATGCGCCATGAGGCGATTCCCGCGACGCTGAACTTCACGCGGCCCAACAGCCGCATGGACATCGCGAACACGCCGTTCCGCGTTGTGGACCGCCTGCAGCCGTGGCGGAAGTCCGGGGCGCCGCGACGCGCTGCGGTCAATTCGCTCGGCGTGGGTGGCACCAACGCACACGTGATCGTCGAAGAGGCGCCGGCGCATGCCGCGCGCGAGGATGTACACACGCCCCAAGTCTTCACACTCTCCGCTCGAAGTGCTGCGTCGCTGGCGGGACTGAAGACGAAGTGGGTTGACTTCCTTGCTACGCCGCCGCCTGGATTCAATCTCGCGGATGCCGCGTACACCTTGCAGGAAGGGCGGCGGGATTTCGTGCATCGCTGCACGGTAGTCGCGCGCGACGCTGTCGGCCTGCGCAATGCGCTAGAGGCCAAGACGCATCCGCGCAGCGTGACAGCCCAAGCAGGCACCGCCGCGCCGGGCGTGGTCTTCATGTTTCCCGGCGGTGGCGCGCACTACCCCGGCGCGGGGCGCGAGCTGCTGACGCAGCCCGCTTTCCGCGAAGCTGTGGACGAGTGCTTCCGCTTGATGCCCGCCGAAGCACCGGCCGAGCTGCGAGACATCATGTTTGCGCACGGCCCCTCTGTCGAGGAAGCCGCACGCACCCTGGAACAACCGCGCTACGCCATACCGGCTCTCTTCGTGCTCGAATACGCGCTGGCGAAGCTCTGGCAAGCGTGGGGGGTGCAGCCCTGCGCGGTCATCGGCCACAGCGCGGGCGAGTACGCGGCCGCCTGTATTGCCGGCGTGATGTCTCTACCTGACGCGCTCGCCGTCGTCGTGCTGCGCGGGCAGATCTTCGAAGCCGCGCCGCCCGGCGGCATGGTATCGGTGGACCTGCCGGAGGACCAGTTGCGCGCCGCCATGCAGGGCTTGCCGCTGGACATCGCCGCAATCAATGCGCCCGACCTTTGCATCGCCTCGGGCGCGAATGAAGCGCTCGCGCAACTCGAACAACGCCTCGCCGCGCGAGGCCTGGAAGCCCGGCGCCTGCGCATCGCGGTAGCCGCGCATTCGCGCTTGCTCGATGGCGTGCTGGAACGCTTTCGCGAGCGCCTGTCGCGCATCACTTTCCATGCGCCGACGGTTCCATTCATTTCAAACCTGACCGGGGGCTGGGCAGACGGCGCCCTGCTCACCGATCCCGGTTACTGGGTGCGTCACCTGCGCGAGCCGGTTCGCTTTGCACAGGGGCTGACTGCCCTCAAGGACCTGCCGGATGCGGTGCTGGTCGAAGCCGGGCCGGGCCAGGGCCTGGGGGCATTGGCGCGCCAGAACGCGCCGGGGTCCAGGCGAATGGTGTTGCCCTGCACCTGCAAGGCGCAGGAACCCAACGACGACCTGGCGTTGATGCTCGCTGCCGCTGGCGGCGTGTGGGCCGCTGGCAATCCAGTCGACTGGGGCGCTGTGCGCGGACCAGGGCACCGTTACCGCATCTCGCTGCCCACTTACGCCTTCGACCACCAGCGACACTGGATCGAGCCGGGCGCCCGCGTCCTTCCGCAGGCGAAGCCAGAACCGAAGGCCGAAGTAGCGCGCAGGCCTGCGCTGCAGCGCCTGCCCGAGATTGCCGACTGGTTCCGCGTTCCGCAATGGATGCCGGCGCCCGCCCTTGCGGCGCGCGGTGATACGTCCGGTCACTGGCTGGTGTTCGGCGGCTCGAAGCCTGCGTGCACCGACCTGGTCGAGCAAGTTCAAGAAGGCGGCGGAACTGTGACGCTGGTTCGCCACGATGACGATTTCGCTCGCCAGCCGGGCGGCTCGTTCTCCATCGAACCGGGCAATGCTGAACATTACTCACGCCTGTTGCAGGTGCTGGAACAGGAAGGTTCGCTGCCGTCTCGCATCGTGCACCTTTGGGCGCTGGATACGCGGGCCGGCAAGGGCCAGGTTCTCGCTTTCGACAGTCTGGTTTGCCTCGCGAAGGCGATGCAGGCGCTGGACCTTGACACCTTTACACGGTTGGTGGCTGTCACTGCAGGCAGCCAATCCCCGCAGGGAGAAACAGTGCTGCACGCCGAGCGCGCGATGGCGCTGGGCCCGGTGCGCGTCATTCCGGCAGAGCTGCCACAGGTTCACGCGCGCCTTGTCGATTTTGCGCAAGGCGATCTCGTGACTGCGGCGCACGCCATCGTGCAGGAGGCGCTGGACGACGGCGATAGCGACCTGGTGGCGTACCGCGAAGGCGCACGCCTTGCTCCCCAGCTCGCCGCTGCACCGACAGCAAAGGCGCCGGGCCGCTGGTTGCGCGACAACGGCGTGTACCTGATCACCGGAGGTCTGGGCGACATCGCCCTGGATCTGGCCAACTACCTGGCCCGTACGCGCAAGGCGCGCGTCGCCCTTGTCAGCCGTCGCACACTGCCTCCGAAAGCCAATTGGCGTGGCCTGGCTGCCAGCGGCGACCACTCTGCGCCAGTGCGCATCGTTCGGCGCCTGCTCGCGCTGGAAGAGCACGGTGCGCAGGTGATCGTGCTCGCCGCAGACGTGACGGATCGGCGGGCAATGACCCGCGTCATCGGGGAGACTCGCTCTCGCTTCGGTGCGATCCACGGTGTGTTCCATGCCGCGGGCGTGATCGACGACGCACCAATCGCGACGAAGTCAGACGAGTCGATGCAGCTCGTGCTGGACGCCAAGGCCGGCGGCGCGCAACTGCTGCATGAGTTGCTGCCGCCCGGCGAGCTGGATGTGTTCGCCCTCTTCTCATCCACCAGCTCGCTGTTGGGCGCGCCGGGCCAGGTTGACTACACCGCCGCAAATGCTTTCCTGGAATCACTGGCCGCGTCGCGCGCCGATGGCCTCTCGATCCGCTGGGGCATCTGGGGCGACCGGGGCATGGCAGCCCGCGCTTATGGCGCCCACGCGCTGGCGCACGACGCGGACGCAAGCCACCCGCTGCTCGGCGTTCAGGTCGACAGCGAGAATGGCGCCGCCTTCGAGGCGACTTACGACACGCAGCGCCTGTGGGTGCTGCGCGAGCACAAGGTCGCGGGCCGCCCCGTGCTGCCCGGCACCGCCTACATCGAGATCGCCCGCGCCGCGATGGCTGCGATGCATCCGCAGTGCGCCATCGAGCTCCGCTCCCTGTCGTTCGAGGAGGCGATGGTGTTCGAGGCCGGCACCTCGCGCATCGTGCGCACCGAACTGCGCCGAAACGCCGGCGGCTATGACTTCACCGTGCGCAGCCGCGGCTTGCGGGACGACCAGTGGCTGGAGCACGCGCACGCCAGCGCCTCGGTGTTTCTCGGCGGCGCAGTCGGCCAACCTGCTCCACGCGTGCGCGACTGGCAGCCAGGCGCGATCCCGCAAGACAAGGTGGTGGAGTTCGGTGAGCGCTGGCGCAACATCATGCGCATGCAAATTGAGGAGCGCACGGCAACAGCGGAATTTGAATTGCCGCAGGCCTTCGCCAGTGACCTGGCCACCTACGGCGCACATCCCGCGATGACCGACATGGCCGCAACCTTTGGCCTGCATATGGTCGACGCCGCCCAGCGCGCGCAGAACCTCTTCGTGCCCCTGTCGATCGACCGCATCCGCCTGTTCGGTGCCTTGCCGCAACGCATCACCAGCCGGGTGAAGCTCGGCGACACGCAGGACAGGTTGGCGTCGTTCGACGTGTCGCTGCATGGCCCGGCCGGCGAGACCCTGGCCACGCTGGAAGGCTTCTCGCTGCGCGGTGTGTCGCCCGCCGCGTTGGCCCACCCCACGCCGGGACCGGCGCCCAGCCTGGTCGACGAGATGCTGGCCTGCGGCATCCGCGGCGAAGATGCGCCGGCCCTCTTCGACAGGATCTTCTCCAGCAGTGCTCGCGACATCGTCGTGTCGTCGATCGATGTCAACCGGCTGCGCGAGGCCCTGCGCGACAGCCGGCCCAAACCCGTGCCGCGCAAGGCCCGGCCGGTGGCCGCGCAAACAGCCGCGCTCAATCCGGTCGAGACCGTCCTCGCCGAGGCCTGGCGCGAACTGCTCGGCATCGACGAGGTCGCACCGCAGGATGACTTCTTTGCGCTGGGCGGCCACTCGCTGGCGGCAGTTCGGCTCTTCGCGCGCATCCGCAAACACTTCAATGTGGACCTGCCGCTGGCCACTCTGTTCCAGGCCCCGACTCTCGGCGCCTTGGCTGCGCTGGTGGCGCAACATGCGGGCCTAGCGACCGATCCCGTGCAGGCGCCAAGCAAGAAATCCAATGTGATTCCGCTGGGGCCGCGCGGCTGGTCGCCCTTGGTGGCCATCTGCCGTGAGGGTGATCGCCCGCCGCTTTTCTGCGTGCATGGCGCGGGCGGCAACGTGCTGAACTTCAAGGTGATCTCCGACAAGCTGGGCCCGCAGCAACCGTTCTACGGCCTGCAAGCGCAAGGGGTCGACGGCCGGTTGCAGCCGCTCGATTCGATCGAGGCGATGGCAGCGCAATACGTCGAGGCGATCCGCACCGTGGATCCGCATGGGCCTTACCAGCTTGCCGGCTATTCGGCGGGCGGCGTGATCGCGCTGGAGATGGCGCACCAGCTGCGGCGGGACGGCGCGCAGGTCTCGCTGCTGGCGATGATCGACACCTTGTCTCCCGCCGCCGCGCGCCGCAAGGTGTCGCCGCTGCGCAAGATCCTGCTGATGCGCCACTGGTCACTGGATTTTTTGCTGGCGTGGCCGGGGCGCCGCCGCAAGGGCAAGCAGGCCGATGCGCAGTACGCGCACGCATTGCAGCGCCTGGCGCGCGGCGAGCCGCTGCCGCCCGAACTGGTGGAGCACCACCTGTTCTACAACTTCGTCGACGCGCAGTCGCGCTACCTGCCGCAGGCCTATGACGGCGACATGGTGCTGTTTCGGGCCAGCGAGGCCGACACGCAGTACCTGGGGGCAGGTGACGCGCTGGGCTGGGAGGAACACGTGCAAGGCGAGATCCAGGTCGCTGAGATCGCTGGCTCGCACTTCACGATGATGGCTGAGCCGGGCGTGTCGCAATTGATCGGGGGCCTGCGCCAGGCGCTGGGGCTCGAGCCGCCCCGCCCCGGTCCGGGCGCTTCACGGACACTGGCCGGCGTCTCGACCGTGAAGATCAGCAGAAGCCGCCGCGCCTAGCTCCCAACGGCGCCGGGGTCGCACCCGCGACTCGGCCGGGCCGCGCTTCTGCTGAAATAGCGGCCTGATGTTCAAGAAGATCCTCATTGCCAACCGTGGCGAGATTGCCCTGCGTCTTGTCCGTGCAGTACGCGACCTGGGTGCAGCTGCAGTAGCAATCTACGCACAGGACGATGCGCAGTCGCCTCACGTTTCACTTGCAGACTGCGCCGTCGCGCTGGACGCGTCGGGGCCGGCGGCGTATCTCGACATCCCGCGCATCATCGCCATCGCAGGCGCGAACGGCTGCGATGCAATTCATCCGGGCTACGGGTTCCTGAGTGAACGGCCGGACTTCGCACAGGCCTGCGCCGATGCAGGTATCTGTTTCATCGGGCCTGCTCCGGGCCACCTCGCCCTCTTCGGCGACAAGGCGCAGGCGCGCGCCCTCGCGCAGCAGTGCGGCGTGCCGGTGTTGCCCGGCAGCGCCGGCGCAGTAACGCTCGATCAGGCGCGAGAGTTTCTCGCAGAGCACGGCGGCACGGGCGTGATGCTCAAGGCAATCGGAGGCGGTGGCGGGCGGGGCATGCGCTGCGTCTCCGATGCCGCGGACCTGCCAGAAGCCTTCGCCCGCTGCGAGTCGGAAGCACTTTCCTTTGGCGTGCCCGGGGTGTACGTGGAACGCCTGATGCCGCTGGCCCGCCACATCGAAATCCAGGTACTGGGCGACGGCCAGGCAGTGATGAGCCTGGGCGAGCGCGAGTGCTCGCTGCAGCGGCGCTTTCAGAAAGTCGTGGAGATTGCGCCGAGCCCGAGCCTCGGAGATGAGCTGCGTGCGCGGCTCGTAGCGGCGGCGCTCGCGATGGCGCGCACGGTGAAGTACCGCAGCCTGGGCACCTTTGAATTTCTGGTGGATGAAAGCTCGGCAGAGCAGCCCTTTGTCTTCATCGAAGCCAACCCGCGTTTGCAGGTGGAGCACACCGTCACCGAAGCGGT
>JBKJOM010000097.1:0-21786 GCA_046595775.1 Ramlibacter sp. | reverse complement strand
CAAGAGCCGCGGCAGCTCCACGCTGGGCCTCCCCGTCGACCATCCCACCCTGCCCTCCTTGCTCATGGCCGCCGGCTACCGCACGGCGCTGATCGGCAAGTGGCACCTGGGCTACCCGCCGCACTTCGGCCCGCTGCGTTCGGGCTACGAGGAATTCTTCGGCCCGATGTCGGGCGGTGTCGACTACTTCACCCATTGCAGTTCGACCGGCGCGCACGACCTGTGGGAGGGGGAGAAAGAAAGGATCGAGCCTGGTTACCTCACCGACCTGCTGTCGCAACGCTCGGTCGACTATGTGGACCGGATGGCAAGACAGGACGCGCCATTTTTCCTCAGCCTGCACTACACCGCGCCGCACTGGCCCTGGGAAACACGCGACGACGAAGCGCTGGCACAGGACGTGAAGGACAACATCTTCCACCTGCACGGCGGCAACATCCACACCTACCATCGCATGATCCACCATATGGACGAAGGCATCGGCTGGGTGATGGATGCCTTGCGCCGCAACGGCATCGATCGCGACACGCTGGTGGTGTTCACCAGCGACAACGGCGGCGAGCGCTTCTCGGACAACTGGCCGCTGGTGGGCGGCAAGATGGACCTGACCGAAGGCGGCATCCGCGTCCCGTGGATCGCGCATTGGCCCGCGCGCATCGTGCCGGGCGGCGTGAGCGACCAGCAGTGCATGACCATGGACTGGTCGGCGACGATGCTTGAGGTCGCTGGCGTCGACGCAGACCCGGCTTATCCGCTCGATGGCGTATCGCTCTCGCGCGTGCTGGGCGAACCGTCTGCAACCTCTTGCCGTCCCTTGCACTGGCGCATGAGCCACCGCGGGCAGCGCGCATCGCGCGACGGCCGCTGGAAATACCTGCGCGTGGACGGCCACGACTATTTGTTCGACATCGCTGCCGATGAACGCGAGCGCGCCAATCTCGCCGGGCGCCAGCCGCAAAGGCTTGCCGCCATGCGCGATGCCTGGGAGGAATGGAACCGGACAATGCCGCCGATCCCGGAAGACGCAACGGTAAGCTTGGGCTACTCCGTCCAGGACATGCCACAGCGATAGCGCGCCACGCTCCGGCATACTCAAGCCATGTCCCGCTGGTCCCGCTGGTTGCCGTTCCTGAACTGGCCGCGCCTCACACCCGCCCTGCTGCGCAACGAGGGCGCCGCGGCGCTGACGGTGGCAATGGTGATGATCCCGCAGTCGGTTGCCTACGCCAGCCTCGCGGGCATGCCGCTCATCGCGGGCCTCTACGCAACATTCCTTCCGCCGCTGTTGGCCGTATTGTTCAGCGCGTCGACGCGGCTGTCGGTCGGGCCTTCTGCACTGAGCAGCGTATTGGTCGGCGCGTCGCTGGCTGGGCTCGCCGAACCGGCCAGTGGCCAGTGGGTGATGCTGGTCGTGTGGCTGGCTTTGTTGTCGGGGGGCATCCAGTTGGTCCTGGGACTCGCGCAAGGCGCTTGGGTGCTGAACCTGGTGAGTTCGCCAGTGCTGGCCGGCTTCAGCCAGGCAGCGGCCCTGTTGATCATCGCGTCGCAACTGCCAGCGTTGTTTGGATTGCAAGGTTCCCTGTCAACTTTGTTGACGACGCCCAGCGTGGACGCCAGTGCCCTTGCTTTCGGGGTGACCAGCCTGGCTCTCTTTCTGGGCGGCAAGCGATTCGCGCCGCGTGTGCCGATGGTGCTGCTGGTGCTGGTCGTATCCGCGGCGATAGCGAAGTGGAGCGGCTACTCGGAACACGGCGCTGTCGTCGGTGCATTGCCCTCGGGATTTCCGTCGTTCTTCGTACCGGGCTTGCCGAACTGGGACACCTTCGGCAGCCTCGCGGTTCCAGCGCTGGTGCTGGCGCTTGTCAGCTCGCTCGAGATGGCAGCCAGCGCCAAGATCGAAAGCCAGCGCGATGGCAAGCGCTGGGACGCCAACCAGGACCTGGTGGGCCAGGGCATGGGCAAGCTCGCATCGGCGTTCTGCGGCAGCTTTCCCACCAGCACATCATTTTCCCGCTCCGCGATCACGCTGTATGCGGGCGCGAAAACCGGTTGGGCCACGGTGATCGCCACCGGCTTCGTGCTGGTGGTACTGCTGTTCTTCACACCGGCGCTGCAACACGTGCCACGCGCCGCCCTCTCCGCTGTGGTGGTGGCGGCAGTGATCAACCTGTTCAAGCCAGCGGTCTTCCTGCGGTTCTGGCGCATTGACCGCGTAGAGACCGTCACCGCACTGGTCACATTCACCGTCACAATCCTGACGGCGCCGCGCATTTTCTGGGGCGTGCTGGTGGGCGTGCTGATGGGCCTGGCGCACTTCCTGTACCTGCGCCTGCATCCACGCATCATCGAAGTCGGCCGGCATCCCGACGGGAGCCTGCGTGACCGTCACCTGTGGAAACTGCCGATGCTGGGCAACGACATCTACGCACTGCGCATGGACGACGAGCTGGACTTCGCGTCGGCGACAAGCTTCGAGCGCTCTATAGTGGAACATCTCGCCGCGCATCCAGGCACGCGCCACGTGTGCCTCTTTGCGCACCCGATCAACCGGGTCGACGCGACGGGCGTGGAAGTCTTCATGCAGGTGCGTTCGATGCTTCGGGAGCGCGGCATCGCGCTGCACATCAGCGGCATCAAGTTGCCGGTGGAGCGCGTGTTGAAGCGCGCTGGGGCCCTTGAATCCGGCTCGCTGCTGCACCTGTACCGCACCGACGCCGAAGCGCTCGAAGCCCTCGGCGCGCTCAATCCCTGAACGCGAAGTGCTTGCTGCCCAGGTAGTTGACCAGCATCGCAATCGCCGACCCCACCGCCACCGCAAGGACCGGGTGCGCGGCCATGATGGCCGAGGCCATGACCAGCGCGGTATAGACCATGAAGTTGACGCTGGCACCGACGGCACTGACCGCAACATAGCGCGCCAGGCTGGGCAATGCCGGCCCTTGTTGCGCCTCAGGAAAGGTGAAGCCGCGATTGAGCAGCCAGGTGGCGAACACCGCAACCGGCAACGCGACACAGCGCGCTGCAACCGGTCCCCATCCGAGCATCACCAGGGCCTGCAACAGGCCCGCATCCACCACGAACCCGACAACGCCCACCAGGGCGAATCGGGCGAAACTTGCGGTGTCAATGAATGCCTTGCGCATCACAGCACCCAGCCCTGGAAATCAAGCAATCGCGTCACGAGGCCCATGGCAACCACGACCCCGAGCACGCCGAGCCCGCCGGTGAGCAGCGGGGAGCGAACGCGTAATCCTTGTGTGATCTGTGGCAACACGGCCAGCGTGGCCAGCAGCGTCGCCAGCATCGACCAGTAGTGGTAGCGAATGTCGGTGGCGACACCGATGAAGAAATAGGCGCCTGTGTAGGCCAGTGCGGACAGCACCAGCGCGCGGGCCAGCAACACGCTGGTAGTCGGCGTGCACCGTGCCAGGAACAGCAGCAACACCCCGCCCCACACGAGCCAGGTGACTGGCCACACCGTGGGGTTCTTGCGCACCAGGTCGAGCCTCACGTTGGCCGGCGAGAAGACCTCGAATGGCTTGGACTCCGGCATGTCGCCGCGGTACTCTGGCGCAAGGCGCAGGTGCTTGAGCGGCACGGCGAACATGACTTCGGAGTTGAAGTGCTTGAGCCTGTGCACGAGGTACGAGCCGGGATGGTCGAGCACAGTCTTGAGCCATTGCGCTGACAAGCCCTGCGAATAGGTGGCGTGGTCGTTGTCAGGACGATTGACGAATTTGCTGCAGGCGCCCCAGGCGCTGAAACTGTCCCACCAGAAAGGCGAGTAGCAGCGTGCCAGCTGGTTCCGCGTGATCTGCGCGCGAGGCTGCAGGATGGACGGATCGTCCTGCTGCGCCGCGACGCCGGCAATGTCATACAGCAGCAGTGACGCGATCGCCTCACGCGGCTGCGGCTTGAACATCAGCTCGTTGAGTTTTTGCGAGAGAGGCAC
Source organism: Ramlibacter sp. (assembly GCA_046595775.1). Classification (GTDB taxonomy): domain Bacteria; phylum Pseudomonadota; class Gammaproteobacteria; order Burkholderiales; family Burkholderiaceae_C; genus Ramlibacter. The sequence goes on along the minus strand of JBKJOM010000097.1, from coordinate 17,834 downwards.
GGCGAGGACAGCGATCACGAGCGAAGCAATCACCAGCCGTACGCTGCGCATCCAGCTGGCGGGGGCGAAGGCGAACACCAGGAGCGGACCGAGTGCAAACACCGCGTTCGTGCGGACCAGGGTGCCGTATGCCAGCAGCAGCGCGGCCAGAACTGCCGCGCCAAGCGGGAGCCGGCGGCCCTGCGAGCGGAACCAGAACACGAGGGCCACGCCGCACAGCAGCGAGACAGCCATGCCGACGTCCTTGATGACATTGGCATTCATGAAGATGAAGGGCGGGAAAGCGCCGGCCAGCGCGACCAGAACGGCGGTATGCCGTCGGCCGAGGCGCCGCATCGCGTCGGCGAGCAATCCGATGGCACTCCAGTACGCCACCATGTGCGCAAGGAACAGCGGCGCGGGGCCGTCATCCAGCAGGCGCAGTTTCGACCACAGCCAGGCCATGACCGGCGGGTGCCAATCGGTGAACTTGCCGCTCACGGCCTCGGCATACTGGTTGACCGAGTCGTTCATCATCGTCCCCGGGAAGGAGGCGGCGATGTTCAACATCAGCAGGATGGCGAGCAGCGCGAAGAGCGAATAGCCGTTGCCGGCATCAAACCAGCTGAGCAGGCCGCGCCATTGCCCGCGGGAGGCACCAGCGGCTTCGACTTCCGAAAAGCCGGAAGGCGCGAAGCGATCGTTGGTGGAATCCTGTGAGGCTCGCATGCGGATGGGGTGTCAGGCCGTGGCGCGCACGGCGATGGGCAAGTTCACGACCTGGCCCACGCGCTGGCGGCGTGCCGGCCAGCGCGGTGCACGGATCTCGAGATAGGCCAGCCGCTTGAGCTCGCGGCGCGAGTGCGTGACGGTGTCCAGGATGAGGCCGCAGAACATCGACAGCACCGCCACCAGCATGATGCCCACGGACAACACCGCCGTGGGCAGGCGCGGCACAAGGCCCGTGCGCATGAATTCGAGAATCACCGGTGCGGCCAGACCCATCGACACCAGCGCCAGCAAGAGGAACATGCAACCGAAGAAGGCGAGCGGCCGCTCTTCCTTCACCAGCACGCCAATCATTCGCAGGATGCGGATACCGTCGCGTATGGTGTTGAGCTTGGACGTGGACCCCTCGGGCCGGTCCTTGTACTTGATCGGGATCTCGGTCGTCTTCATGCGCAGCTCGAGCGCATGCACGGTGAGCTCGGTCTCGATCTCGAAGCCACTGGAGATCGCGGGGAAAGATTTCACGAAGCGCCGCGAGAAGACGCGGTAGCCGGACAACATGTCGTCGAACTGCTTGCCGAAGATGACCTGCACCAGCCCCGTCAGCAGCCGGTTGCCGAAGCGGTGGCCGAAGCGGTAGGCTTCCTTGATCGACGTCACCCGCGCGCCGTTGACCATGTCGAGCTGGCGATCGAGCAGCGCGCGTACCAGGTCCGGCGCGGCCTGCGCGTCATAAGTGTCGTCGCCGTCCACCAGCACGTAGATGTCGGCGTCGATGTCGCTGAACATGCGGCGCATCACATTGCCTTTGCCGGGAAAGGGTTCATGGCCGACAATCGCCCCGGCGCGCGCGGCCACCTCGGCCGTGCGGTCGGTCGAGGCATTGTCGTAGACATAGATTTTCGCGCTGGGCAGGGCTTTGCGGAAGTCCTCCACGACGCGCGGAATCGCGATCTCCTCGTTGTAGCAAGGGACCAGGACTGCGATTTCCAATCCATTGAATTCATCGGCCATTTCGTAACACTCCCGAATGCGTGACAGTGCGCGGTACTCGGTGTTCCACGCTTCGAAAGTCATGCTATCGGCGCAGTGCTGGCTCGTGTGTAACTGCACTCAATAGGGCTACTCTTCCATGAGCTCAGCAGCTGACGATCCATCCTTCGAGGGGATCGATGGCCTGGGGCAGGCCATAGCACGGCGCCCCCCATCGGGCCGCCCACCCGGCCTGCACCATGCACAGCGTTGCGTCCAGGCTGTCGCCGCTGGCATCGGCAACAAGCTGGTCGTGCAGCGCATGGCTGAGCTTCAGGCGCAGGCCCAGCCTCGTCTGGCCCGCTTCGAGTCTGGTGAGGAGGTCCTTGCGCGCAATCAAGCGGTCCGCCGTCTGCTTGGCCCTGGCGTCGCTCTTGTAGCTGCGCCGCGCAATGAGTTCACGCGCCAGCAGGCCCGGATAGGCTTCGAGCGCGGTGCGGGCCGCATCGCCTTCATGCAGTCCCGGGATGTTCACCCCCGCTTCCAGCAAGAGAGGAAGCGCCGCGTGCAACATGTAGGCCACGGGCGGGTTCACCCACTTCATCGATGGGCTGGAACCCGCGAGTTTGTCAAAGGCGCGATGCGCGAACTTGCCTCCGGCCGGTCGCGAATCGCAAAACGCCGCGAAGGTCTCGCGAATCTCGGCACGCGAGAGGCGGGCGTAGTGTTCGATGCAATCGCGCCACTGCAGTGGCCACCCCAAGTGTTCGACCAACTCGCGCGGCAGACCGAAAGGAAAATCGAAACCACCAACCCAAGGGCCGGGCTCACGCAACCATTGAGCGAACGCGGCCAGCGATTCGATCCTCTGCAGGCGCTCGAGCACCACGGCGTTGCCGGAGGCGCGTCCCCAGGCGAGGACGATCGTTTTGCGGCGAGTCGGTGTGCTGGAAAAGTCGCAACCGACCAGCGGAACCGCTGCAGCCACCACCGAGTTGGCGGCGGTCAGACCCTGCCGCAGATCGCGGCGGTGGCCATCAGGTCTTCGAGCAGCGCCAGCGAAACCTTGCCGGACACGGCATATGGGTCGAGCTCGGGCTTCTCGGAGTACTTGAGCAGCAGCGAATGGTTGAGCTTGGACAGGTTGACCTGGCCCATGCTCCATCCGCCGAAGCGCCGCTCCAGGATTTCTTCGTAATGCAGCAAGGCGACATCCTTGTGGCGCGGATCGCGCTGGATATGGCCGAACAGCTCGCTCACCTGCATCCGCCCGCCTTCGATGGCCTGCAGGAAGATGCCGCCGCCATAGCAAAGGATGCCGGTGATGCCGCTGACCGGGTTGTGCTGGCGCGACTGGTTGAGGATCGCCTCGATGGCCTCGGGACTCGTGTCCACCGCGCGGCTGCAATACAGAAGTCTCACCAACATGGCTTCATCCGTTTCGCTGGGGAATGAGGGCCAGGAATTCGCGGCGCAGCGCCGAATCCTTGAGGAACACGCCACGCATCACCGAATTGATCATCTTGGCGTCCATGTCCTTCACGCCGCGCCAGGCCATGCAGAAGTGGCTGGCTTCCATCACGATGGCCAGGCCATCGGGCTGGGTCTTTTCCATGATCAGGTCGGCCAATTGCACCACGGCTTCTTCCTGGATTTGCGGGCGTCCCATGATCCACTCGGCCAGCCGCGCGTACTTGGACAGGCCGATCACGTTGGTGTGCTCGTTGGGCATCACGCCGATCCACACCTTGCCGATCACCGGGCAGAAATGGTGGCTGCAGGCGCTGCGTACGGTGATCGGGCCGACGATCATCAATTCGTTCAAGTGCTCGGCGTTGGGGAACTCGGTGATCAGCGGCTGCTTGACGTAGCGGCCCTTGAACACTTCGTTGAGGTACATCTTGGCGACGCGGCGCGCGGTGTCGCTGGTGTTGTGGTCGCTGGTGGTGTCGATCACCATCGAATCGAGCACGCCCTGCATCTTCACCTCGACCTCGTCAAGGAGCTTCTCGAGCTCGCCGGGTTCGATGAAGGCGCTGATGTTGTCGTTCGAGTGAAAACGCTTGCGGGCAGCGAGGATGCGCTCGCGGATCTTCACCGATACCGGGGTGCCGATATCGTCCGCCGCCGGAGCCTGGGAACCTTGGGCTTTCATGAGCATCCGAAATGGTAACACCCGAGGTTGACCGGGACTGTCGCGGGGTTTCTGGCCAATCAGGGGGCCAGCAGCGTTTCCAGGTCGGCCAGGGTGTTGGCCTCATGCAGCGGCTTGTCGAAGCGGATCCGCAACATGCGCGGGAAGCGCACCGCGATGCCGCTCTTGTGGCGACCGCTCCGGTTGATGCCCTCGAAGCCCAGCTCAAACACCATGAAAGGCCGCACGCTGCGCACCGGGCCGAACTTTTCGATCGTGTGCTTGCGGATCAGGGCATCGATCTGCCGGAACTCCTCGTCGGTCGGGCCCGAGTACGCCTTGGCGAAAGCCACCAGTTGCAAGTCGCCGGGCTGCGCCGCGTCCTTGCGCTCGATCGCGTCGAGCACGGCATCGGCCTCTGCTTTGTCGCGCGGCGGGCGATTCCAGACCGCGAAGGTGTAGTCGGTATAGACCGAAGCGCGCCGGCCGTGCCCAGCCTGCGCATAGACCAGCACGCAGTCGATGGTCATGGGCTCGATCTTCCATTTCCACCAGAGAAAAATGGGGTCAGATCCCAATTTCGTCGCCGGCGAATTGGGGCTCTGACCCCTTTTTTCTCGGCCTGTGCCGTAGGCACTGGCCAAGGCCTTGAGCATGAAGCCCTCCACGCCGAGTTCGCGAGAGCGTTCCCTGCGGCGAGCGAATTCCATCCAGGAAGCTGCGGACTCGACCGGCGAGAGGTGGATCGCCGAACCTTCGAGCAGGGCCTCGAGGCGCCCTCGCCTTTCGCGTTGCGACAGTGTGCGTATATCCACGCTGTCCTGCTCCAGGACGTCGTAGGCCATGAAGGTCACGGGCGCATCGGCGAGCACCTTCTTCGTCAGCGTCTTGCGGCCGACGCGCTGCTGCAGCAGTGCGAACGGCGCCGCTGCGTCGTCCTTCCACACCATGATCTCGCCGTCGAGCACGGTGCCATCGGGCAGCGTGCTCGCCAGCGCGTCAATCTCCGGGAAGCGCTCGGTCACCAGTTCCTCGCCGCGCGACCAGATCCACACCTGCCCTGCCCGCTTGATCACCTGGCCGCGAATGCCGTCGTACTTCCACTCCACCTGCCAGTCGGTGACCGGCCCGAGCTTCGCCACGAAGACCTCGGGCGGTGCGTCGAGCTGGTGGGCCAGGAAGAACGGATACGGCTGTCCCAGGTCGCGAACGTCCGCCGTGCCGTCTTCGTTCGCCGTTACCAGTGCCTCGTAACGCCCGGCGGACGGCATCACCTTGCCATCGGTGTAACCCATCATGCGTTGCGCAATGCGCTTGGCATCGAGCCCGCTGTGCGCCGCCAGTGCGCGCTGCACCAGTAACTTGCTCACGCCGACGCGAAAGCCTCCGCCGATCAATTTGGAGAGCAGGAAGCGGCCCTGGCTGTCGAGCTCGCGCCAGTAGCCGGTCACGCGTTGCGCGATCTCGCCTTCAGGCAGGCCGCGCAAGGGCAACAGGCGCTCCTCCACCCATTCGGCCAATCCCAACTCCGAGGTTTCCGATTCGAGAGGCAGGATGTGCGCGATGGTTTCCGCCAGGTCCCCCACGGCCTGGTAGCACTCGTCGAACAACCAGGGTTCAATGTCCGCCATCTCGCAGGCCAGCACCGCGAGCGTTGACATGGATGCCACCTGGCGCGGCTTGCCGCCCGAGAGGAAGTACACCGCCCAGGCCGCATCGCGTGCTGGCGCCTGCGCAAAGTAGCGCGAGAGCGCCTCGACCTTGTCGTTCGTCGAGGTGGTCTGGTCGAGCTGCGCGAAGAGGCGGGAGAAGCGCTTCATGCGGCCGGTGGCTCCTGCACGTCGCCTTCCACCGCATCACCGCCATACTCGGTGTCGAAGGCCTCAGCCTGCAAGCCCTTCCCGGTGAGGTAGCGCACCATCACCGGCACACTGCCGTGCGTGACGATCACGCGCTGCGCGCCGGTGGCGTCGATCGCCGACAGCAGCCCTGGCCAATCCGCATGATCCGACACGACGAAGCCGCGGTCATACCCGCCTCGGCGGCGCGCGCCCCGCAACTGCATCCAGCCGCTCGCGAAAGCCGTCTGCGCATCACCGAATCGGCGCATCCAGGGACTGGCCGCGGCACTGGGCGGACAGATCACCAGGGCGCGCTTGATATCGGCCTTGTCTTTGACGTCCGACACCATCATGGTGTCGGGCAATTCCACGCCCGCAGCGCGGTACGCGCGATTGAGCGGTTCAACAGCACCGTGCACGATGATCGGCCCGATAGAAGGGTCCACGCCCGACAGGATGCGCTGCGCCTTGCCGAAGCTGTAGCAGGTGAGCACGCTGGCGCGCCCGTGCCGGACGTTGCCAGCCCACCAGGCATTGATCCCGGCGAACAATTCCTCGTCGGGACTCCATCGGTAGATCGGCAGGCCGAAGGTCGACTCGGTGATGAACACATCGCACTTCACGGGCTCGAACGGCGCGCAGGTGCGATCCGGCGCGACCTTGTAGTCGCCGCTCGCCACCCAGACTTGCCCGTCGTGCTCCAGCCGCACCTGAGCCGAGCCCAGCACATGGCCCGCCGGGTGCAGCGACACCGTCACGCCGTTGTGCAGGATGCGCTCGCCATAGGGCAATGTCTGCAGGTCGATCTCGCCCAGGCGCGCGCGCAGCACGCCTTGGGAAGGTTCGCTCGCCAGGTAGTGTCCATGCCCGATACGGGCGTGGTCCGCGTGCGCGTGCGTGATGACGGCCCGCGGCACCGGCCGCCACGGGTCGATGTAGAAGTCGCCGGGCGGGCAGTACAGCCCCTGGGGCTTCTGGACAACCAGATCCTGCATCGCGCTAGAGGTAATTCTTGCCCTGGATCGCCAGCGCAACCCGCATGAGTGCCAGTGCGATGTGCTCCATCACGCGGCTGCGCAGCGGCCGCCGCCCGAACTCCAGCGGGTCCATGCGTCGGCCCGCGGATGCGATCGCATGTTCGAGACGGGCGTGCAGCGTTTGGGTAAAGGCGCGGTCTTCCACCACCACGTTGGCCTCGCGCGCCAGCAGCAGGCTCAACGGGTCAAGGTTCGATGAGCCCACGGTGGCCCAATGGCCGTCGATCACTGCCACCTTTGCGTGGAGGAAACTGGGCGAGTATTCATAGATCTCGACACCCGCGTTCAGCAGCGCTTCATAGATGGGGCGCGCGGCGTAGTACTGCATGAAGTACTCGTAGCGCCCCTGCAGCAGCAGCCGCACTTTCACCCCACGCCGCGCCGCAAAAATCAGTGCCTGCCTCATCTTGCGGCCGGGGACGAAGTACGCGTTGGCAATCGTCACCTCCTCATGCGCGTGGGCGATGGCGCGGCGATACGTTCGCTCGATGCGCGTGCGGTTGCGGACATTGTCGCGAAGCACCAGCGCCGCGCGGGCGTGGAAATGCGGTTCGGGCGTCGATGCAGGCGCTGCCGCCGCGGCGAATGCGCGCAGCGACACCAGCGCTCCGGAGAGGCGCACCTGGCGAATGTCGCGCATGGCTTGCATGCGTAACCATTGCCGGGTCATCGCCGCCTGCACGTCGGCCGCCAGCGGGCCGCGCACCTGCACCGCGAAATCCAGGCGCGGCGCTTCGAGGCGGCCGTAGTTGGGATCGTGGAAGTCGTCCAGCACGTTGATGCCACCGCAGAACGCGATTGCGTCGTCGATCACGCACAGCTTGCGGTGCAATCGCCGCCAGCTGCCGGGCCACAACAAGCCCAGTCGTCCCAGCGGCTCGTAGACACGCCAATCCACGCCCGCGTCGAACAGGCGATCGGTCCACGCCACGGGCACCTCGGGCGTGCCGAAGCCATCCACCACCACCTTCACCCCGACGCCGCGCCTGGCAGCACGCTCCAGCGCATACGCCACCTCGGCGCCGCCTCCGGTGAAGTCGAAGATGTAGGTCTCCAGCCGCACTTCGCGCAGCGCCGAGTCGATCGCCGTGACCAAAGCCGCGAAGAACTCGCCGCTGCCTTGCAGCAGCTTCAGCTCATGGCCGGCGTGCGGAACCGAAGAAGCATCGGACATGCCGCAGCCCTAGCCCTTGAACTCGGCGATCAATGGCAAGTGGTCGGACATGCGCCACCAGATGCGGCCCCTGGGAATCTGGATGCCCACCGGCTTGAACCCGCGGGCATAGACGTAGTCGAGTTGCGTGAGCGGCAGGCGCGACGGATAGGTCGACGCCCGCTCGCCGACGAAGTCCTTCATTCCGGCTTCATTCATTGCGGGGCGCAGCTTGCCGCCCCAGTCGTTGAAGTCACCGGCAACGATCACCGCCTCGCGCCGCGGAATCTCGCGCTTGATGAAACCCAGGATCTGGTCCACCTGGCGCACGCGGCTGCCGGCGATGAGACCGAGGTGCACGACGATCACATGGACCGGCCGTCGCTCGACGAGCAGCGTCACGTGCAACAGGCCCCGTTGCTCGAAGCGGTGGTCCGACATGTCCTCGTGGCCGCGCGAGATCACGGGCCAGCGCGACAGCAGCGCGTTGCCATGTTCGCCGTGCTTGGTCGTTGCGTTGGTCTGGTAGACCGACTCGTAGCCTTCGGGTGCCAGGAACTCAGCCTGCGGCAACGCCGGCCAGCGATGAAAGTACTTCTCCTCGCGGCGGTGGAGCTTGCGCACCTCCTGAAGGCACACGATGTCGGCGTCGAGCTGCTCGACAGCGTGGCCTATGTTGTGGATCTCCAGGCGCCGCACGGGGCCGAGGCCCTGCACTCCCTTGTGAATGTTGTAGGTGGCGATCCTAAGCGTGCTGGTCATCGGCAAATTGTGGCAGCAACAGGATCGCCTCGGCGTTGGACGGCGAGAAGCATGTATCGGCCGCGGTACGCCACTGCATCCACCGGTAGTCCGTGTGTTCGCGTGGATTGAGTGTGACCGGCGTGCCATCGGGCACCAACAGGCCGAAAACATGCTCGGTGTTGCGCGTCACGCCGGGAGCGTAGCGATGCGCCCAACGGGGATAGATGTCGTAGACGTTTTCCAACTCCCAGTCGCGCAACCTGCCCGAGCGTGCGTCGATGCCGGTCTCTTCGAACACCTCGCGGATCGCAGTCTCCTCCAGCGGCTCGTCAATACGATCCTTGGAACCGGTCACCGATTGCCAGAAGTTCGGCGCATCGGTCCGGTTGATGAGCAGCACGTCCATTGAAGGTGTGTGGATGACTACCAGCACTGACAGCGGGATCTTGAATGGAGGTGTCACGGTGATCATTGTGCCCATGCGGATTCCGTGTGGTGCGGGGGCTCGCGCCAGGTGGTGGGCGGTGCCGCCTCGCGGAGTGGTGGTCTCCACTTCATCCCGCTTCGCGTGAATCGTTCCGACGTCGCTGGCAGGCGGCTCGCGGCCCCGGCGCGGTACAACTCACTACGAGATTGCCCGCTTCGCAGTCAATCTCTGCGTTCTAACAGGTACCGCGAGTCAGCAACGTACGCATGCTGCGATTCGCCTGCGGCTCTCGTCATCATGCTCCGGCGTCGCAAGCCGCCTGCCAGCCAGCACCCCTGATTGCGAGTCGACACCACCCACCGCCTGGCGCGAGCGGGTCGATGGTCACTGTCTTGGGGTTCGACGGCCCCGACATGCCAACGCCGCTGCCGGCAAAGCCGTGTGCGGATGAGGCTGTGGCGCGCAATCAGGGCACGGCGCCTGGGCTGTCCGGTCTGGCGGCCAGCGCGATGACGAGAGCCGCAGGCGAATCGCATCGCGCGTACGTGCTCTGACTCGCGGAAGCTGTTTGAGCGGAGAGTTTTTCGCGCAGCGAACAACTCGCAGCGAGTTTTTCCGCGGGGCCGCCAGACCGGGCCTTACCCGCGCACGGCTTTGCTACCACCAGCGTTCAAACCCAATTGGAGTCTGACGCCAACTGCTTCTCCAACCGATCCAGCACCTCGTAGCACGGCAACACATGCGCCACGCTGGCGTTGGGCTCGCGTCCCTCGCGGATCGCGGCGATGAACTCGCGGTCCTGCAGCTCGATGCCGTTCATCGACACATCCACCTTGCTCACGTCGATCTTCTCTTCCTTGCCGTTGAAGAGGTCGTCGTAACGCGCGATGTAGGTGGCGGTATCGCCGATGTAGCGGAAGAACGTACCCAACGGACCTTCGTTGTTGAATGAGAGCGACAGCGTGCAGATCGCGCCGTTGGCGGCTTGCAGCTGGATGCTAATGTCCATCGCAATGCCGAGCACCGGATGGATAGGGCCTTGCACCGCATTGGCCTTGACGATCGGGCTGCCAGTCTGGTAGGCGAACAGGTCCACGGTATGCGCGGCGTGGTGCCACAGCAAGTGGTCGGTCCAGCTGCGCGCCTGGCCCAGGGCATTGGTGTTGGTACGGCGGAAAAAATAGGTCTGCACATCCATCTGGTGGATCGCGAACTCCTTCGCCTTGATCTTCTTGTGCACGTATTGGTGGCTGGGATTGAAGCGACGCGTGTGGCCGCACATCGCAACCAGGCCACTTTGCCTTTGCGCTGCCACCACCGCCCTGCCATCCTCCAAGCGGTCGCACAGCGGAATCTCCACTTGCACGTGCTTGCCCGCTTTGAGGCACGCGATAGATTGCTCCGCATGCATCTGCGTGGGCGTGGCAAGGATGACGGCATCGACGTCGTCGCGTACCAGGGTCTCATTCAGTTCGGTCGTCACATGGCCGATACCGTACTTCGCGGCGACTTCCCTGGTCTTGTCCAGCTCGCGCCCGATCACCGACGTGACTTCAACGCCATCGATCAGTTTCAAAGCGTCGAGGTGCTTTTGCCCAAAGGCGCCGGCGCCGGCCAGTGCGACACGAATGTTGCTCATGCGTTGTTCTCCAGGATCATGTGGCCCACGGCCGTGTTCGAGGCGGGCACGTGATAGAAGCGATGCTTCAAGGTGGGCTTGCTCCCGCCGGCGATATCGGCCATCGCACCGCGAGCGATCAACCACATTACCAGTTCGATGCCTTCGCTGCCGGCCTCCCGCACGTATTCAATGTGCGGCACCGCCGCGAGCCCCGCCGGGTCGTCGATCAAGCGGTCAAGGAAGCGGTTGTCCCACTCGCGGTTGATCAGGCCGGCACGCGGGCCCTGCAACTGGTGGCTCATGCCGCCCGTGCCCCAGATCTGCACGTTCAGGTCCTCGTCGAAGCTCTCGACCGCCTTGCGTATCGCTTGTCCCAGCTTGAAGCAGCGCATGCCGCTGGGCACCGGGTACTGCACCACGTTGACCGCGAACGGGATGACCTTGAACGGCCACGCCTTCGTGTCGCCGCACATCAGGGAGAGTGGCACGGTGAGCCCATGGTCCACATCCATCTTGTTGACGATGGTCAGGTCAAAGTCCTGCTGGATCACCGACTGCGCGATGTGCGCCGCGAGTTCGGGCGCGCCTTCCACGTTCGGCACCGGGCGCGGGCCCCAGCCTTCGTCGGCGACCTGGTAAGAGTCGGCCGTGCCGATCGCGAAGGTAGGGATCATCTCCAGGCTGAACGCGGTGGCGTGGTCGTTGAAGACCAGGAAGACCACGTCGGGCTTGTTGTCCTTCAGCCACTGGCGCGAGAAGTCGTAGCCAGAGAAAACCATTTGCCAGTACGGCTCTTGCGTCTTCTTCAAATCCATCGCCGCGCCGATGGCCGGCACATGCGAGGTGTAGACCGATGCGGTGATTCTTGCCATTACTTCTTCTCCCCCGTCCAGGTGGCCGGACGGCCCCCGGCGATCATCATGTCGCGATACGCTTCCTCGCTCATGCCGGTCATCGACCCGGCCATCTGCTGGAAGCTCTTGCCGTCGGTCGCGCCGATCTTCGCCAGGAAATAGATGTTGCCGCCCAGCGCAATGCAGCGGTTCAGGTCGCGCGCGAGCACGGCCTGCTTCTGGTCTTCGGTCATCGGCCACTCGTCGAGATAGGCGCGTTCATTGGCCTTGAAGCGATCGCGGTTGGGCGCCTTCATAAGCGACATGCAGAACTGGTTGAGCGAGTACCCCATGCGGCTTTGCTCGGCATCGAAGATGGTCGTGCCCGGCACGTTCTTGTAGGGTTTGTCCAGTGGCATGTCAGGTGGCCCAATAAAGACGAGTGGGGTTGTCGACGAGCATCTTGCGTTGCAGCTCGGGCGTGGTGGCGATATGCGGGATGAAGTCCACCAGCAGGCCATCATCGGGCATGTGATTCTTCAGGTTGGGGTGGGGCCAGTCGGTGCCCCACAGCACGCGATCCGGAAATTCTTCCACCACGATGCGCGCGAAAGGAATGACATCGCGATATGCATTGCGCTCGCCATCCAGCGCGGGAGGTCCACTCACCGACAGCCGTTCCGGGCAACTCACTTTGCTCCAGACGTTGTGATGCTGGCGCATGAACTTCAGGAAGAGTTCGAACTCCGGCCCGTCGATCGGCTTGGTCACATCGGGCCGTCCCATGTGGTCCACGACCACCGTGGTAGGCAGTGCCGTGAAGAAGTCCCACAGCTGCGGCAAGTCCACCGCCTCAAAATAGATCACCACATGCCAGCCCAGCGGGGCGATGCGCGCGGCGATTTCCATCAGTTCGTCCTTGGGCGTGAAATCCACCAGCCGCTTGACGAAATTGAAGCGCACGCCGCGCACACCGGCCGCATGCATCGCATCCAGTTGGGCGTCGGTCACCGAGCGTTTCACCGTGACTACGCCGCGTGCCTTGCCGCGCGACGACAGCAGCGCGTCGATCAGCGCCCGGTTGTCGGCACCGTGGCAAGTGGCCTGCACGATCACGTTTCTGTCGAAGCCCAAGTAATCCCGCAACGCGAACAACTGCTCCTTGCCCGCATCGCAGGGCGTGTACTTGCGCTCGGGCGCAAACGGAAACTGCGCGCCCGGGCCGAACACGTGGCAATGGGCGTCGACGCTGCCCGGCGGCAGCTTGAACTGCGGCTTGGCTGGCTCCGAGTACCAGTCCAGCCAGCCGGGGGTTTTTTCGAACCCGCGTGATGTCGTCGTGCTCATGGCGAATCACCGTCGACATATCGCAGCCCCGCCTTCTCCAGCGGCTCCCGCATCTTGTACATGTCCAGGCCGAGCACACCGGAAGCGAGCTTGGCGCGCTTCTCGCCTTCGTTGGCCTCGCGAGCGGCGGCAGCCTCGAGCGTCTTCGCCGCCATGGCCGAAGGCACGCAGACCACGCCGTCGTCGTCGGCCACGATCACATCGCCCGGCGTCACGATCATTCCCGCGCACACCACCGGGATGTTGACCGAGCCCACGGTGCCCTTGATCGTTCCTTTGGCGCTGATCGCCTTGCTCCACACCGGAAAATCCATTTCCTTCAGGGTCTTCACGTCGCGCACACCGGCATCGATCACCAGCGCCATCGCGCCACGCGACTGGAACGATGTGGCCAGCAGGTCGCCAAAGTAGCCGTCAGTGCACGGCGCTGTGACCGCAGCCACGACGATGTCGCCCGACTGGATCTGCTCGGCCACCACATGCATCATCCAGTTGTCGCCCGGATGCAGCAAGACGGTCACTGCAGTTCCCGAGACCTGTGCGCCGGGAAAGATCGGCCGCATGTACGGCTGCATCAGGCCCACGCGGCCCATGGCCTCGTGCACGGTGGCCGAACCAAAGCGGCCCAGTTCGCTGGCGATGCGCGCATCGGCGCGCTTGATGCTGCGGTAAACAACGCCCAGTTCGTACATGGTCAGCCTCCGCCGAGCCGCCTCAAGGAGGCTGAAGCCCCCTCGGGGGGCAGCGAGTTCACAAAGTGACGAGCGTGGGGGTTCATTTAACGTCCTTGATGCTTGAGGCGCGCGTCCAGGCGCGGGAACACGCGGCGCGTGTTGGCTTCGAAGATCGCGTGCCGGTCATCGGCCGACAACTGCTCGCACGCGTCGATGTAGCGCTTGGTGTCGTCGTAGTAGTGGCCGGTCTCCGGGTCGATGCCGCGCACCGCACCGATCATTTCGCTGGCGAACAGCAGGTTCTTCACCGGAATCACCTTGTTCAGCAGGTCGATGCCCGGCTGGTGGTACACGCAGGTGTCGAAGAAGATGTTGTTCATCACATGGTCGCCCAGCAGCGGCTTCTTCATCTCCTGCGCCAGCCCGCGAAAGCGCCCCCAGTGGTAGGGCACGGCGCCGCCGCCGTGCGGAATGAGGAAGCGCAGCGTGGGGAAATCCTTGAACAGGTCGCCCTGCACGCACTGCATGAAAGCCGTGGTATCCGCGTTCAGGTAGTGTGCCCCGGTGGCGTGGAAGCACGGGTTGCACGAGGTGGACACGTGGATCATGGCCGGGATGTCGTACTCCACCATCTTCTCGTAGATGGGGTACCACCATTTGTCGGTGAGCGGCGGCTCCTTCCAGTACCCGCCCGAGGGATCGGGATTCAGGTTGATGCCGACGCAGCCGTACTGCTCCACGCACTTCACCAGTTCGGGGATGCAGCTCTTCGGATCGACGCCGGGCGACTGCGGCAGCATGGCCACGGGCGCGAAGTGTTCCGGGAACAGCTGCGACACGCGAAAGCACAGCGCGTTGCAGATGGCGGCCCAGGTGCTGGACACTTCGAAGTCGCCGATGTGGTGTGCCATGAAACTGGCGCGCGGCGAGAACAGCGTGAGGTCGTTGCCGCGCTCCTTCATCAGGCGCAGCTGGTTGTTGACGATGGTTTCGCGAATGTCGTCGTCGGAGATCTTCAGCTCCGAGGGCTTGGGCATCTGCGCCGGGTCCTTGATGCCGGCGATCTGCCGGTTGCGCCACTCTTCCAGCGCCTTGGGCGCGGTGGTGTAGTGGCCGTGGCAATCGATGATGAGGCTCATGCGTGGTCCTTGCTGCGTCTTCTGCTCTTGTGAATTCAGGCGGGCTCCATGCCCTGGCGGCGCTTGGCCTCGGCCCACTCCGGCGCGGCCATGAAGGCGAGCAGGTCGCGCACCGCGTCGGCCTGCTGCGAGGTGGCGCACACCGCGCCGCTGAACACGGTGACGATGGCGATCGGTGCCGGCAGCGGCCCGACGACGTCGATGCCTTCGAGGTGGATCAGTTCGCTGCGCTGCTGGAAACCCAGCGCCACGTCGCCCCGCGCCACCAGCGAGCCCACCGGCACGCCCGGCGGCGCCTGCACGGTGCGCGGGCGCACCTGGTCGGCGATGCCCCAGCGCTCGAACAGCTGCACCAGCGCCACGCCGCTCGGCCCGGTGGAATAGCCCAGCGTCGGCGCGGCCAGCACGGCCTGCTTCAGGGCTTCTTCGGTGGACAGGTCCGGCCGCGGCCCGCCCGCGCGCACGGCGACCGCGACGTCCGAGCGCACCAGGTCCACGCGGCTGCCCGCTACGGCATGGCCGCTAGCCACCAGCTTGTCGATGGCGGCGTCGGCGAGGAACACCACGTCGAAGGCCTCGCCGGCCTGCACGCGCCTGGCGGCATCGACGCCGCCGACGGACTCGATCGCCACGGCAATGCCGGTGCGCGCTTCGTAGGCAGACGCCAGCTCGGCCAGCACCTGGCGGGTGGCCATGGAGGAGATTGCGCGGATCGGCATGCGAGGGATTGTGCGTGGGCTGGCAAGCCCCTGGAAGCCGAAGGCCCCGCTATCAGCTAGAACAAACACGCATAGCTGTGTCTCAGCTATGTTCTAGACTGGTGAGCCCATGGACCTGAAACAGCTCGCCTACTTCGTGCGCGTGGCCGAGCTCGGCAGCTTCACGCGCGCCGCCATCGAGCTGGACGTGACCCAGCCCGCGCTCAGCCGCCAGGTGCGGCTGCTGGAAGTGGAGCTGCGCCAGACCCTGCTGGTGCGCAACGGCCGCGGCGCCGTGCCCACCGAGGCCGGCCGCGTGCTGCTGGACCATGGAAGGGGCATCCTGCACCAGGTGGAGCGCGCCCGCGAAGACCTGGGCCGGCTGCGCGGCGGCCTGGCCGGCCGCGTGGCCGTGGGCCTGCCCAGCAGCGTGGCGCGCGTGCTGGCCGTGCCCCTGACCCGGGCAGTCGGCCAAGCCATGCCGGATGCGCGCCTGTCGATCAGCGAAGGCTTGTCGGGCGCGCTGCAGGACGCCTTGACCAGCGGCCGGCTGGACATCGCCGTGCTGTACAACGCCCAGCCCTCGCGCGAGCTGGACATCACGCCGCTGCTGGAGGAAGACCTGCTGCTGGTGCGCGCCCGGCCGCCCGGCCTGCACGAAGACCCGCCCCCCGGCCCCGTGTCGCTGGCCGACGTGGCCAAGCTGCCGCTGGTGATCCCGACCCGGCCGAATGCGATCCGCATGCACGTGGAAGCTGCCATGGCGGACATCGGCGCGAGGGCGAACGTGGCGATGGAGATCGACGGAGTGAATGCGATTCTGGATCTGGTGCTGGATGGAGCGGGCTGCGCGATCTTGTCGCGCAACGCGCTGTTGAACACGCCGAGGCCGTCGGCGTATACGGCGCAGCAGATCGGCACGCCGCCGCTGCGGATTCGGATCGATCTGGCGACCAGTTTGCAGCGGCCGGCGACGCCGGTGCAGAAGGCGACGTTGGAGTTAATACGGGAAATGGTGGGAAGGGTATTTGGACGCGGGTGACTCTGGCTCCAGCTAAAAGCGCAACCCATCCTGCACAATTGCAGCATGACTAGAATTCTCTACGTTCTTGGTGATGCTGATCGTGTTCGCGAGGGGATCGACCAACGACTGTTGAGGGGGGAACTGGAAAACCTAAGAGAATTCTCACGGGCGCTAACAGAAGCAGTGGCAAAACTCCTACGAGCGTTTGAGACCGACATGGGTGCGGACATTCTCATGGCTGGTGGTGACGATGTTCTGTTCCGCGTGCACGCGTCGCGTTACTCGCTATCCAAGAATCGTGAATTCGCAATTCGATTTCATGAGGAAACCGGCTGCCGGATTTCCTTCGGCGTGTCTGCCACATTGTCCGGCGCGTACATCAATTTACGGCGAGCCAAGGCCGAGAAAATCGGAATCTGCTCAGACGACGTTCTGATATGAGCGAGTTGATTATCTTTGTGGACTCCGAGCGGCCCGATCAGTATCTTAACTCGGTCGTTCACTGCGTACTTGAGCGCGATGTCAGGGCTATCACGTTCCTCCACATTGAGAGTCTCACAAGTACCGATGCCGACAAAGCCAATCCCGGCCTTTCAGCAAGGGTGATGGGTTCTGTACAAGCACAACTTGAAAATTTGGCCGAAAGACAGGAGTATTTAAGCCAGACAGGAAGTGGTTCACCGGCGTGGGTCAACCTTAACCAAATCTACGGACCGGAGCGCGCTCTTGAGATACAGAATTACTATCAGCGCGTGCGCGAACTTTCCGTGGTGTGGACCAACAAAGAGGTCGCTTATGAAGAGTTACGGCATATTATCAAAGAGATCGCGACTAGTAAATCGACAATCTTCATTGACGTGACCGCAGTGAAGAAGCGATACCTAGGCGATATTGTAGCTACAGGTCTAGTAGAAGGTCTTCGAGGTCTTTGGACTTTTGATTTGCTCGTGCAAAATGCAGATTTCTCAAGCCCTTGGACCATGCTGATTCATCATCTGCGCGGCGGTAGCCATATTTCTTATCGCTACACAAACCTCCTGGACACCGAGGCTTATAGGGCATGCGCTCGGCTTATTTTTGTTCGTGTGCCGCGGTATCAGAGAATGGCGTATGGAGTCATTGCTTTGATCGTCGCTTGCGTAATAGGCTATCTCTTTCTTGGTGAAGATAGCAAGATTGTCAAACTCATCATGGCAGTCTCCAGCATAGCAAGCATCGCGGCACTCGTTCTAGTCTTCACTCCTCCTCGCACAGACGTTTGATTCCTTCAATACAGAAGCATGGGGCAGAATATGCTGGCAGCTTACACAGGCACACAAAGTTTGTATCCGTGCGGCGGGCGCCTTGAGCAAAAGTGAAGTAATTGGTCGGCCTTGCAAATCTCGTGGAACCCGCATGAACACTGGGTTTACGCCGATCCCAGCAGCTATTGGATCCTTGGAGAATCGTTGCGTTTGGAACTGATTCTTGGGGGATTGGCGA
>JBKJOM010000051.1:0-4480 GCA_046595775.1 Ramlibacter sp. | reverse complement strand
CCCACCGTCGGGATGGCCAGGTGCCGAATGCGGTTCATGCCCGTGCGGGCCAGACGCAATGCATTCCATGCATGGGGATGGCCGGCCAGCACGAGGATCTGCCGGTGGAAGTCTTCGTCGGCGGCCAGGTGCGCGGTGTAGTCGCGGCGGGCTGACGCGCCGGCCTGCCGCTGGACGATCTGCGCCAGTTCTTTCTTCGCGGGCAACGAGGCCTTGGCTGCGAGCGCCGCCGCCTTGCACTCAATGGCCTCCCTCACGAAGAGCGCGTCGGCCACCTTTTCGCGGTCCAGCAGTGCGACGGTGGTGCCGCGTTGCGGCACCACATCCAGCAGCCCTTCGGTCACCAGTTGGCGGAATGCCTCGCGCACCGGCGCGCGGCTCACCTGCAGTTGCTCGGACACCGACTGCTCCGACAGCGCCATGCCCGGCAGGAAGGTGCAATCGAGGATGGCGGTGCGGATCGTCTCGTAGGTGCTGCGTGCGATGCCGCCTCGATCGGTGCCCGCCGTGGGGACGGGCGACCCGGCCAGTACGGGTATCTGCGGACGGGATCGGGCCATGACGGTATGCTACCATACTAGTATGAAAAACATGGAGACGTCGATGCAAAAGCGAACCTTGCTGGCCGCGGCCGGTGCCCTGGCAATTTCAAGCATGCTGCCTTTGGGCGCGCTGGCCCAGAGCGACTATCCCAGCAAGCCCATCAAGCTGATCGTGGCCTTTCCGCCCGGCGGCACCAGCGACGTCATGGGCCGCATGTTGGCCGAGGAGCTGGGCAGGCAGCTCAAGCAGCCGGTGATCATCGAGAACATCGGCGGCGCCGGCGGCGTGATTGGCATGACACGCGCGCTGCAGCAGCCCGCCGACGGCTACACCTTGATCCAGACCGGCGTCGGCCAGAACGCGGTGGCGCACGGCATCAACCCCAAGGTGGCGTACGACTCGATCAAGGACTTCATTCACATCACGCAGGTGCATTCCGGGCCCAATGTGCTGGTGGTGCATCCGTCCACGCCGTTCAAGACCTTCAAGGACCTGATCGACTACGCCAAGGCCAACCCCGGCAAGCTGAGCTACGGCTACACGCCGGCCGCTTCGGGCCACATGGCCATGGAACTGCTCAAACAGACGGCCGGCATCTTCATGGTGGGCATCCCTTACCGGGGCGGCGGCCCGATGATGACGGACATGTTGGGCGGCACCATTCCCCTGATGTTCATCAACCAGGACGTCGCGCTGCAACACGTCAAGGCGGGCAAGCTGCGGGCCCTCGCCGTGAGCAGCCTGCAACGCAATCCCCTCTATCCCGACCTGCCGACGGTCAGCGAGTCCGGCTACAAGGGCTTCCAGGCGCTGTCGTGGTCGGGGCTGTCGGTAGCCAAGGGCACGCCCAAGCCGATCGTCGACAGGGTCGAGGCGGCGGCCGTCGCCGCGATGTCATCCCCGGCCATCAGGCAGCGCATGGAGTCGCAGGGTTTCGTCGTGCCCACCCAGGGCGCCGCCGCGTACACGAAGTTCGTGCAGGAGGAGCACGATCACTGGGTCAGAGTGATCAAGACCGCCGGAATCAAGGAAGAGTGACACAAGAATGACGAAAGAGTGCCTCGCATGACCCGCAAGACTTACAACGAACTCCGCAGCGCACGGTGGTTCGCACCGGACGACCTGCGCGCCTTCGGGCATCGCTCGCGCGCGATGCAGATGGGGTACGACCATGTCGACTGGGACGGCAAACCCATCATCGCGATCCTCAACACCTGGAGCGACATCGGCACCTGCCACTCGCACTTCAAGCAGCGCGTGGAAGAGGTCAAGCGCGGCGTGTTGCAGGCCGGCGGCTTCCCGCTGGAGCTGCCTGCCATCTCCCTGTCGGAAGTCTTCGTCAAGCCGACGACCATGTTGTATCGCAACCTGCTCGCCATCGAGGCCGAGGAGCTGCTGCGCAGCCACCCCGTCGACGGCGCGGTGTTGATGGGTGGCTGCGACAAGACGACCCCGGGGCTGCTGATGGGCGCGTTCAGCGCCGGCTTGCCGTGCATCTACCTGCCGGCCGGCCCGATGCTGCGCGGCAACTGGAAGGGCAACGTACTGGGCTCGGGCTCCGACAGCTGGAAATACTGGGACGAGCGGCGCGCCGGCAACATTTCGCAAGCGCAGTGGATGGAGATCGAAGGCGGCATCGCGCGCAGCGCCGGCACCTGCATGGTGATGGGCACTGCAGCCACGATGATGGGCATTGCCGAAGCGATGGGCATGACGCTGCCGGGCGCCTCCAGCATTCCGGCGGTGGATGCGAACCACCAGCGCATGGCCACGCAGTGCGGACGGCGCATTGTCGACATGGTGTGGGAAGACCTCACGCCGGCCAGGATGCTGACGCGCAAGAATTTCGAGAACGCCATCACGGTAGCGATGGCCGAGGGCTGTTCGACCAACGCGATCATCCACCTCGTCGCGATCTCCCGCCGCGCCGGCGAGCAGTGCGCGGTGTCACTCGACGACTTCGATGCACTGTCGCGCAAGGTGCCGGTGATCGCCAATATCCGGCCAAGCGGTGACAAGTACCTGATGGAGGATTTCTATTACGCGGGCGGGATGCGCGCACTGATGAAAGTGCTGGCCGATGCCGGCCTGCTGCACCTGGATGCGCTGACAGTCAGCGGCACCACGGTGGGCGAAAGCCTGCAGGGCGCGGAGGTCTACAACGACGACGTGATCCGGCCGCTGTCCAACCCGATCTACAAGGAAGGCGCGCTGGCCGTGCTGCGCGGCAACCTCGCACCGGATGGCGCGGTGATCAAGCCCAGCGCCTGCAGCCCCGAATTGCTGCAGCACACCGGCCCGGCACTGGTGTTCGACGACTACCCCTCGCTCAAGAAGGCGGTCGACGACCCGGATCTCGATGTCACGAAGGACCACGTCATCATCCTGCGCAACGCCGGGCCGCAAGGTGGTCCCGGCATGCCCGAGTGGGGCATGGTGCCGATACCGACCAAGCTGGTGAAGCAGGGCGTGCGCGACATGATGCGCATCAGCGACGCGCGGATGAGCGGCACGAGCTACGGCGCGTGCGTGCTGCACGTTTCGCCCGAGGCGTACATAGGCGGCCCCCTGGCGCTGGTCAAGACTGGTGACCTGATCACTGTCGACGTGCCGGCGCGCACGATCCACCTGCAGGTGAGCGACGAAGAGCTCGCGCAGCGCCGCGCTGCGTGGGCGCCACCACCCCGGCGCTTCGAGCGCGGCTACGGCTACATGTTCAGCCAGCACATCCAGCAGGCCGACAAGGGCTGCGACTTCGACTATCTCGAAACATCGTTCGGCAAGCCCATCGGCGAGCCCGCGATCTATTGATTCACTCCCTCCCCTGCGGGGGAGGGCAGGGGTGAGGAAGGGGCAGGAGAAAGGCAAAGACACGATGGCACTGAAACCCGAAACCCGCGCCAAGCTCATGACCGTGAGTACGGCCACGCTGTGCACGGCCCTGTTCAAGCGGGGCCTGCGCAACCAATTCCTGCAGGACGTGCGCCCGCTCAACACCAACCTGCCCAACATGGTCGGCGAGGCTTTCACGCTGCGCTACATCCCGGCGCGCGAAGACCTGAACCCGATCACCGTGTTCCAGGACCGCAACCATCCGCAGCGCGTAGCCGTAGAGCAGTGCCCGCCCGGCGCGGTGATGGTCTTCGACAGCCGCAAGGACGCGCGCGCCGCCTCGGCGGGTGGCATCCTCATCACGCGCCTGATGGTGCGCGGCTGCGCCGGGGTGGTCACCGACGGCGGGTTTCGCGACTCGCCCGAGATCGCGGCCATGCCGTTCCCGGCGTACCACCAGCGTCCCAGCGCGCCGACCAACCTCACCCTGCACCAGGCGTTGGACATCAACGTGCCGATCGGTTGCGGCGACGTCGCCGTGTTTCCGGGCGACGTGATGGTGGGCGACCGCGAAGGTGTGTTCGTCATCCCTGCGCACCTGGCCGACGAGATCGCCGACGAGGCGGTGGAGATGACCGCGTTCGAGGACTTCGTGCTGGACGAAGTGCAAAGGGGCCGCAGCATCCTGGGCCTGTACCCCCCGACCGACCCGAAGTCGCAGGACGACTTCGCGGTGTGGCGAAAGGCAAGGGGGCGGTGAGTCTGCGGGCCTGACGCACCGGGGACAGGCCCGAGCGCGCTCGATGTGGTTCGATGCCGCACCCACGGTAACCACAAGGATTCTCCATGGCAAGCTGGCAGGCCCGCATTGCGTCCCTGATCGTTCGCCTGCGCCTCAGGTCGGCGCTGGGCGACATGAGCGACATCGCGCGAGTGCGTGCCGCGTTCGGCCACCCGGTGCCCCCGCCCAAGGGCGCGCGCTACGCGCCGGGCGAACTCGGCGGCGTAAAGGGCGAGTGGGTCGAGGCTGATGCCGAGGTGCGCGCGACCATGCTGTACGCGCACGGTGGCGGCTTCGTGGGATGCTCGCCATTCACGCACCGCG
>JBKJOM010000003.1:0-8559 GCA_046595775.1 Ramlibacter sp. | reverse complement strand
GCCGCCGGCGCTCTTGATGGCGACAGCCTCTGGCACGGCCTCCAACGGCGTGGCCATCGTGTCATTCCAGCGGTTGAGAAAGCCAAACATGGCCACCACGCCGAGCAGCTCGACAATTTCTCCTTCGCTCCAATGGTTGTGCAACTCAGCGAAGCTCTCGTCGGTGACGGCGTTGGGTTGTGCTGCAGAGTCCAACGCGAAATCCAGCGCCACGCGCTCGCGCGGGCTGTAGTGAGGGCTGCTGGCGTAGTGCCAGACATCGGCCAGCTTTTCGTCGCTGACCCCGAAGTTGTGCGCCCCCAGCAGCGTGTGGGCCTGGCAGTACAGGCAGCCAGCCGCTTTGCTCGCGACATGGCCGACCAGGCGCCGAAAGCCCAGGTCGACCTCGCCGGCGGGGTCCATCACTGCTGCGTTCAGCTGCGCAAACGCCTGCACCAGCCTGGGCTTGCGTTGCATCGTCAGCACGCTGTTGGGCGTGAACCCCAGTGTGGAAAGAAAGAAGTCGAAGTGGGGCTTCAACTCGGGCGTGGTTTCCGGGGTAAGGGGGGCAAGCCGGGGCATTTGGGTCCTGCAGGTGCGAAGTGGCGATGCGCTGATTCTGCCCGGGCGGCCTCACTTGCCTTTCACTACGCCGGGGCCGATGTGTCTGGCCAGGAAAGCTTCGAGCTTCTCGTAGAAGGCGATGCGGTTGCGCTCTGCGTAGAACCCGTGGCCTTCATTGGGCACGAACATTGACTCGAAGGGCTTGCCCGCGGCCTGCAGCGCATCGCGCATGGACTTGGCTTGCGAGAACGGCGTGCGCCTGTCTTCCTCGCCGTGCACCAGCAGCACCGGCACCTTGATCTTGTCGGCCTGCATGGCGGGCGAGAAACGGGTGAGCTCGTCGGCGTCCTTGCCCAGCACGCGGCTCCAGTAGGCAGTGGCATTGGGCGAGAACTTGGTTTCGTCGGTCTCGAACATGCCCGCAAGGTCATACACACCGGCATAGCCCGCGATGCACTTGAACAGCTCGGGCGCCCGGATGGCCGACATCATCGACGAGTAGGCGCCGTAGCTGCCGCCGTAGGCGCACATCCGGTCCTTGTCGGCGATGCCCTCGGCGACAGCCCAGCGCACGCCGTCGATCACGTCGTCCTGCATGTGGTCGCCCCAGTGGCGCCAGCCGATGGCTTCGAAGCGCTTGCCCCGGCCGCCGGACCCACGGTAGTTGACCTGTAGCACCGCGTAGCCGCGCGAGGCCAGGAACTGCGCGTCGCGGT
Source organism: Ramlibacter sp. (assembly GCA_046595775.1). Classification (GTDB taxonomy): domain Bacteria; phylum Pseudomonadota; class Gammaproteobacteria; order Burkholderiales; family Burkholderiaceae_C; genus Ramlibacter. Next base: position 7,300 of record JBKJOM010000003.1, on the reverse strand, counting down.
CGAAGAACCACGAGTCCGAAAGTCCATGCGGCCCGCCATGGGGCAGCAACACCAGGGGCAGGTTCTTGTCGCCACGGCCCGGGGGCAGCGTGAGGAATCCGTGCAACGGCAGGCCGTCGCGCGCCTTGAACTGGATGGGCCGGCGCTCGCCCATGCGGGCGGGGTCGATGCCCGGCATCGCCGTGAAGAGTTCCTGCGCCTGGCTCGTCTGGCGGTCCAGCAGGTAAAAGGTGCCGGGATCGCGGTCGCTCCTGACGCTGAACAGCAGCTTCTGGCCGTCGTCGGAGAAGCTGTCGAACGACACGTAGCTGCCGGGGAATTGCGCCGACAGGCTCTTGTGCAGTTGCGCCTCGGGCGAGGCCGGATTGATGTAGCGCGGCCACGGCACGCCCACCAGCGTCGTGGCAGCGATGGGGCTCAGCTTGCGCGCGCTCCACTCGATCTTGTGGATGTCGCCGACCGAGTCGGTGGCCAGGATGTCGCGCTGCCCATTGGCCACGGACTGCCGCACCAGCGATGCGGGGCCGCCGTTGTCGGACAGGCTGGCATAGATGGCGGAGTCGTCGGCGCTGAAGGCCAGCGGCGTCAGGCGCTTTCGCTCCTGGCCGTTGAAGGAGAGCCACTCTTTCTTCTCATCCGAGTATTGCAGCACCTGCATGAGGCTCTGTTCGTCCGTCACGAAGGCGTAGCGCGGCGCCCCGTTGCGTTGCACCAGGAAGCTGGCCCGCGGAATCCCGACTTCCGCCATCAGCTTGCGCGTGCCGCCCTTGGCGTTGATCGCATGCAACATGGTGCGCGACGCATTGGAGTACCACGAGTGCTCCTCGACAAAGAAGCGGCCGTCGCGCTCTTCTGCGATGCCCGAGACGAAACCGTAGCTGCGGTCGTTGTTTTGCGTGGCTCGCTTGCCGCGGCCGCCCATCTCGCTGCCGAACAGGTACTCCTGGTCGGAACCATCGAGGTTCATGGCCATCAACTCGCCATTGAGCACCGGGCCTTCGAGCGTGCCGGAAACACGGCCGGTGGAAACCACCACCCGGGTGTTGCTCACCCACCAGTAGTCCACCGGCACGTTGTAGGCCGGCAGGCGGACCTGAGAGAGCACGGCCATGTCTGGCAGCCGGGAGAAGACCATCACGGAAACGTCCTGTTCGTTCAACGCCATGCGCTGCGTGACCAGCAGGTGCTTTCCGTCTGGCGACAGGCGCGGCATCGACGTGCGCGGCCGGCTCGCGAACACCGAGATGGGCGGTGGCGCGACCTGGGCCAGCGCGACGGTGCCGGTGAAGGCCGTCAAGGCGCACAGGCAGGAAAGGGCGGTGGCGCGTGCGACCTGGGCGGCACGCGAAATGATGGACTTGCGCATGGGATTCCTCCTGGGAACTCGACGGGTTCCTGCGCGAAGGAGTTTAGCGGAGGTGCAGGTGTGCAGCCGGGGCAGAAGACTCGGCCAGGAGCTGGCCGCCGCGCCAGACTTTGAGGCGCGCGGCACGCAGCCGGATCGCGTCGATCACGCTGCTCGCCTGCAGCAGGATGAAATGCGCGTCGGCGCCGGGAACGATCCCGTAGCGGCCCAGTTGCATCACCTTCGCCGCGTTCTCCGTCACCGCGTCGAAGCAGGCCTGGATGCCCGCGACGCTCGTCATCTGCGCCACGTGCAAGCCCATGTGCGCCACCTCCAGCATGTCGCCCGAACCCATGGGATACCACGGGTCTTGCACGCAGTCATGCCCGAAGGCGACGTTGACACCGGCGGCCATCAGCTCCGGCACGCGCGTCATGCCGCGGCGCTTGGGGTAGGTATCGTGCCGACCTTGTAGCGTGATGTTGATCAGCGGGTTTGCAATGATGTTCACGCCACATTCTGCGATCAATGGGATCAGCTTGCTCACGTAGTAGTTGTCCATGCTGTGCATGGACGTGCAATGGCTGCCCGTCACGCGGCCCTGCAAGCCAAGGCGCTGCGTTTCGAAGGCCAGCGTTTCGATGTGGCGGCTCAGCGGGTCGTCGGTTTCGTCGCAGTGCATGTCGACCATCAGGCCGCGCTCGGCCGCAATCTCGCACAGCAACTTCACGCTGGCCGCGCCCTCGCTCATCGTGCGCTCGAAGTGCGGGATGCCGCCAACGATGTCAACGCCCATGTCGAGCGCGCGCTTGAGGTTCTCCAGCGCCTGCGGGCCGGGGCGCAGCACTCCGTCCTGCGGGAAGGCGACCAGTTGCAGGTCGATGTGGGGCGCGACGCGCTTCCTGACTTCCAGCAGCGCCTCCACCGCCAGCAGGCGGGGGTCGCTGGTATCGACATGGCTGCGGATGGCGAGCAGGCCCTTGGCGATGGCCATGTCGCAGTACTTCAGCGCGCGCTCGATGTAGTTGTCCTGCGTGAGCGTGGGCTTGAGTTCAGCCCAGAGCGCGATGCCTTCGAGCAAGGTGCCGCTCTCGTTCACCCGCGGCTGGCCGTAGGTGAGCACCGAGTCCATGTGAAAGTGCGGGTCGCAAAAGGGCGGGGTGAGCAGGTGGCCTTGAGCGTGGACCGTGTCGTGGGCCGGGGCGGCCAGGCCCTGCGCTACTTCGACGATCTTGCCGGCTTGCACGGCCACCGACATGTTCTTGCGGCCGTCCGGGAGGGTGGCGTGGGTGATCAGCAGGTCGAGCATGCGATCAGCATAAAGACACTGGATTGCGGGTCAAGCTCGCAATTGCTGTGTTGCCAGATGTACGCCGCCGACAAAGCCCCCACCACGGAGTGCCCAGTAAGGAACCGGGGATACTTCCGACTCACGTCCATGCCAACTATTCGGGAAGCACCATGATGAGCCGCAGAAACACCTTGGTCGGACTTGGCGCCGTCGGCGCCGCCATCGCGGGCGTGCGCAGCCTGTTCACGAGCACGCCGGCCTACGCTGCGCGCGCCTACGAGGTGACGTACTCCGAGGACGAGTGGAAGAAGCGCCTGTCGCCGCAGCAGTTCTACGTGCTGCGAAAGGCGGGCACCGAGCACCCGGGTTCCAGCCCGCTCAACGCCGAAAAGCGCGCGGGCACTTTCAGCTGCGCCGGGTGCAAGCTGCCCCTTTTCACCTCAAAGACCAAGTTCGAGAGCGGCACCGGCTGGCCGAGTTTCTGGCAGCCGATCGACAAGGTGGCTGTTGAAGAGTCGACCGACGGCCATCCGATGTTCGGCACCGAAGTGCATTGCCACCGCTGCGGCGGACACCTGGGCCATGTGTTCAATGACGGACCCAAGCCCACCGGCCTGCGCTACTGCATCAACGGCGTGATTCTCAACTTCACGCCCACCTGAGGACCCCTTTCATGAACAAGCGACTCATCCTGTCCGCTGCGGCCGTTGCCGTAGCCGCCCTATTTTTCATCGATAACGGCACGGCCGCCGAAAAGGCGGTGCCGCTGCCGGTTCCGGCGAAGGACATTGCAGCTGCGACGTCAGCCACTGAGACCGCCGTTTTCGCCGGCGGCTGCTTCTGGGGCGTGCAGGCGGTGTTCCAGCACACCAATGGCGTGATCAACGCGGTCTCTGGCTACGCGGGCGGCGAGAAGTCGACCGCGAACTATCAGATGGTGGGCTCGGGCCGCACCGGCCATGCCGAAGCGGTGCAGATCACCTATGACCCGAAGCAGATCAGCTACGGCAAGCTGTTGCAGATTTACTTCTCGATCGCGCATGACCCGACGCAGCTCAATCGCCAGGGACCGGACAGCGGAACGCAGTACCGCTCGGCCGTGTTCTACAAGGATGTGCAGCAAAAGCAGGTGACCGAGGGCTACATCGCCCAACTCGACGCTGCCAAAGTGTTCCCCGCCAAAATCGTGACCGAGGTCGCGCCGCTGAAGACCTTCTTCGTGGCCGAGGCCTATCACCAGGACTACGCCACGCTGAACCCGAACCAGCCCTACATCGTCTTCAACGATGCGCCGAAAGTGGCGAACCTGAAGGCGATGATGCCTCAGGTGTACCGCGACAAGCCGGTGCTGGTGGCGATGCAGCCGAAAGGGTGAGATGCATCAGACCAAGAAGTCGCAATTCGGTGACGCGTCGCAGCCAAAGCGTCTCTAGCGTGGGTTCAGAAAGCAAGTGCGAATTTCGCCGAAGCCCTTGAGTTGCAATGCGTTCCTCGGCTCCATGGCGAAAACGCCCGCTAGCCGCTGCGCGACGCTTTCCGAGACGTGGATCCGCCCTGGCAGGCTGCTCGACTCAAGCCGGCTCGCCAGGTTGACCGTCTCGCCCCAGAGGTCATAGCTCAGTCGGCTCGCGCCGATCACGCCGGCGATGGCGGCGCCTGCATGCAGGCCGATGCGTATCGCCAGGTCGGTGCCCGTCTCCACGCGAATGCGTTCCATCGCTTTGAGCATGGCCTGCGCAAGGTGCCCGGCGCGCTCCAGGTGGTCCGGCGTCGGCGCCAGCGCGCCGCCCACCGCCATGTACGCGTCGCCGATGGTCTTGATCTTCTCCAGCCCGAAAGATGCAGTAAGGCGGTCGAATTCCGAGAACACACGCTCCAGCATTCCAAGCAATTCCCGAGGCGGTGTGCACGTGGACAGTGCGGTGAAGCCGACTATGTCGATGAAAAGAACGGAGGCATCGAGGATCTCGTCTGCGATGCGTTCCTCGCCCCCGCGCATGCGTGTTGCGATCACCTTGGGCAGCACTGTGAACAGCACGCGCTCGGCATCCTCGCGCTCCCTGCGGTTCAGCGCGATCTCCGTGCGTGCGCGCAGGAATTCTGTCCGGCGAAACGCCTCGTCCTTTCCGGCGTCCTTCTCCAGACTGTGGGCCGCGCGGTAGGCATCGAGTGCTTCCACATTGCGCCCCAGCAGCCCGAAAGCACTTGAAAGTTCGTAGCGCGCCTGGATCTCCAGCGTCTTCAAGCCCAGGTGCCGGGCCAGCGCCAGTGCGGGCTCCAGCGTTTGAAGCGCGAGCGCAGGATCCCCCAGTGCGACCGAGGCGCGGCCCGCGTAGACCTGGTTCAAGGCCACGAGCGGCGCGTGGTCGATCGTCTTCGCGACTTCGGCACCCTGTTGCGCGCATCGCAATGCATCGGCGGCCTCGCCTTGTGCCAGATGGGCAAGCGCGAGGTCGGCCAGTGCCTGTGAGTGCATGTGTGCCTTGTGCGCGGGCGGCTCGATCCTGTCGATGTAGCACATGCTCTCCCTTAGCTTGTCGATCCCGGCCCCGGAGTCGCCCATCGCGACTAGCACGCAGCCCAGGCCGTTGCAGGCGTTGAGGCGGATCTCGGCGTCGTCGGAGCCGGCGGCGCTTTCCCACTCGATGGTCGCGTGGTGCAAGGCGGTGGCAAGGTCACCCAGGTCGAGATGCGCGCCCATCATCTGCCCTCGCACACGTCGCTGCAGGTCGGCGTCCGAGAGGGAGTCAGCGATTTCTTGGGCTTCGTGCAGGTAGTCCAGCGCCCCGACATGGTCGGCCACGTTGCTGGCCGTATTGCCCAAGTTGACGAGAACGCGCGCCTGGCCGGCGCGGTCCTCAATCGCGCGGTACAGGGCCAGGGCCTCGCCCAGCATTCGGGCCCGGCGCGCAAGGTCGAAGCGCTCGTCGCTCGCGTAGGCGTCAGCGACCAGCGCCTTGGCCTGCACCTCGAGTTGGTCACGGTGTGCGATGGCGGGTCCTTTGTCTCACGCATAAGGCAAATTGAACCCCATTGTGCGACCGCTGCGCCCACACGCCAAGGCCTGCCTTTATCCGACTTCATTCAACTTTGAAGCTTGGTTAGAACGGCCCGCCCTGGATGTCGAATGCACGCTGAATGAACCACCACGCGGCGATGATGGCGACCGCCACCGAGCCCCAGGTCAGCACGCCCTTGCGATAGAACGCCGTTCTTCGCAGGGCGAAAGCGATCGGCACAAACACCGCCACGATCGCCATCTGGCCGACTTCCACGCCGAGGTTGAAGCCGACCAAGGCCAACACAAGTGCGTCCTGCGGCAAGCCCAGGTCGGCCAGCACCGACGCAAACCCGAACCCGTGGATCAACCCGAAGACGAAGGCCATCACCCAGCGCTTTTTCTCGATGGTGCCGCGCAGGTTGTTCAGCGCCGCCACCACCACGGATGCTGCGATGGTCGACTCGACAATGCGTGAGGGCAGGCTGATCACGCCGAGCGCGGCCAACGACAAGGTGATGGAGTGCGCCAGCGTGAAGGCCGTGACGACCTTCAGCACTTCGAGCAGAGAGCGCTTCAGGCTCGGTGCCGGCTCCCACTGGCCGGCCATGCGGATCAGCACGGCGGGCAGCAACAGCGAAAGCAGGAACAGGATGTGGTCGTAGCCGATCCAGATGTGCCACATGCCATCGACCAGGTACTGCTTGAGGGTCTGGAACGCGCCTTGCGGTTGTAGCGCCAGCGATTGTTCCGCGTTGTCGGTGCCGAACACCAGCGCCTGCGAAGTGGTGCTGCCAGGTGCGGCCCAGTTCACCAGCCCGCGGTGCGATGGGTCCACGTCGAACAGCAATGAATACTTCATCTTCACGCCGCGGTCCAGGCTGCCGCAGGATGCGGTGAGCGAGAGCACGGCGTAGGTGCCGTCGCTGTGCTTGTCCAGTTGCAGGGGAGCGGCAGTGCGCCACTCGCAGGCCTTGTCGCCGGCGGATAGGGCCAGGTGCGCTGTCGCGTAACGCGTGATGTCGTCGGCTCGGGTTCGCACCTCACCCCAGGTCAGAGCGCCGTTGCCATCGCGGTCGAGCTCCAGCACGTAGTCGAGGTCGCGCAAGGCGATGTCCCAGCGCACGGCCAGTTCAGCCGACTTCTCCGCGCCGCGAAGGGTGAGGTAGCTATCGCTGGGCTTGTGCGCGAAAGCGGCGAACGAGAGCAGGGCAAGCACGAAGGCCAGCAGGCGCTTCACTTCTTTGCCCCTGCCAGTTGCGAGGCGAGCGCGGCCAACGCCGGGTCTTCGTAGTTGTTGGCTTTCAGCCAGTCGAGCGCCGGCTGCGCGGCGGCGGGCTTGCCATTGGCAGCCGCAGTGCGCAGCAGCACCTCGGCGTCGCGCGGTTCCTTCTGCACGGTGTAGTTGCGGGTGGCGTAGTCGAGCGCCTTGGCCGGGTTGCCTTCGACGTCGAGCTCGAAGCGCGCGGCTTCCTGCTCGTGCAGGCGGTCACCGCGGCGCGCGGCATCGATGAAGCGGTCACGCAACTGGTCGGCCCAGTTCTTCGCACGCGCATCACCCGCAGCCTTGCCTGCCAGCGCCAGCCTCAGCAGCAGGATGTCGGAGCGCTCGCAGTCGGCCAGGAGGTTGAGGACTTGGGGGGGGGGCTGGTCGGAGAGCAGGAAG
>JBKJOM010000283.1:0-14058 GCA_046595775.1 Ramlibacter sp. | reverse complement strand
CGCGAACCACTTCCATCTCGAACTCTTTCCAGCCGAGGAGCGACTCTTCGATCAGCAGCTCGCTGGTGGGCGAGGCCTCGAGTCCGCGCTTGCAGATGACTTCAAACTCCTCGGAGTTGTAGGCAATGCCGCCGCCGGTGCCACCCAACGTGAAGCTGGGTCGAATCACTGTCGGGAAGCCAAGGGTCTTCTGCACGATCCAGGCCTCTTCCATCGAGTGCGCGATGCCCGAGCGGGCAGAGCCCAGCCCGATCTTCGTCATCGCATCCTTGAATTTCAGGCGATCCTCGGCCTTGTCGATGGCTTCGGGCGTGGCGCCGATCAACTCGACCTGGTACTTGTCGAGCACACCGTGTCTCCACAGGTCGAGCGCGCAGTTCAGCGCGGTCTGGCCGCCCATGGTAGGCAGTATCGCGTCGGGCCTTTCCTTGGCGATGATCTTTTCGACCGTCTGCCAGGTGATGGGCTCGATGTAGGTCACGTCGGCCGTGGCCGGGTCGGTCATGATCGTCGCGGGGTTGCTGTTGATCAGGATGACCTTGAAGCCCTCCTCGCGCAACGCCTTGCAGGCCTGCACCCCGGAGTAGTCGAACTCGCATGCCTGGCCGATGATGATCGGGCCGGCGCCGATGATGAGGATGGAGTGGATGTCTGAACGCTTGGGCATGGCTTTAGTTCTTGTTCTGGTCCATCAGGCCCGTGAAGTGGTCGAACAGGTAGCCGATGTCGTGCGGCCCCGCCGACGCTTCCGGATGGCCCTGGAAACAGAAGGCCGGTTTGTCGATGCGGGCGAGGCCCTGCAGCGTGCCGTCGAACAGGCTGATGTGCGTGGGACGCAGGTTGGCCGGCAGCGTCTTTTCGTCCACGGCGAAGCCGTGGTTCTGGCTGGTGATCGAGACGCGGCCGTTGTCGAGGTCTTTCACCGGGTGGTTCGCACCATGGTGGCCGAACTTCATCTTGAAGGTCTTCGCGCCGGAGGCCAGCGCCATGATCTGGTGGCCGAGGCAAATGCCGAAGGTGGGGTAGCCGTCCTCGATCAGCTCGCGCGTGGCGGCGATCGCGTAGTCGCAAGGCTGCGGGTCGCCGGGGCCGTTGGAGAGGAACACGCCATCGGGCTTGAGCTTCTTCACTTCGTCGGCGCTGGTCTGCGCCGGCACCACGGTGACGTGGCAGCCACGCTCGGTCAACATGCGCAGGATGTTCTTCTTCACCCCGTAGTCGAAGGCGACGACGTGGTACTTGCCGGTCTTGCGTTCACCGTAGCCGCTGCCCAGGTGCCACTCGGACTGGGTCCACTCATACGGTTGTGTAACCGACACCACCTTGGCGAGGTCCAGGCCCGCCATGCTGGGCGCGGCCTTGGCTTGCGCGATGGCCTTGTCGATGATTGCCGGGGTGACTTCCTCCCCGGCGGCCAGCGCCACGATGCAGCCGTTCTGCGCGCCCTTGGTGCGCAGCAGGCGCGTGAGCTTGCGGGTGTCGATGTCCGAAATTGCGACCGTGCCCTGGCTCACCAGGTATTGCGACAAGGTCTGCGTCGTGCGGAAATTGGAGGCGACCAGCGGCAAGTCGCGGATGATGAGGCCTGCGGCATGGACCTTCCCGGCTTCGACGTCTTCCTCGTTGACACCGTAGTTGCCAATGTGCGGATACGTCAGCGTGACGATCTGCCGGGCATAACTGGGGTCGGTGAGGATTTCCTGGTACCCGGTGATCGCCGTGTTGAACACGACCTCGCCCGTGGTGGCGCCGGTGGCGCCGATCGAATTGCCGGTAAAGACCGTGCCGTCTGCCAGAGCCAGAATGGCTGCAGGGTGGTTTCCCTGTTGAGACAAAAGCACTGGGTTCTCCGAATGTGACGGGTACGCCCAACCGCGCTCAAGAGTGGCCTCTTGGTTGCTTGTTTTGTCCGGGGAAGCTTGAATGCGCTAGGCGTACGGGGGGTTTGCGGGGTAGCCCTTGATTATAGCCCGAAGGCACCGCGTCATCGGGACGCGGTGGCACTGGCGTACAGGCAGACTGCGGCTGCCGCAGCAACGTTCAATGACTCCTCGCCGCCGGGCTGGGCGATCCGCACCTCCAGCGTTGCCAGTTCGGCCAGTGCAGCGCTGACGCCCTGCCCTTCATGCCCCAACAGCCAGGCACAGGGCCAGGGCAACTTTGCATGATGCAGGAATTGCCCGCGATGCGAGCTGGTCGCGAGCAAAGGCAAGCCCAGTGCCACAACGTCGTTGATCTCAGCCCCCTCGAGCAGGTGCAAGCCGAAATGCGCGCCCATGCCCGCTCGCAGCACCTTGGGGCTCCACAGCGCCGCCGTGCCTTTGATGGCAACAACCTGGTGGAAGCCGAAGGCAGAGGCGCTGCGCAGGATGGTGCCGACGTTGCCCGCATCCTGCAAGCCGTCAAGGACCACCGTGGGCACGCCAGGCTGCGCCGATGGCGCCGCCGGCCATGCCACGACGAACCCCATGCGGGCTGGCGACTCCAGCGTGCTCAGTCCCGTGTAGATGGCGTCGGCCACGACCACCACCTTGGCCGCCGCGGCACCGAACTCGGCCTGCACTGGCGGCCAGGCCGACTCCTGCACGATGAGCATGTCAGGCTGCACGCCCCGCTGCAGCGCGGCGCGGCAAAGGTGGTCGCCTTCGAGCCAGACCCGGCGCTGCTTGCGATAGGCCGTGCTGTCCTGCGCCAACCGTCGCAAATCCTTCAACAAGGCGTTCGCCGCCGAGGTGATGAGCAGCGGGCCGCTGGTGGTCACGCTGCTCGCAGCTCTATCACGACGCCTTCGGGTGTCGTGAAAGTCGCGGCGACCGGGCTGAAGTGCCTGCGGTGATGCCTGCAGGCGCCATGCACCTTCAGCGCCTCCAGGTGCTCGGGCGTGCCGTAACCCTTGTGCGCGGCGAAGCCATAGTGCGGGAACTCCTCGTGCAACTGCGCCAGCAGGCGGTCGCGATGAACCTTGGCCAAAATCGATGCTGCGGAGATGGCCTTGATCTTTGCGTCACCGCCAACGATGGCTTCCGAGTAGATGTCCACGCGCGGCAGGCGGTTGCCGTCGACCAGCACCCGGGCCGGTTTCAGCCGCAGCCCTTCCACGGCTCGCTTCATCGCGAGCATCGTTGCTTGCAGGATATTGATCGTGTCGATTTCCTCCACCGAAGCTTCGCCGACCGAGCAGCACAGCGCCTTGTCGCGAATCTGGTCGTAGAGCTTTTCGCGCTGCAAGGCGGTGAGCTGCTTGGAATCGGCCAGGCCGCGGATGCGCTTGGTGTCGTCGAGAATCACCGCGGCGGCGACGACAGGTCCGGCCAGCGGGCCCCTGCCAGCTTCGTCCACGCCCGCGGTCAGGCCGGTGGGCTCCCACAGCAGCCGCGCTTGTTCACCCTTGGAGAGTCTTTTCGATGGCATCGGTGGCAAGGGTGGCAGTATCGCGTTGCAGGATTTCGTGCAGCATCTCGAAACGCTGCTGGACGGCTGCCATTCTGTCAGGAGCGCGCAGCCAATCCAAGAGCGCCGCAGCCATCTGCTCGGGATTGGCGTCGCGCTGGATCAACTCCGGTACGACGAATTCACGCAAGAGCACGTTGGGCAGGCCTACCCAGGGCTGCAGCCGGCGCGGCCACATCATTTTGTAGGTGAGCCAACTGAGGCGGTACGCGATCACCATCGGCCGCTTGAACAGGGCCGCCTCCAGCGTAGCCGTGCCGCTGGCGATCAGGGTGAGGTCGCACGCCGCCAGCACCGCATGCGACTGCCCCGCCACGACCAGGCAATCGTGGTGCAGGCCGGCGCTCCGGGCGGCGGCCTCGACCTTTTCCTTCAGTGCGGGAATCGCGGGGACCGCGATCTTCAGGCCCGGTCGGCTGCGCTGCACCAACGCCGCCGCCTGCAAGAAAGGCACCGCGTGATAGTCCACTTCCGAGGCGCGGCTGCCCGGCAGTACAGCCAGCACTTCACCCTCTTCGGGCAAGCCCAATGCACGCCGGGCTGCTGCCTTGTCGGGCTGGCGCGGGATCACACTAGCCAGCGGATGGCCGACGTAAGTCGCCGCGATCCCCTCTTTCGCAAGGATCTCCGGCTCAAATGGGAACAGGCACAGGACGTGGTCGGCCGCGCGCTTGATCTTGTGGACACGCTCGGCGCGCCAGGCCCAGATCGAGGGGCAGACAAAGTGCACGGTCTTGATGCCACGCGCCTTGAGCGACTCTTCCAGTCCCAGGTTGAAGTCGGGCGCGTCGATGCCAATGAAGACATCCGGCGGGCTGGCGATGAGGCGCTGCTTCAGCTCGTCACGAATCTTCACGATGCCGCGGTAGTGCCGCAACACCTCGACATATCCGCGCACCGCGAGCTTCTCGTGGGGCCACCAGGGCTGGAAGCCGTGGCGTGCCATGTCCGGGCCGCCGATGCCCTGCGTGACCAGGCCTGGCCAGCGCGATGCGAGGCCGTCCAGCAGCAGGCCGCCCAGCAGGTCACCGGAGGCCTCGCCGGCCACCATCGCAAAACGGGGAGCGGTCATGGGGCTGCCGTCAGCGGGCAATGCCGCGTTCAGCCGCGGCGAGAAAGCCGGCCATCGCCGCGGCGTCGGCAGCAGCTTCCGGCACTTCGGCGGACAAGGCGTCGATCGCTGCCCTCGCGTCTGCCAGCGTGCGGCCCTCGCGGTACAGCAGCTTGTGCATCCGGCGGACCACGGCGATGCGCGCATCGCTGAACCCGCGCCGCTTGAGTCCCGTCACGTTCACGCCCCGCACTGCGAGCGGGTTGCCGTCCACAAGCATGAAGGGCGGAACGTCCTGCGACACCGCACTGGCGAAGCCCACCATGGCCTGGGCGCCGACCTTCACGAACTGGTGAATGCCGGTGAGGCCGCCGACGGTGACCCACTCGCCCAGTTCGACGTGGCCGCCCAGCGTGGTGTTGTTGGCCAGCGTGGCATGGTCGCCCACGACGCAGTCGTGTGCGATATGCGTGTACGCCATGATCCAGGTGTCGCTGCCGATGCGCGTCACGGCGCCACCACCGGGCGAGCCAATGTTGAAGGTGACGAACTCGCGGATGGTATTGCGGTCGCCGATGACCAGCTCGCAGGGCTCGCCCGCGTATTTCTTGTCCTGCGGGATCGCGCCAATCGAGCCGAACTGAAAGATACGGTTGTCGCGCCCGATCGTGGTATGGCCCTCGATCACGACGTGCGGCCCGATGGTGGTGCCCGCACCGATCTTCACTTGCGGGCCAATCACGGTGTACGGCCCAACGGTCACCGTCTCATCGAGCTGCGCACCCGGCTCGACGATGGCGGTGGGATGGATCCGCGCCATCGGCTTCAGGCCACCTTGCGCATCGTGCACATCAGCTCGGCCTCGCAGGCGAGTTCCTCGCCGACGTGGGCCTGGCCCTTGAACTTGAAGATGCCGGCCTTGTGGCGGTCCAGGTGCACCGTCATCACCAGCTGGTCGCCCGGCTCCACCGGCCGCTTGAAGCGTGCGCCGTCGATGCCGGCGAAGTAGTACACGGTTTTCTCGTCGAGCCCCTCGATGCCCAGGGTGGCAAAGGACAGCAGCGCGGCGCTCTGCGCCATCGCCTCGAGCATCAGCACGCCCGGCATCACCGGGCGATGCGGAAAGTGGCCGGTGAAGAACGGCTCGTTGATCGTCACGTTCTTGATCGTGCGTATCGTCTTGCCCTTCTCGAGCGACAGCACGCGGTCCACCAGCAGGATCGGGTAGCGGTGCGGCAGCTGCTTGAGGATCGCGTGGATGTCCATCATTCGTTCTTCTCCAGGGCCTTGACGCGGTCGCGCAGCCTGTGCAGCTGCTTGAGCGTCGCGGCGTTCTTTTCCCAGACCGCATTGTCGTCGATGGGAAACACGCCGGTGTAGTGCCCCGGCTTCAGGATGGAGCGCGTGACCAGCGTGAAGGAAGAGATGTGCACGTGGTCGGCGATGGTGAGGTGGCCAAGGATGCCGGCGCTGCCGCCCACAGTGCAATGCGCGCCGATGGTTGCGCTGCCGGCCACCCCCACGCAGCCCGCCATCGCGGTGTGCTTGCCGATGCGCACGTTGTGCGCGATCTGGATCAGGTTGTCCAGCTTCACGCCGTCCTCGACCACCGTCTCGGCCAGCGCCCCGCGGTCAATACACGTGTTGGCGCCGATGTCCACGTCATTGCCGATGCGAACGATGCCCAGTTGTTCGATCTTCACCCACACGCCGCCGTCAGGCGCGAAGCCGAAGCCGTCCGCACCGATCACGGCGCCCGGATGCAAGGTGCAGCGCTCGCCGACGATGCAGCCCTCCCCGACGTTGACACGCGACTTGAGCACAGTGTCCGCGCCGATACGTGCGCCGCGTTCCACGACGCACAGCGCGCCGATGCGCGCGCTGGGATGCACGACGGCGTCCGCATCGACCACCGCGCTCGGATGGACGAGCGGCCCTTCGCGCACACCCAGCCGCTGCTTCCAAAGCTGGGTGACCCTCGCGTAGTAGAGGTAGGGCTGCTCCGCCACGATGGCATCGCCACGCTCCAGCGCGGCCTCGCGCGAAGCGGGTCCCACGATCACGCAGCCGGCGCGCGAGCCGGCCAGCTGCCGTCCGTACTTGGCGCTGGAGAGAAAGCTCAGATGGGCCGGCGTGGCCAACTCGAGGGGCGCGATGCCTTCGATGACCCGGTCGGCGTTGCCGCACAGCTCGCCGCCGAGCGCCTCGACGATAGCTCCCAGGCGCAGTTGCATGGCGGCCTCAGCGGGCCGTGTTGAGGGCCTTGATCACCTTGTCGGTGATGTCGTGCTTGGGATTGATGTACACGGCTTCCTGCAGGATCACGTCGTACTTCTCGGCCTCGGCCACCTGCTTCACGATCCGGTTGGCGCGCTCGAGGACGGTTTGCAGCTCTTCGTTCTTGCGGGCATTGAGGTCTTCCTGGAACTCGCGCCGCTTTCGCTGGAAGTCACGGTCCATGTCGATCAGCTGCTTCTGGCGCGTGGCGCGCTGGGACTCAGACAGCGTGGGTGCGTCGCGTTCGAACTTGTCCGAAGCGCTCTTGAACGTGGTCCCCAGCTCGTTCAACTCCTTCTCGCGCTTGGAGAATTCCTGCTCGAGCTTGGCTTGCGCCGCCTTGGCCGAATTGGCTTCACGGAAGATGCGATCGGTGTTGACGAATCCCACCCGAAAGTCCTGCGCCCGTGCCGGCAGCTGCGCGGCAAGCGACAGCACGGCGACGAGAACGCTCAGGAAGGGGCGGGCGAGTTGGGTCATCAGAAGTTGGTACCGACCTGGAATTGCAGTTTCTGGATTCTATCGCCAGGGAACTTGCGCAATGGCTGGGCATAGGCGATGCGCAACGGGCCGACCGGCGAGATCCACGACAGGCCGACACCGGCCGAGGCGCGCAGCTCCGAGAAGTTGAGCTTCTCGTGTTCGCCATACACATTGCCAGCATCGAGGAAGGTGAACAGGCGCAGTGACTTGTCGTTGCCGGCGCCGGGGAACGGGAGGTTGAGCTCGGCGTTCAAGTTGATCTTGCGGGCCCCCCCGATGGTCGATCCGGTTACGTCCTTGGGACCCAGCGTGCCCTGCTCGAAGCCGCGCACGGAGCCCAGGCCGCCGGAAAAGAAGTTCTTGAAGACAGGATAGGGATGGCCCGAGAGTCCCTGGCCCCAGCCGAAGTCGCCGTTGAGTCCGAGGGTGAACTGGCGCGACAGCGGAATGAACTGCTGCACCTGGTAACTGCCCCGCGCGTAGCGCGCGTCGCCGATCACGCCCAGCTCGCCGGAGGCGCGCTGCAACACGCCGTTGGTGGGCGAAATTGCGCTGTCTCGGCTGTCTCGGGCCCAGCCCACAGTGAACGGAAAGTTCATGCTGGTATAGCCAGCGGTGTTCGCATAGGCCAGGTACGCGGCGGGAATGCTGGTGCCCGGGATGATCTCGATGCGCTCCAGACCCCAGCCAAAATACACCGTGTCCAGTTCACTGAACGGCACGCCGAACCGCAGGCTGGCACCGGCCGTATTCAGCCGGTAGTTGCCCCCCTGCTGCGCGTAGGGCTTGGACGACCGCGAATAAACCTCGATCGTGCGCGAGATGCCGTCCTTGGTGAAATAGGGGTCGGTGGACGTGAACGACAGTGTGCGGTTGTACTTGCTGGTGTTGACTTCCACCCCCAGGTAATTGCCGCTGCCAAAGGCGTTCTCCTGGCGGATCGCGAAGGAAAGCGAAAGCTTTTCCGCGCTTGAGAATCCCGCGCCCAGTTGCAGGCTGCCGGTGGGTTTCTCGACGACCGTCACCACCACGTCCACCTGGTCGTTGGCGCCAGGCACGTCGGTGGTTTCGACGTTCACTTCCTTGAAGAATCCAAGGCGGTCGACGCGGTCGCGGGACGCCTTGATCTTGTCGCCGTCGTACCACGAAGACTCGAACTGACGGAACTCGCGGCGGATCACTTCATCGCGTGTGCGCGTGTTGCCGGCCACGTTGATTCGGCGGACGTAGGCGCGCCGCTGCGGCTCAGCCACCAGCACGAAGGAGACGCGATTTTTCTCTCGGTCGATTTGAGGACGCGCTTCCACCTGCGCAAAGGCGTAGCCGAAGTTGGAGAAGTAATCGGTAAAGCGCTTTTGCGTGACCGTGACGGCATCGGCGTTGTAGGGCTCGCCGGGACGGATGACGACGAGCTTCTTGAACTCTTCTTCCTTGCCCAGGTAATTGCCTTCGAGCTTGACGCCCGAGACGACGTAGCGCTCGCCTTCTGTCACGTTGATGGTCAGCGTGATGTCCTGCTTGTCGGGGGAAATGGCAACCTGGGTCGAGTCGATCCGGAATTCCAGGTAGCCGCGCGACAGGTAATAGGACTTCAGTGCCTCGATGTCGGCATTGAGCTTGGTGCGCGAATAGCGGTCGGACTTGGTGTACCAGGTGAGCCAGCCGGGGGTGTCGAGCTCGAACAGGCCCCGCAGCGTCGATTCGCCGAAAGCCTTGTTGCCGACGATGCGTATTTCCTTGATGCGGGCCGGATCGCCTTCGGTGACGGTGAACGTGAGGTTCACGCGGTTGCGCTCGATCGGCGTGAGCGTCGTGACGATCTCCGCACCGTACAGGCTCTTGTTGATGTACTGGCGCCGCAGCTCCTGCTCGGCGCGATCGACCAGGCTCTGGTCGTAGGGCCGGCCCTCGGCCACGCCCACTTCGCGCAACGCCTTGCGCAAGGCGTCCTTGTCGAACTCCTTGATGCCGGCAAAGTCGACGTCGGCCACCGTGGGCCGCTCCTCGACGATCACCACCAGAACGTCGCCGCTGACCTCCAGGCGCACGTCCTTGAACAGGCCCAGGGCAAACAGCGCGCGGATCGCGGCCGAGCTCTTTTCGTCGTTATAGGTGTCGCCGATCCGAAACGGCAGGGACGCGAAGACCGTACCCGGCTCCACGCGCTG
The DNA here is from genome assembly GCA_046595775.1 of Ramlibacter sp. GTDB lineage: Bacteria > Pseudomonadota > Gammaproteobacteria > Burkholderiales > Burkholderiaceae_C > Ramlibacter. The sequence goes on along the minus strand of JBKJOM010000283.1, from coordinate 4,629 downwards.
CAGGCCCTCGACCCGGATGTCGCGCACCGTGAACGGGTCCACGGCCCAGGCGTTGGCCACGAATGCCATGGCGGCCACGGCCGAAACGGTACGCACGCGCAAGCGCTTGAAATGTTTCTTCATGAATCAGGGTTCGGCCCGCCGCGCTTCGAGGCCCGGCGTGACTGCAGCAATAAAAGGTTAACCAAAAAGACGAGTGACGTCGTTGAACAGCGCGATCGACATCATGAGCAGCAGCACCGCGACCCCGCCACGCTGCAGGCGCTCCATCCATGTGTCGGAGATGCTCTTGCCCGTCACGGCCTCCCAAAGATAATACATCAGGTGTCCCCCGTCCAAGACTGGCAGGGGCAGCAGGTTGAGCACGCCCAGGCTCACGCTGATGAGCGCGAGGAAAACCAGGTACTGCGTGATGCCCAGGCTTGCCGACTTGCCCGCGTAGTCGGCGATGGTGAGGGGGCCACTCAGGTTCTTGAGCGATGCCTCGCCGATGACCATGCGGCCCATCATGCGCAGCGTGAGCAGCGACACTTCCCAAGTGCGCACGGCGCCTTTCCACAGGCCCTCGACGGGACCATGGCGGACAGTGACGAACTCGGGGGGGGCACCGACGAAGGCGCCGATGCGGCCGATGGCCGCGCCGGCTTCCTGAACCACGTCCGGCTGGACCGGCAACTCGATGGTGCGGCCATCGCGCCGGACTTTCCAGGTCTCGGCCACCGGCTGGCCCGCTTTCACACTGGCGCGAATCAATTCGCGCAACTGCTGGCCGTCGATCGCCTCTTTCGTGCCGACGGCCAGGACTGTGTCGCCTTTGACAAGCCCCGCGCGATGGCCTGCACCTGTCTCGACCAGCTCGCCGATCACCGGCGGTGTCCAGGGGCCTACGATGCCGACGCGGCGAAACAGCTGCGCGTCGGCTTCGCGTGAATTGACCTGGCTAAGCGGCAGCAACAACTCGCGCGAGCCCGCCAGCTGCAGGCGCACATCGCGACCGTCCAGGGCTCCCCGCGTCAGCAGCCATCGCAGGTCTTCGAAAGAGCGCACTTCCTGCAGGGCATCTCCGTCGAAGGCAGCCCGCTCGACCTTCTCTCCGCCCTTCAGGCCCGCCTGTTGCGCGACTGACCCGACGACCGGGCTGGCCAGGATCGCCTTGGGCTCCTCGACGCCCCACCAGTTCACGATCGAATACAGCAGGATCGCCAGCAGCAAGTTGGCGATGGGGCCCGCGGCAACGATGGCGACGCGTGCCTTCAGGGGCTGGGTGTTGAAGGCGAGATGGCGCTCTTCGGGAGCAACATCCCCCTCGCGCTCATCGAGCATCTTCACATAGCCGCCTAGCGGGAAAGCACCGATCACGAACTCGGTGTCCTGCCCGGGCTTCTGGCGCTTGGGCTTCCAGCTGACCAGCGTGCGCCCAAAGCCCACGGAAAAGCGCAGCACCTTCACGCCGCACGCCACGGCCACGCGGTAGTGGCCGTACTCGTGCACGGCGATCAGCAGACCGAGGGCAACGACGAAAGCGACGATTGTGAGCAAGGAGGCCCTTTCGTGTAATTCAGGCTGTCAGCCGGGAAACAACGGCCTGCGCAGCCTCGCGCGAGCGCGCGTCCAGCCCCAGCAGTTCGTCGAGCGATTGCGCGTTGGAGGGTTGCACCGCCTCCAAAGTTGCAAGATTCACATGATGGATCTGGTCGAAGCGGATACGGCGCTCCAGGAAGGCCGCCACCGCAACTTCGTTGCCTGCATTGAGCACAGCCGTGGTGCCAGCTGGTGCGCGCAGCGCCTGCCACGCAAGCGCCAGCCCGGGAAAGCGCTCGGGATGCCCACGGCTGTCCATCGCCTCGAAGGTCATGTCGGCCAGCGCGTGGAAATCCAGTGCCTGCGCGCCGGAAGCTACCCGGTCGGGCCAGGCCAGGCCGTAGGCTATCGGCACACGCATGTCGGGCGTACCGAGCTGGGCCACCACCGAAGTGTCGCGGTACTGAACCATCGAATGAATCACGCTTTGCGGATGGATCACGACTTCCAGGCGCTCCGGCGCCAGGCCGAACAGGTACCGCGCCTCGATGACTTCGAGCGCCTTGTTCATCATCGTGGCCGAATCCACCGATATCTTGCGGCCCATCACCCAGTTGGGATGCGCGCAGGCTTCATCGGGCGTCACGTCGCGCAGGCTGCGCGGATCGCGCGTGCGAAACGGCCCGCCCGATGCAGTGAGGATGATCTTTTCCACCCGCATGTCCCAGGTGGCCGGATCTTCGGGCAGCGACTGAAGATGGCGGAGTGCTCGCTGTCGATCGGCAGCAGTTTCGCGCCGCCCTGCTTCATCGCGGCCAGGAACAATTCGCCACCGACGACCAGCGCTTCCTTGTTGGCCAGCAACAGGCGCTTGCCGGCCTTGGCTGCCGCCATGCACGATGCGAGTCCCGCCGCGCCAACAATGGCTGCCATCACCGTGTCGACCGAATCATGGGCGGCGATGTCGCACAGGCCCTGCGCGCCGCTCATCACCTCGGTGGGAAGGCCCTCGGCATGAAGGCGCCCGGCAAGACGCGCGGCGGCTTGCCTGTCGGCCATGACAGCGAAACGCGGGCGAAATTGCGCGCATCGGGAGAGCATCAGGTCGACCTGGGTCGCCGCGCTCAGCGCGAAAACGTCGAAGCGATCCGGATGGCGCGCGATGACGTCCAGGGTGCTGGCGCCCACCGAACCGGTGGCCCCGAGAACCGCGATCCTTTGCTTCATGGAGCGAAGCTGGCCAGCATCATCGCCAGGGGCAGCGTGGGCAACAAGGCATCCACCCGATCCAGCACGCCTCCGTGCCCCGGCAACAGGTTGCTCGAATCCTTCATCCCCGCGCTGCGCTTGACCAGGGATTCGACCAGGTCGCCCACCACGCTCATGGCAGCCAGGAACAGCGCCGCGAGCGGAAGCATCCACCAGCCGATGCGCACCAGCCGCGTGTACAGGCTGGGCACTTCGGCACCGAGCAGGCGATCGGCGATGGCCCATGCGACACCAAGGACCAGCACGCCGGCCATGCCGCCCCAGGCGCCTTCCCAGCTCTTGCCGGGACTGATCGCCGGAGCCAGCTTGTTCGTGGTGAACTTCAGGCCAAACGTCCGCCCCGCTGCATAGGCCGCGATGTCTGCCACCCAAACCAGTACCAGCACCGACAACAGGAAGTTGATTCCCGTCACGCGGGCCTGGGCCACGGCAAGCCAGGTGACCCACAGGGCCAGCACGCCCACCACGATCCGCACCCAGCGCGGAATGCGGGGCCATCCTTCGACGCCCGCGCGCAAGAGCGCCGCGCCACCGAGCACCCACAGTCCGCCGGCGATGGTCCAGACCATGGGCAATGACTCTTCCAGCAATCCCGCGTACCAGGATTCCGCGCAAAGCACGAGGCAGACCCCGCCCACCGCCAATGACGGATAAGACGCCAGTCCGTTCAGCCGCCCCCACTCCCAGCCTGCAGCGGCTATCAGCACCAGGATGATCGCAACGAAGGGTTGCGGCGAGGGCCAGAACAACGCCGGAAGGAGAATCGCCAGCAAGGCGATGGCAGTGATGACGCGCTGTTTGAGCATGAAGTGGCCGGCTACGCGGCTTTTTGCGCGGGCTGCGCCAGTTGTTCGGAAGTCTTGCCAAAGCGCCGCTCGCGAGCCGCGTAATCGGCCAGCGCTGCATCCAGCGCGGCATCGTCGAAGTCAGGCCAGAGCTTTTCGCTGAAGTACAGCTCGGCGTACGCGGCCTGCCACAAGAGGAAGTTGGAGAGGCGCTGTTCGCCGCCGGTGCGGATCACCAGGTCAGGATCGGGCACATGGGCCAGCGCCATCGCGCGGTCCAGGCTCAGCTCGGTGATGGGCTGGCCCTCGGCCACGAGGCGCTGCGCGGCCTGTGCGATGTCCCAGCGCCCGCCGTAGTTGAAACACACGTTGAATGTCAGGCGCGAATTGCAGGCCGTCGCGTCTTCGGCCTGCTCGAGCCCGGCACGAACCTTCTCGGACAGCGCCGTGCGATCACCGACGAACTGCACGCGCACCCCTTCGCCCTTGAGCTGCGGAATCTCGCGCGACAAGGCCATTGTCAGCAGTTCCATCAAGCCCGAGACTTCTTCCGCCGGACGGTTCCAGTTCTCGGAGGAGAACGCGAACACGGTGAGCACCTTCACGCCGCGCTCGCCGCAGTGGCGCACGCAGGCGCGCAGCGCATCCATGCCTTTCTTGTGACCCGCCACCCGTGGCAGCAGGCGCCGCGTGGCCCAGCGGCCATTGCCATCCATGACGATGGCAACGTGGTGCGGGATGCGTTCTGTGCTCATCGTGCGGGACAACGGGCGGTCAGACCGCCATGATTTCCTGCTCCTTGGCATGCACCAGCGCATCGATATCCTGGATGTGCCTGTCCGTCACCTTCTGGATGTCGGCCTCGGCTCGCTTTTGCTCGTCCTCGGAAGCTTCCTTGTCCTTCACGAGCTTCTTGACGTGTTCGTTGGCGTCGCGGCGAAGGTTGCGCACGGCGATCTTGGCGGCTTCGCCTTCATTGCGCACAAGCTTGGTCATTTCCTTGCGGCGCTCCTCGCTCATCGGCGGCATCGGCACCCGGATCAGGTCGCCCATC
>JBKJOM010000285.1:0-3123 GCA_046595775.1 Ramlibacter sp. | reverse complement strand
CCTGCTTGCCCGCAGGAGGCGCTTTCGTCGCAGCAGCTGTCTCGGGCGCTGGTGCTGGTGCGGGTAGGGGCGGCGCAGTCGCGACAGCGCTATCGAGCCTTGCATCGGGCACTTCCTGGCCACGCCAGATTACCGTGACGAGCGTGGCGAGGGCCAGTGTCGCGAACGCCGCGTTCCATGGTATGTGCTTCGTACTGTCACTGCCGCCCCAGCGCTGCCACCAGGAAACGGTGCGCCGCCGACGCACCGCACCGTGCGCATCCGACAGGATCGCGTCGCGTGTTGCGCGAGACGGGCGAGCGTCGTCATCCGGAGCATCCCGAAGCGCCTTGTGCAGGCGTGCATCGCGCATTTCGGTCATGACGACTGCTCCAGGGCCACGAGATACGAGCGCATGCAGCCTCGCAATTTCTGCAGCGCGTAGCGCAGGCGGCTCTTGGCGGTTTCGAACTGCAAGCCGAGCCGCGCCGCGAGGTCTTCGACCGTCGCGCCGTCTTCGTGGTGCAGCAGGAACGCCGCGCGCTGGTCGGCCGGCAGTTCGTCCAGGCAGTGCAACAGCTGCCTTCCGGCCGCGCGCCAGTAAGCCGTGTCCTCGCTCGAAGGGTGCGTGGCTTGGGCGCTAGCAGCGATCCACTCCATCGGGTCCTCGCCATCCTCGCCTTGCGCCGGCAGCGCCACTTCGCGGCCGCTCACGCGCAAGCGATCCATCGCTGCGTTGTGTGCAATGGTGAAGGCCCAGGTGCGCCACGCCGCGCCTTGCGGCACGAAACTGCCCCGCGAAGCCACGATGCGCAACCAGGTTTCCTGAAACACCTCGTCGGCCTGCGCGGCCAGCGCGCCGCCCAGCAAGCGGCGCACGAAACGGAACAGCGGCTGTTCGTTGCGCGCATACAGCTCGTCGAATGCGGCAGCGTTGCCGCCGGCGTAGGCCAGCATCAGGTCCTCGTCGGGCATGTCGGCGATGGCTCTGGGCATGGACAGATTTTCACATCACCTTCTACGGGCGGCTGCGGTGATCGGGGTTAAACCCGGTGAAGAAATTTCACCCCACCCGGCGCTGGCCCCCGTTGAAGCATTCACCACAACCCTTTGGAGGCTTCGATGAAGAACCGTCCCCCGCGCTGCGTACTGGCCCTGGTGATCGCCAACCTGCTGCTCGGCGCCTGCAGCGCCACGGCCCAGCCCCAACCGGGCCTCTGGCCGCAACCCAAACCCGACCTGCCGCCGGCGCAACCTTCCTTCGTGAGGACAGTCCCCAATTTCGAAGCTCCGTCGGCACAGCATTGCTCCAGGCCGGTGAGCACGCGTGAGATCCCCGGTTGGCAGGAAGCATGGGGACAGCGCCGCGGAGCGCGCGACGATCTCGCCCGCTTCGCGCCGTCCGAGCCGGCCTCGGCCGGTCCGCGACCTTCAGCCAAGGCTGCGGAAGCCACCGGCAGTGCGATGGCCGATGCCCGTGCCAGCCGCGCCGCGCCGCCGTCCGCTCACGCTCCCTTCGCGCAAGCCCAGCCACAGCAGCGAGCGGTGGACGAAGTCGTGACCGCCGGCTTCGTCGATGACAACGCCGACTTCACGTCCTACCTGGCCTTTCGCAACCGCACGCGGGTGGAGCATCGCCAGCGCGACATTCGCGAGCGCTACCTGCTTGAGGTGAAGGACCCGCGCGGCCGTGGGATCGCCGACGCCGAAGTCGCTGTGCAGGGCACGAGCGGCCATGCGATGTGGGCGCGCACCGACGCAGGCGGCCGTGTCTGGCTGCACCCGAATGCTTTCGATCTGTCGCGCTCTGCGCGCTATGCGGTGGCGGTCCGCAAGGACGGCCGCATGGCGCATGGGCAACTCGAGCGCGGCCAGAAGAGCGCCGTCGAGGTCACGCTCGATGCGCGTGCCGCCGAGCCGCGAGCGCGCCTGGACCTGGTGTTCCTGGTCGATGCGACCGGCTCGATGGCCGACGAGATCGACAAGCTCAAGACCACGCTGCGCAGCATCACTGCCGAAGTGTCACGCCTGCCCAGCCAGCCCGATATCTGCTTCGGCCTGGTTGCCTATCGGGATCGCGGCGACGCCTTCCTGGTGCGCTCGCACGACTTCACCAACGACATGGACGGGTTCCTGCGCAGCGCTCTAGGCCCCTTGCAGGCGGCCGGTGGCGGCGACTACCCGGAGGCCATGAACGAGGCGCTGCACGAGACGGTGCACAACCTTTCCTGGCGCGGTGACGGAGCCACGAGGCTGGTGGTGCTGCTGGCCGACGCGCCGCCGCACCTCGACTACGGCGCGCCGCACTACGACGACGACATGGTCGCTGCACTGGGCAAAGGCATCAAGGTGTTCAGCGTGGGCGCCAGCGGCCTGGACAAGCAGGGCGAGTTCATCCAGCGCCAGATTGCCCAGTACACCGGGGGGCGCTTTGTGTTCCTGACTTACGCCCAGGCGCACAACCCGAGCAGCGGGCCGGGGCGCGAGACGGGGCACGATGTGAAAAACTACTCGGTCGAGACGCTGGACCGGCTGGTCGTTCGCTTGGTATCAGAGGAGCTTGGCAAGCTGGCGAGGCCCAGCTGAGGGGCCGACCTTTGGCTATAATGGAAGGCTCGGCGCTGCCCAAAAAAGCGCCGTGAATGGCGCTTTAGCTCAGTCGGTTAGAGCGATGGAATCATAATCCACAGGTCCGCGGTTCGAGTCCGTGAAGCGCCACCAGATAAGGCAAGGGCCGGCAGCTTTCGCTGCCGGCCCCTTTTTCATTTGCGACCAGGCAGATCAGGAGCCGCGGCAGGATCCGGGCAGGAACTTTGCCGGCAAGTCGGTGCCGTCGGCAGAGCTGCCGCAACGCCAAGCCTTGATCGTGCCGCCCGCACTCGGGGTGGTGCAGGTCGTCGTGTCATCGGAGCACGGCTTCAGTGTGACCTTCTTGCCGTCGACGTCGCTCGCGGAAATCGCTTGGGCCGTCACAGTCACGAGGCCAGCGGCATTCGTGACGATCGAAGCGACGTACTTCGACGACGAGCCGCTGCTCTCGCAGCCCCAGTTGTTCGCGCTGGGCAGCGACGAGGCCGACTGCACGATTTCCGTGATGGTCGTGCGGCAGGCAGACGCCGCAAGAATCAGCTCGGACATCTTCGC
>JBKJOM010000106.1:0-5605 GCA_046595775.1 Ramlibacter sp. | reverse complement strand
GCATCAACCTCACGCTCTACAAGCTGGGCTTCATCATGGAAGGCGACCTGGACGAAGTGGTCGAGGCGCTGTTGCTGGCACGCAAGGCCGAACAGCTCGAGGAGCTGGGCCTGTCATGAACGTCACGCAGGCGCTGGCCGCCGCGGCGGCGCGCGGCCTCGACCGGCTTGACGCGCAGTTGTTGCTGCTGCACGCGCTGGGACGGTCGCAGAACGACCGCGCCTGGCTGCTGGCGCACGACGGCGACGAGCTGGCATCCGATGCGCTTCGGTCGCACCTGGTACTCTGCGACCGCAGGCGTGACGGCGAGCCCCTCGCCTACATCGTCGGGCGCAAGGAATTCCACGGCCTGATGTTCAACGTGGATGCACGAGTGCTGGTGCCCCGGCCCGATACTGAAACGCTGGTGGATTGGGCGCTGGAAATCCTCGATGGTTTCGACAACCCGCATCCAGCGGTGATCGACCTGGGGACCGGCAGTGGCGCCATCGCGTTGTCGATCAAGCACCGCTGCCGCGGCGCAGTGGTTGAAGCAGTGGATTCAAGCTCGGGGGCCCTGGCCGTGGCCAGCGCCAACGCCCGCGAGCTCCGGCTGGACGTGAACCTGCGCCTGGGTTCCTGGCTCGACGGTACGCCCGGACGGTATGACCTCATCTTGTCAAACCCGCCTTACGTGGCGCAGGCCGACCCCCACCTCGCCGCGCTGCAGTACGAGCCCTTGTCCGCGTTGGCAGCGGGACCGGATGGCCTGGTCGACCTGCGCGACATCGTCCGGCAAGGGCCTTCGCACCTGGTTTCCGGCGGCTGGCTGCTGCTCGAGCATGGGCACGACCAGGCCGCGCCCGTTCGCGCCTTTTTGGCCGCGGCAGGCTTTGGCTTCGTCGCCAGCCGCCGTGACCTGGCGGGCACCGAGCGCTGCACCGGCGGGAAATGGCTTGAACTGGGATAATCGATCCCAATGTGATGCAGGCACGTCGCCTGACAGGAGATATCCAATGAGTGACCCGCAACAACGCATCGACGCTCTCGTCAAGAACAGCGAAGTCCTGCTCTTCATGAAGGGCAACGCCAGCTTCCCGCAGTGCGGCTTCTCGGGTCGCGCGATCCAGATCCTCAAGGCCTGCGGTGTCGACACCAAAACCGTGAAGACTGTCAATGTGCTGGAAGACGACGGCATCCGCCAGGGCATCAAGGAATACAGCAACTGGCCGACTGTCCCCCAGCTCTATGTGAAGGGCGAATTCGTCGGCGGCTCGGACATCATGATGGAGATGTACCAGAGCGGCGAGCTGCAACAGGTGCTCGGCTCGACCCCGTCGTGACCGCAGGGTGGGCACCTGATTGCCCACCCGTTGGCAGTCCGCCCTGGATGCTGCCAAGGTTGTCGGCTTGAACCGACAACCGATCAAGCTCTGCGCCACCCTCGATTGAGTTCTGGCACGGCTTATGCTGGAATCAATTCCGCAAGCCGTGATGAAGAACCCAAGGAGTGGCGATGGGAACACGCAGTCTCGTTCCTCAGTCTTCCAGCTTCAAGTTGCCCGTCGCCAACTTGCGCAACGTGTTTCATCTCCACGAGGTGGAACGCAAGCTGGCCAAGCTCCCCCAACGCGACAACGAGAGCCTGCGCACGACTTACGAGCGCATGCTGGAGCGCGGGCCGGAACGCTTCCAGGTCAAGCCCAGTGGCTTGCCCGACATGGCTTCGCTCTACGAACAGTTGCCCAACTTCACCGATGCGCTCGACGATGTGAAGCGCCACGTCGCCCTGGCACAGGACTCGCGCGACGGCCTCGAAGTCACACCGATGCTGTTGCTCGGGCCACCGGGCATTGGCAAGACCCACTTCGCGCGCAAGCTCGCGGAGTTGCTGGGAACCGGGATGAGCCTGGTCCCCATGAGCTCGATGACGGCAGGCTGGCTGCTCTCCGGCGCGTCATCCCAATGGAAGGGCGCCAAGCCAGGCAAGGTGTTCGAGGCGCTGGTCGATGGCCAGTACGCGAATCCGGTGATCGTCGTCGACGAGATTGACAAGGCGGCCGCTGATGCGCAGTACGACCCACTCGGCGCCATGTACAGCTTGCTGGAACACGACACCGCGGGATCGTTCATGGACGAATTCGCCGAAGTGGCGATCGACGCTAGCCAGGTGATCTGGATCATGACGGCCAACGACGATCGCTGCATCCCCGAGCCGATCATGAACCGGATGAATGTGTTCGAGATCGAGGCGCCCTCCTTCGACGCAGCACGCAGCATTGCACACAACCTGTATGTGTCGATCCGCCGCGACCACGGATGGGGCGCGCGATTCGCACCAGAAGCGGGTGCCGATGTTCTCGATCTCCTGGCCGAACTCGCGCCTCGCGACATGCGCCGTGCCCTGATGACGGGCTTTGGCAATGCACGCCTGGAAGGCCGTGATGAAGTTGCGGTGGAAGACCTGCCCAAACCGGCATCGGGCAAGGGCAAGCTGGGGTTCCTGCAGTAACAGGGCTTGTTAACGGCCCCTAACTGCCGCTGGGCCGGGTGGCTTCCGGTGAGTCCGGCTGCTGGACGTCTTTCCACTCCCAACCCTTGGCCGCTGCGAACACAGCGTTCGGGTACTGCGGTTTGCCGCGGCTGCCGTTGTAACGGCCCAGGGCCATGTACAAGTCGCCGCGCTCGCGGTCGACGTAGTGACGCAGGATCACACAGCCGAAGCGCAGGTTGGTCTGCATGTGAAAGAGCTTGCTCGCATCGCCATCGCCGATCACGCGGGTCCAAAATGGCATGACCTGCATGTAGCCACGCGCACCGACAGGGCTCACGGCAAATTTGCGGAAGTTGCTCTCGACCTGGATCAGGCCCAGCACCAGGCCAGTGTCGAGGCCGGCGCGCCGGCTCTCATACCAGACGGTCTGCAGAAACTCCTTGCGCTCCAGCCATTCGGTGTGCTTGCGCGCCAGGCGACGGCTGACCGCACCCAGCCAGCGCAAATACGCAAGGCGTGCATTCATGTCGGCGAACTCGGGGATGGGCGGCGCCGAGTTGGCGATGGCCGAACTGAGCGCCGTACGGATGGAATCGGCGAGCGGCTCCTCCAACTGTCCGCCAGCCTGCGCGCGCCCCGTGAACAGCAGCGGCGCGAAGCCCGTAGCCGCCAGCTTGAGGCAGTCGCGCCGCGCGATCACGCTTGCAATCGTCCCTTGACGAAGCCGAACACTTCCGACGCACACACCTTGGTCGCGGCGGCATCGCGCCGGTGCTGGTATTCCAGCTGGCCTTCCTTCAGGCCGCGATCAGAGATCACCACGCGATGCGGCACGCCGATCAGTTCCCAGTCGGCGAACATCGCACCGGGCCGCTCGCCTCGATCATCGAGGATCACGTCGACTCCAGCCGCAACCAGTTCTTCATAGAGCTTTTCAGCTGCGGCCTTCACGTCCGCGCTGCGGTCCATGCCGATCGGGCATATCACCACGGTGAAGGGCGCCAGCGCGTCGGGCCAGATGATCCCGCGCTCGTCGTTGTTCTGTTCGATGGCCGCAGCCGGCAGGCGGGTGATGCCGATGCCGTAACAACCCATCTGGAAGTGCTTGGGCTTGCCGTCCTCGTCGAGGAAGGTAGCGTTCATCGGTTCGCTGTACTTGGTGCCGAGCACGAAGATGTGGCCGATCTCGATGCCGCGCTCGATGGCAAGCGTGCCCTTGCCGTCGGGCGAAGGATCGCCCTCGACCACATTGCGGATATCGGCCACCACATCGGGCTCGGGCAAGTCGCGGCCCCAGTTCACACCGGTGGTGTGGAAGCCTTCTTCGTTCGCACCGCAGATCCAGTCCTCCATCAACGCGACTTCGCGGTCGGCCACCACCTTCACCGGCTTCTTCAGGCCGATCGGTCCGAGGTAGCCAGGCCTGGTGCCGAAGTGCTCGACGATCTCGGGCACGGTGGCGAATCGGAAGCCGTCCTTCAAGCCCGGTACCTTGTTCGCCTTCACTTCGTTCAGGTCGTGGTCGCCGCGCAGCAGCAGCAGCCACACCTGGGTCTTTGCGACTTCGCCCTTCTCGTTCAACTGGTCCGTCGCCAGCACCAGCGACTTCACGGTAGAGGTGAGTGGCACGTTCAGCAAGGCGGCGACATCCGCGCAAGTGCTCTTGTCCGGCGTTGGTGTCCTTTCCATCGAACGCGAAGCCGGCTTGCGCGTGCCTTGCGGCGCCATCGCTTCGGCCTTTTCCATGTTGGCCGCGTAGTCGCTCTGCGGGCAATAGACGATGGCGTCTTCGCCCGTCGCTGCGATCACCTGGAACTCCTGGCTCACGTCGCCGCCGATCGCACCGCTGTCCGCAGCCACTGCGCGATAGCGCAAGCCGAATCGGTCGAAGATCGCGCGATAGGCCGTGGCCATCCGCTGGTAACTGCGCTTGGCTGCCTCCAGGTCGCGGTCGAAGCTGTACGCGTCCTTCATGGTGAACTCGCGCCCGCGCATCAGGCCGAAGCGTGGACGGCGTTCGTCGCGGAACTTGGTCTGGACCTGGTACAGATTCCTGGGCAGCTGCTTGTAGCTGCGCAGCTCCTGCCGGCCGATGTCGGTGATGCACTCTTCGCTGGTCGGCTGCACGATGAAGTCGCGCTCGTGCCGATCCTTGATGCGCAGGAGTTCGGGGCCATAAGCCTGGAAGCGGCCGCTCTCCTGCCAGAGCTCGGCCGGTTGCACGACCGGCATCGCGAGCTCCACGGCACCTGCCTTGTTCATCTCCTCCCGGACGATGGCTTCGACTTTGCGGATCACGCGCAAGCCCATCGGCATGTAGGTATAGATGCCAGCGCCGAGCTTCTTGATCATGCCCGCACGCATCATGAGCTTGTGGCTCGTGACTTCAGCGTCGGCGGGAGCTTCCTTTTGCGTGGAAATGAAGAACTGGGAGGCTTTCATGGGATCAGGGAGTGTTGGCGAGTGTTCGGCGGATTGGGCCGCTGCCACTGAGCCTATGGACCACGCCGTACCGCGCCGTGCATAATGAACTCAGTTTAAGAATTGGGGTTTGATTATGCTTGACCGGGACGGCTTTCGGCCCAACGTCGGCATCGTTCTGCTCAACCAGAGGAACCAGGTATTCTGGGGCAAACGCATTCGCACCCACTCCTGGCAGGTTCCGCAGGGTGGCATTGACCGGGGCGAAAATCCCGAGCAGGCCATGTTCCGCGAATTGCACGAAGAAGTGGGGCTCCAACCGGAGCATGTCTGCGTGGTCGCCCGTACCCGAGATTGGTTGCGTTACGAAGTGCCGGACCGTTACATCCGCCGCGACGCGCGCGGGCACTACAAGGGACAGAAGCAGATCTGGTATCTGCTGCAGTTGGTAGGGTACGACTGGAACCTCAACCTGCGTGCGACCGACCATCCCGAGTTCGACGCCTGGCGCTGGAACGACTACTGGGTCCCTCTGGACATGGTGGTCGAATTCAAGCGGGGCGTCTACGAGATGGCGCTGACCGAACTCGCCCGTTTCCTGCCGCGCCACGAGGTGCGGAACCGTTATCTGCGCCAGGGCGCACGTGGCCACGGCCACGACCATGGGCACGGCCATGGAGGTGACGTCGTACCGGGCGCCACTTTTGCGCT
>JBKJOM010000087.1:0-5028 GCA_046595775.1 Ramlibacter sp. | reverse complement strand
ATCACGATGCCGATGATCGAGAACATTGACAAGGTCGAGCCGAACATCAGCAGGGCCAGCACCACGCCGATCAGCGTGAGCGGCAGCGACGTCATCAGCGCCAGCGGCTGCAGGAAGCTCTTGAACTGGCTGGCCAGGATCATGTAGATGAAGATGATCGCCATTGCCAGCGCGGACACCGCGTAGCCGAAAGACTCGGCCATGTTCTTGGTCGATCCGCTGAACGAATAGCGGTAGCCGGGCGGGAACTGCACCTGATCCAGCGCCTTGCGGATGTCGCTGGACACCTCGCCGGCCGAGCGCTTGTACACGTTGGCGTTGACCGCCACTTCGCGCGTCAGGTCGCGCCGGTTGATCTGGTTGGGGCCGGTCGACTCCTTGACCTGCGCGACCTGGTTCAGGCGCACCACGCGCGAGCTGCCGTCGGCGTTGGTGCCGGTGGCGAACGGCAGGCGCTCCAGGTCGGCTGGGGCGTTGCGCGAATCGGGCGCCAGGCGCACGTTCACGTCATAGGTCTGGTCGTCGGGCGCGCGCCAGTTGCCCACGGTCTGGCCGGCGACCAGCGTGCGCAGCGAGGAACCCACCTGGGCGACCGACAGCCCAAGGTCGGAAGCAGCTTCGCGCTTCACGTCCACCGAGATCACCGGCTTGTCGGGCTTCACGCTGGAATCGAGGTCGACCAGCCCCGGGATCGGTCGGACCTTGTCCATCACCAGGCGCGACAGGCGATCGAGTTCCTTCAGGTCAGGGCCTTGCAGTGAGAACTCCACCTGCTTGTTGCCGCCGACCGCGTCGAGCAGGCCGACGTGCGTGACGGTGATGCCCGGCACCTGCTTGAGCCGCTCGCGCAGCACGCCCGACATCTCGTCGACGCTGCGCTTGCGCTCCTTGCGGTCGACCATCCGCACATAGAGCGAGGCGTAGATCTTGCCTTGCGCGTTGCCGGTGTTGACGGTGGAGAGCGTGTACTTCACTTCCGGGAACTCGCGCACGATGGCTTCGACCTGCCGCGCCTTGGCTTCCGTCACTTCGAGCGACGAACCGACGGGGGTATAGAAATTGACCGAAGTCTCCGAATAGTCGGCTTTCGGCACGAACTCGGTGCCCAGCAGCGGGACCATCAAGACGCTGGTGACGAACACCGCGATGGCAACCGCCACCGTCGCCAGCTTGTGGTCGAGCGCCCAGCGCAGGATGGACTGGTAGCCCTCGGCCAGCGCGTCGGTGGCGCGGTCGAACCACCCGGTCACGCGGCCGATGGTCTTGTCGTAGAGGTTCCGGTCGCCGGCGGCCTTGTTGTGCGCGTCAATGGCCGGGTCGTGCCAGATCGACGAAAGCATCGGATCGAGCGTGAAGCTGACGAACATCGAAATCAGCACGGCGGCCACGATGGTCACACCAAACTCATGGAAGAACTTGCCGATGATGCCGCCCATGAAGCCGATCGGCAGGAACACCGCGACGATCGAGAAGGTGGTGGCCAGCACCGCGAGGCCAATCTCCTGCGTGCCGTCGAGCGCGGCGGGGTAAGGGTCCTTGCCCATCTGCACGTGCCGCACGATGTTTTCGCGCACCACGATCGCATCGTCGATCAGCAGGCCAACGCACAGCGACAGCGCCATCAACGTGACCATGTTGATCGAGAAGCCAAACAGGTTCATGAACAGGAACGTGCCGATCAGTGCGATCGGCAGCGTCAGGCCCGTGATCACTGTGGATCGCCACGAGTTCAGGAACAGGAAGACGATCAACACCGTGAGCAGTGCCCCTTCGATCAGGGTGCGCTTCACGTTGGCGACCGAGACCCGGATCGGCCGCGAGCCATCGGTGATCTCGGTGAGCTTCACGCCGCGCGGCAACTGCTTGCCGATCTCCGCGACGGTGGCCTTCAGGCCGTCGACCACGTCGATGGTGTTCTCGTCCTGCGACTTCTGCACCGAGAGCATCAGCGTGCGCTCGCCGTTGTACAGCGCCAGGCTCTCGACTTCCTGCGCGCCATCGGCCACGCGGGCCACCTGGTCCACGCGAACCGGCGCATTGCCTTTGCGGGCGATGATGATCTTGCCGAAATCCTCGGGGCGCTTCATTCGCGCGTCGATCTGCACCACGCGGTCCTGCGCCGACGAACGGATCGCGCCGACCGGCAGGTCCTGGTTCTCGTTGCGCACGGCCGAGGCCACCTGGTCCGCCGTGATGCCCAGCGCTTCCATCGAGGCCGGGTCCAGGTAGATGTTGATTTCGCGCTTGGTGCCGCCCACCACAGTGACCGAACCCACGCCGCGCACGTTCTCGAAGCGCTTCTTGAGCACCTGGTCGGCCCAGTTGGTGAGCTCGACCGAATTAAGCGGTTTGCCAGTGGTGGGATCCGGCAGCACCGCGACCGACCAGATCGAGCGCGCTGAAGGATCGAAGCGCAAGACGCGCGGCTCCTTCACCTCGGTGCGGAACAGGGGCCGGACCGAAGCGACCTTCTCGCGCACGTCTTCCGCGGCCTTGCGGCCATCGACGTACAGCTGGAATTCGAGGACGACGACCGACTGGCCTTCAAAGCTGCGCGAAGTGAGGGCGTTGATGCCCGCGATTGAGTTGACCCCTTCTTCAATCTTCTTGGTGACTTCGCTCTCGACGATCTCGGGCGAGGCGCCCGGGTACTCGGCGATGACTACGACCACCGGGAAATCGATGTTGGGGAATTGGTCGACCTTCAGGCGCTGGTAGGAGAACAGGCCCAGCACGACGATGGCGAGCATCACCATCGTCGCGAAGACGGGGTTCTTCAGGCTGATGCGGGTGAACCACATGGCTTACGGACTCGGAGATTTGCTCCCGCCCCCGCCGGGGGAGGGCTGGGGCGGAGGCACAGCGCCACCGGTGAACTTCACGGAAGTGCCTTCGCGCAGCGACCCGATCGACCCCTTGATCACCACAGCACCTGCAGTGAGCCCCTTGACCACCACCATCGTTTCCTTGCCGGATTCGCCGCGTGCAGCGGGCTCCACTGTCTTGTGCGCGACCTGGTTGTTTTCCACCGTCTGCACATATGGAGAGGGCTTGTCGGTGCGCAACGCGCTGACCGGGACGGCGATGCCAGTTGCGACGCCGGTGCCTAATTTTCCCTGTGCGAAGAGGCCCTGTCGCAGGCCGGTGCCTTCCTCGAGCGCCAGGTAGGCCAGCACAGTGCGGCTGCCAGCCTGCGCACTGGGATTGATGCGAACCACCTTGGCGGCCACGGGTTTCACGCTGCCTTCGATCTGCAACAGGGCCTGTTGCCCGACCCGCACGTCGACCGAGTCCGCGGCCGTGAGCGTGGCTTCAAGTTCGATCCGGGACAGGTCGACGATCTCGATCACCTTGGCGTCGATGCCCACGCGCTCGCCAGGCTGCGCCACGCGCGCCGAGACCAGGCCAGAGATCGGTGCACGCAGCACGGTGTCTTCCATCGTCTTTCTCGCCAAGTCCACCGTGGCCAGCGCCGCCTTGTGGTTGGCCTGCGCCGCATTCAGGTTGTTCAGCGAGGTGTCAAGCGCGGTCTTCGAAATGAAGCCCTGGTCCACCAGCGCCTTGTTGTTGTTCCATTGGCGCTGGGCGATGTCGATCTGCGATTGGGCCGAGTCGGCCTGTTCCTGTGCTTGCTTCAGGCGCGCAAGAAATTCTGTCGGCTCCACGCGTGCGATCACCTGGCCGGCCTTGACGATGTCGCCTTCGCGGACCGTGAGGCCCTGCAATTCACCGGCGGCACGCGCCTTGACAGCGGCGGAGTTCACCGCCTTCAGCGAGCCGGAGATCGGCAGGCCTTGCGCGATCTCGCGCGTCTCGGCCCTGACGACGTCGGTCGTGGCGAGCTCCACAACGGTTTGCGCCTTTTGCACCGTGGCCTGGGCCACTTCTTCCTGTTGCGCGCGCTTGGTCGAGAGCGCCCGCAAAACCGCGAAGCCCAGGAGGAGGACCACCACCGCGACGGCGATCCAGGTGTAGTGACGCTTGGTCATGGCTTGCTCCGTCCGCTCTTGTCGTTCTCGGGCCGCACACACAGGCCGTGCAGGATTGTCTCCACCTGCGCCTGCAGGTAGCGCTCGGGGTCCAGCGGGAAGTCCTGCGGCGCGCAGGCGCCCAGCGAATGCTTCATCATCACCAGGAAGATCATCGGTGCCACGATATTGAAGACTGCGTACTCGATGTCCAGCTCGCGGAACTCGCCGCGCGCAACGCCGCGCTGCAGGATGCGGCGAACCAGCTCGGTGCCGGGACGGATGACTTCCTGTTGGTAGAACGCTGCGATCTCGGGGAAGTTGCGGGCCTCGCTGATGATCAACTTGGTGATCCCCGAGGCTCGGGTGGCGCCGATGCGCTCCCACCAGACCTTCATGCAGTAGCGCACCATCTCTGAGGTAGTGCCCTCGAACGCGGCGAACTCCTCGTTCCACTCGGCAAAGCGGCCCGATATGTTCTCGCGCACCACTGCCTTGAAGAGCTCTTCCTTGCTGGGGAAGTAAAGAAAAAGCGTGCCCTTGGACACACCGGCGCGTGCGGCCACTTCCTCGGCGCGCGTAGCAGCGAAGCCCTTTTCGACGAACAGGTCGAGCGCGGCGTCCAGCAGCTCGCCGGGACGCGCTTCCTTGCGGCGCTCTCGCTTGCCCTGGACATCGGCGCCGCGAGGGGCGATGAGCTTCGACAGTGACATGGATCTCTTAATGACTGACTGGTTAGTAATGTAACTGGGGCCAGCGCGGCCGTCAACAGCATTCAGGGACGGACAGCTGGACGCAGAGGACGCAAAGGATTTGCAGGGGGCGCAAAAGGACATCCAAAGAAAATATTCTTTTGTCTTCTTTTGCGTCCTCTGCGTGATCTTTGCGACCTCTGCGTCCGGCTGTTCGACACTTTGCCCAGCCCGGCTTGTAAACCCGCGCCGCTTCGGAGCGACTACAGTGCTTACTTCAAAGGAAATGCAATGAGCGATTCGCAAACCATCGTCCTGGGCGGTGGCTGCTTCTGGTGCACCGAGGCGGTGTACGTCAAGGTGCGCGG
>JBKJOM010000041.1:0-6660 GCA_046595775.1 Ramlibacter sp. | reverse complement strand
GCGACTCCATGGCGTCCGACAAAAGGCCGACCGAATCGGTGATCCACCATGCCAGCGTCTTCATGGCGATGGTAACCACGGCCACGGCGATCGATGCTCGCAGCAAGGTGGTCGGTGAAAGCGCACGGACCGAGGAAACAAATGCCATGGGGCACATTTTCCTCTAGCATTCGTTCGCGCCGCTCCGCGCGCGGACATGGAGACAAAATGAAGAAGATTCAGAAGACTGTCCTGCGTTCGTGATTCCCGCGGGCGTCGTGCACGATGCGCACAACGACGGCAGCGTGCCGTTCAAGCTGCTGGGGGTTTACGTAGTGGAGAAGGGCAAGCCGCTGGCTTCGCCGGCGCCCTGAGCGCCACGAGGCCGGCTGGCTAATGCGGCCGGCCGGGGTAGACCAGCAGCGCGGGCTCCACCTGCGCGAGCGAGAAGAAGTCGCGATCGTTGTGGACCAGCAGCGCCCCGTGCTCCAGCGCGATGGCGGCGATCAGGCAGTCGGTCGATTTGCGGACCGTGAGGCCGGCCGCCCGCGCGCGGCGGTACAGCACCGCCGCAACCTCGTAGGTGGAGAACTCGCGAGGCTCCAGCATCGGCATCGCGTAGAGCATGTTGCGCAGCGCTTCGAAGCCGGCATTGGAGCGGGCGCCCTGGAGTATCTCCTGGACGATGATGCCCGTCACCGTGATCTCCTCCTGGCCGTCGCGCAGGTCGACGAAGCGCGTCGAATCGGTCTCAATGTGGCGCGTGCGATTGATCCACACCGAAGAATCGACAAGAAGCATCAGCGCTTCGCCTTCGTTGATTTCGTCGCTCCCTTCGGCTCGACTGGCGCTGCCGACGGCTCTGGCACGCGATAGACGGCGCGACCCTGCTCGACGCGATGCCGCCCGACTTGGTCGCCGCGTGCATCCGGCGCCTTGGGGTCGTATTCGGGGTCGATGTCGCCAACGCCCAGGAAATCACGAAAGCGCGGTCGTCTGGCGCGCGCCACCATCTCGCGCAATGCCCTGTCCACCACTTCGCGCTTGGTGCGCGCGCCGCAGGCCTGCATGGCCTGCACCACCAGGTCCTCGTCGATGTCGATGTTGGTGATCATGGGTCTTATTGTACATCGCATGTACAAAAAAGCACCAAACGCTATGCCAAGGTGACGCGCGCAAACCTGCGCTTGCCGACCTGCACGACATAGGTCCCGGCGACAAGTTTCAGCGCCTTGTCGCTGACCACGGACGAGTCCACGCGCACGCCGCCGCCTTCCACCAGGCGAAGGGCTTCGCTGCTGGACGGCGCCAGCCCGGCTTGCTTGAGCAGTTGCGCGATGCCCAGCGGCGCGCCGCTGATGCTCACTTCCGGGATTTCATCGGGCACACCGCCCTTGCTGCGGTTGGCGAAGTCCTGCTGGGCCGCATCGGCCGCCGCGGAGCCATGGAAACGCGACGTGATCTCCATGGCGAGCATCACCTTCGCATCTTTTGGGTTGCGGCCGCCGTCGACTTCCTGCTTGAGCGCGGCGATCTCGGCTTCGCTGCGGAAACTCAGCAATGTGAACCAGCGCCACATCAGTACGTCGGAGATCGACAGCACCTTGGCGAACATCGTGTTCGGCGCCTCGGTAATGCCGATGTAGTTGTTCTTGCTCTTGGACATCTTCTCGACGCCGTCCAGGCCCTCGAGCAAGGGCATGGTCAGGATGCACTGTGGCTCCTGGCCGTACTCCTGTTGCAGATGGCGGCCCATCAGCAGGTTGAATTTCTGGTCGGTGCCGCCGAGTTCGAGGTCGCTCTTGAGCGCCACGGAGTCGTAGCCTTGCATGAGCGGGTACAGAAACTCGTGGACGCTGATCGAAGCGCCGGCCTTGAAGCGGTCATGGAAGTCGTTGCGTTCCATCATCCGCGCCACGGTGTATTTCGCGGCCAGCTGGATCATCCCGCGCGCGCCGAGCGGGTCGCTCCACTCGCTGTTGTAGCGAACCTCGGCCTTGCCCATGTCAAGCAAGGCGCCAATCTGGTCGAAATAGGTTTTCGCGTTGGCTTCGATCTGCTCACGGGTCAACGCAGGCCGGGTGCTGTTGCGGCCCGACGGGTCGCCGATCATGGTGGTGAAGTCGCCGATCAGCGGAATCACTGTGTGGCCCAGGTCCTGCAACTGGCGCATCTTGTTGAACACGACCGTGTGGCCCAGGTGGATGTCGGGTGCGGTGGGATCCAGCCCGAACTTGATGCGCAGCGGCTTCCCGGTCGATGCCGAGCGGGCGAGCTTCTTCAGCCAGTCTTCCTGGGGAATCAATTCCTCGACCCCGCGCAGACTGGTGGCTAGCGCCGCCTCAACCTCATCCGTCACCGGAAATTGTGTAACAAGCGCTTGATTCATATAGGTTTTTTCTGGCTGAGCAGAGGGGCCGGCGGCTATACTGGGCCCTCGCGTAGGAATGCACCGATTCTAGTGTCGGCCCGCTTCCTGCTCCGGCGTCGTCGTCCTTTCGGGGCGATGACGCGGTCCGCTACCGGCGGGCATCCGCTTCAGGAATCGGATCATTGAAAAACGGTTTCATTGCCGCTGGTGAAAAGCTGTTGTTCCGCGCGGCCCACGCACTGGAACACCACCCGAAGCAGGTGACCGCCTTGGTCGCGGTTCTGCTGCTCGGGGCCGGCGGCGGAGCTTTCGCCGTCGCCAGGCTGGATTCGCGCACGCCCGATGTCAAGGTGCGCCAGGTGCTGGAGCAGGTCCAGACGCTGGCCATCGCGCCCCAAATGCGAGACCTCGAGCGAAATAGCCTGAACCTGTTTCGCACCGAGACGACACGCGCCAACGACACGGTCGAATCCCTGCTGGCCCGGCTGGGAGTCGACGATGCACAAGCTGCGGCTTTCCTGCGCCGCGAGCCGACCTTTCGCGTGCAACTGCTGGCCCGCAGCGACCGCAACGTCACCGCCGAGGTTTCCGACAACCACTATTTGCGCAAGCTCTCCGCCCGCTGGACCAGCGACGACAGCGGTACGTTCAAGCGTCTGGTGATCGAGCGCGGCGCCAACGGCTTCGGCGCGCGCGTTGAAACGGCGCCCCTGGAACTGGCCACCCGCCTGGGCAGCGGCACCGTGCGCAGCACCTTGTTCAATGCGGCGGACGAGGCGCGTATCCCCGATAGCGTGGTCACGCGACTGGTCGAGCTCTTTTCCGGCGACATCGATTTCCACCGCCAGCTGCGCCAGGGCGACCGCTTCAACGTCGTGTACGAAACCCTCGAGGCCGATGGCGAGCCGCTGCGCACCGGGCGCATCCTCTCGGCCGAGTTTGTGAACCGCGGGAAGGTGCACCAGGCCATGTGGTTCCAGGAGCCGGGCCGCAAGGGCGGCTACTACTCGCTCGATGGCAAGAGCCTGGACGCGTCCTACCTCGCCTCGCCGATGGAATTCTCCCGCGTCTCCAGCGGCTTCAAGATGCGCTTCCATCCGGTGCTGCACCAGTGGAAGGCCCATTTGGGCGTGGACTTCGCCGCCGACATCGGCACATCCGTGCGCACAGTCGGCGAAGGCACGGTCGAATTCGCCGGCGAGCAGAACGGCTTCGGTCACGTAGTGATCGTCAAGCACAGCGCCACCGAGCAAACCGTCTACGCGCACTTGAGCCGGATCGATGTGCGCACCGGCCAGGCCGTCGCGCAAGGGCAGAACGTGGGCGCCGTGGGCCAGACCGGCTGGGCGACCGGCCCGCACCTGCATTTCGAATTCCGCGTAAACGGTGTCCACCAGAATCCGTCCGCGATGGCGCGCCTGAACGGAGCGATGCCGCTTTCGGCACAGGCCCGCCCGGAGTTCCTGCGCGTGGCTGGCTCCATGCGGATGCAGCTCGAAGCCGCGGCCCGGGAAAAGGTCCAGGTCGCCGGCAACTAGCCCCGTGCTTCGCGGCTAACATCGCCGCATGCGCGAGCTTTATATCGGCCTCATGTCCGGCACGTCGCTCGACGGCGTCGACGGCGTGCTCGCGGATTTCTCGCACGAGTCTCCGCGCGTCGCAGGGCATGCAAGCGCACCATTCCCCGTCAGTCTGCGAGCTGAACTGCTGGCGCTCAACAGCGCGGGCGACAACGAATTGCATCGCGCCGCCCTGGCAGGCAATGCGCTGATGCGCGTGTACGCGCAGGTGGTCGCTGAACTGTTGCGGAACGCGAAAGTGGATGCGAACTCGGTCATCGCCATCGGCGCGCATGGGCAGACAGTCCGGCATCGTCCCCAGGAGTTCGACGGCACTGGCTACACCCTCCAGTTGTGCCAGCCGGCCTTGCTCGCGGAGCTGACGGCCATCGATGTGGCGGCGGACTTCCGGACACGCGACGTCGCCGCAGGCGGCCAGGGCGCACCGCTCGCGCCCTTCTTCCATCAGTCGATGTTCGGCCGGCGGGGCGAGACGGTGGGCGTGCTCAACATCGGCGGCATCTCCAACCTCACGCTGCTGCGCGCCGATGGCGCCATGCTCGGTTTCGACTGCGGACCGGGCAACGGCTTGATGGACGCCTGGGTCGCGCAACACAAGGGCACCGCTTATGACGCCGAAGGCGCCTGGGCCGCGTCGGGCCGCGTTATCGAGCCGATGTTGCAAGCCTTGTTGGCCGAGCCCTACTTCGCGAAGCCGCCGCCCAAGAGCACGGGGCGCGACCTGTTCAATCCAGCTTGGTTGCAGCAGCAGGTCACGCTATCCGCGTGCGCGACGGCAGAGGATGTGCAGGCGACCTTGTGCGAACTGACGGCACGCGTCTGCAGCGGCGATGTGCTGCGCCATCAACCGGACTTGGCGCGCCTCATCGTGTGCGGCGGCGGAGCTCTGAATGCGCAGTTGATGCAGCGACTCGGCGCGTTGCTGCCCGGCATTGCGGTGGCTTCGAGTGCCGAGGCCGGCCTGCCTCCGTTGCAAGTTGAAGCTACGGCTTTCGCCTGGCTCGCGCGAAAGATCGTGCGCCGCGAAAAGCTGGCGCTGGAAAGCACAACGGGCGCCCGAGGCGCCCGTGTGTTGGGTTGCGTGTACCCGGCTTAGGACGAGAACGAGGAGCCGCAGCCGCAGGTGCTGGTGGCGTTCGGGTTCTTGATCACGAACTGGGCGCCTTGCAGGTCTTCCTTGTAGTCGATCTCGGCGCCGACCAGGTACTGGTAGCTCATGGCATCGATGAGCAGCGACACGCCGTTCTTGGTCATGACCGTGTCGTCGTCGTTCGCGATCTCGTCGAACGTGAAGCCATACTGGAAACCCGAGCAGCCACCGCCCTGGACGAACACTCGCAGCTTGAGCTCCGGATTGCCCTCTTCGGCGATCAGGTCAGCAACTTTTGCGGCCGCGCTGTCGGTAAAGATCAGCGGGGCGGGCATTTCAGACTGGATGTTTTCGGCAACTGCACTCATGGGGACTGCTCCGGGAAGACTCGACTTTCCCAATACTAATGCAAAACGCTCGGGAATTGCGTCAGCCACCGGTGGACGCCAGCTTGAGTAAGGGCTTTTCATCCCCCTCCAAGGGCTTCAGCTGGCCCGCAATGATGGCGCCCTGGTGCATTTCCAGCGCGCGGTAGTGCACATCACCTTCGATCCGTGCCTTGGGCTGCAATTCCAGCAACTCCTTCGCATGGACCGGCCCGCGCACCGTGCCATTGATGATCACGTGGTCGGCGTAGATTTCGCCGTGGACCACTGCCGCTTCCGAAATCACCAGGATGCTGGGGTGCTCCGGGTTGGCGCTGGTGTTGCCAAAAACCTCGCCATCGATGCGCAGGCCCTCGGTGAACTTGATGTTGCCCTCGATGCGGCTGCCCTGCGCAATCAGGCTCTTGATGGGCGGTTGTGCCTTTTTTCCAAACATGGTGACTCCTCGTTGGCTCTAAAGCTTGACGTTCTGCACGGCACGGGTCGCCGTGCCTTCCAGGACTTTGGCTGATACATTTTTTACCACGGCCTGTGGTGGCAAGTCGACCATGCCCTCGACCCGGCGGTACTGGCGGAACTGCAGCGGTACCGGGCCGCCCGGCAGGTCCATGGACCAGGGCTTGCCGACCAGCGTACCCGCCAGGCTCACCTGAAGCTTGCCTCGGAACTCGCCGGCGTTCTTGACCGGGTGGATGATGAGGATCTGGTAGCGCAACTGGTTGCCCATCACCTCGGCCTGCATGCCCCGGATGGCCACGCTCTCGGAGCCGCTGCCGGGCATCAGTTTCTCGAAGAACCCCAGGTCATCGCGCAGGGCGCGGTTCTCAGCCTCGAGCGATTTGATCTGCGAAGTCAGCCGCTCCTGTGCCGACTTCTCGGCGGTGAGGAGGCTGGCGGAGGTGTTGAACACGGATTGAGCCTTGTCACGCTCGTCCTTCATCTTGGCCATGTCGACCCGCAACCTGAGCAGCTCTTCCTTCGCGCCGGCATCCAGCCCGGCAATGCTCTTGCCGAACTCGAAAGCCCACAGGCCGATCGCCCCGCAAAAGCCCAGCACGATCGCCACCACCGCCCAGCGCAACGGCCAGGGCATGGCGCTGCGCACGGCCATGCGTGGCGCGCTGATCGTCAACCGCCGGTGAAGGAGTTTGAATCGCATCCCAACAACTGCTTTGTTCTAAGCTCAACCATAACCCCATGCAGATCCGCTCGCATCGGTAGTTGTTCGGCTTTGTAATGCCCGGCACGCCGGGC
>JBKJOM010000343.1:0-6268 GCA_046595775.1 Ramlibacter sp. | reverse complement strand
GTTTTCCTGTGTCATTGAATGCCCCTACGGGAAGCGCAGTGCGCGGTTGAATGGGCAT
Organism: Ramlibacter sp.; assembly: GCA_046595775.1. Classification (GTDB taxonomy): domain Bacteria; phylum Pseudomonadota; class Gammaproteobacteria; order Burkholderiales; family Burkholderiaceae_C; genus Ramlibacter. The sequence goes on along the minus strand of JBKJOM010000343.1, from coordinate 6,210 downwards.
CGATTGTTGCAACAGTTGAGTCGCATCGCTGTAGGACGAGGCCCACTTCGCAGGGCCAGCGCCCGTTCTCACGAACGCAGCGCGCGTCCGCTGGACGGCGCGACCACAGCCGCGACGCGCCGTGTCGTGTCGTGTCGTCCGCCACCAGCACCGCATGGCCGGTTCGCCCTTTTGTCGCAGGGGAAGTTGTGGTCATCGTCCTCGGGACAACATCGGCCCATGGAGAAAACGCAGGACCAGAAAACGGGAAACCCGCGAAGGGCGGGTTTCAATGTGTCCTGGCGGAGAGGGCGGGATTCGAACCCGCGGAGGGCTATTAACCCTCACACGCTTTCCAGGCGTGCGACTTAAACCGCTCATCCACCTCTCCGGGTGTGAGCCCACGATTGTAGCAGCGCGCCGAAGCGGGTCAGGCCGCTCTCACCTTGGCCTTCGGTGAGCGACGCATGCTGCCGGGGTCCGCGAGCATCGCAAGCAGCAGGTTCACGTCAGCGGGCTTGACCATGTGGAAGTCGAAGCCGGCTTCCACCGAGCGCGAGCGGCTCTCTGCTTCGCCATAGCCCGTCAACGCGATCAGCAGCGCGTCCTGCGATTCGGGCTGCGCCCGCAACCGGTGCGCGACTTCGAAGCCGTTCATGCCGGGCAAGCCGATGTCCAGCAGCACCACGTCGGGCCGGAAGGTTTCCGCGATCTTCAACGCAGCCATGCCTTCGTTGGCGGTCTTCACCTCGAAGCCTTCCATCTCCAGCAAGGTCATCAGCGTTTCCGCGGATGCGATGAGGTCATCGACGACCAGGATGCGCGCTGGCGCCCGGGGGTGCTGCGTCACGCTGCGCTGGCCAGACCCGAGCGCGCCTGGCTTCCCGTTGGGCGCGGCGCGCGCGGGCAGGTGGATCGCCACCTCGGTGCCCTTGCCGACGCCATCGCTGTGCGCGGACACGCGCCCGCCGTGCAGTTCCACCAGATGCTTGACCAGCGTGAGGCCGATGCCCAGGCCGCCCTGAGAACGATCGAGCGACTGGTCGGCCTGGAAGAACAGGTCGAAGATGTGCGGCAGGAAGGCCGGGGCGATGCCCGCGCCTTCGTCCTTGACCGTGATCTTCACCTCGCCATCCGCATAGGCGGCGCTCAGGGTGATGCGTGTGTGGGTACCGGAGAATTTCGAGGCGTTGTTGATGAGGTTGGACAACACTTGCGCGAGGCGCACCGAGTCGCCGTCGATCTCGATGGGGTCGGCTGGCAGGTCGAGCACGATCTCCTGGTCACGGCCGGCGGCGCGTGGCTCGCTTGCTTCCACCGCCCGCTCGATCAAGGACAACAGACTCAACTTCTCGGGCTTGACCGTGACCTTGCGTTGCACGACGCGCGACACATCCAGCAGGTCGTCGATCAGGCGCGACATGTGGTCGGCCTGCCGCCCGATCACGTCGCGCGCCCAGTTCATCGTTGCCTGCGACACGTCATTGCCCTGCATGATATGCACTGCGTTGCGGATCGGCGCAAGCGGGTTGCGTAGCTCGTGCGCCAACATCGCCAGGAATTCGTTCTTGCGCCGGTCGGCATCCTGCACCACCGAGTACAGGCGCGAGTTTTCCATCGCGATGGCGGCGCGGCTGACCAGCTCCCGTACCAGCGCGATGCGCGTCGAGTCAAAGTCCTTCGCGTTGCCGATCAGCGCGAGCGCGCCGCGAATCTCGTCGCCCGCCATCAGCGGGAAGATCGCGGCCGAGCGCGCGCCGTTCTTCCACAGGCGAAACTCCTTGTCGCGGATCACCTGGTCGGCCTCGGCACGCAGCTCCGGCGTGAAAGCTTCCGTGTCGTCAGCGCGCGGGGCCGGGTACATCTCCAGGCGCCGCACGCCGCCTTCCTTGTCTGGAATGCCCAGGATGGCACGCTCGGCGAGCATGGGAACGCACAACTCCAGCACCGCGTTGATCGTGTCGTCGAGGTTGAGCGAGCGCGAGAGCATCCGGCTGGCCTCGGCCAGGAAGTCGGCGCGATGGATCGCTTCCTCGGCCGCCTGTCGCGCCGTCTCGGACCGCGCCAGCGCCTCACGCTGGTCCCCCTGCACCTGCAGCTGTCGGTTCATGCGGTACAGCTCGACGAAGACGCGCACCTTCGATCGCAGCACTTCAGGCACCACCGGCGAAGGGATGTAGTCCACCGCGCCCAGCGCATAACCGCGCGAAGCCTGCACGTCATCGACATACGCCGTGATGAACACGATCGGCGTCTGCGCCGAGCGCTTGTACTGGCGGATGAGGCCGGCGGTCTCCAGCCCGTCGATGTCGGGCATGTTGACGTCCAGCAGGATCACCGCGAAGTCCTGCTCGAGGATGGCGGCGAGCGCCTCCTTGCCCGAGCGGGCGCTGATGATGTTCTGGCCCAGCTCGTCGAGGATGGTGCGGAAGACGACGTGCTTTTCCGGGAGGTCATCGACCACCAGGATGTTGACCTTCTCCTGCTGCTCCAGGCCGGCGGTTGGGGCTTCGGCCGCCATCCTGGTCATTGGTGGAGCCAGGCACGCAGGACCGTGAGCAGGTCCTGTGTGTTCACTGGCTTGGAGAGATAGTCCCATGCGCCTGCTTCGATGCACTTTTCGCGGTCACCCTTCATGGCCTTGGCCGTCACCGCAATCATCGGCAGGCTCTTGCCCGCCGGCAGTTTGCGGATTTCCTTCATGGTGGCCATGCCGTCCATCTCGGGCATCATGATATCCATTAGCACCACCTGGATCTGTGGATCGGATGCTACTCGCTGGATAGCGTCACGTCCGTTGTCGGACCACACAATGTCCATGCCATGCTCTTCCAGAACAGTCGCGAGGGCGAAGATGTTGCGCATGTCGTCGTCGACGATCAGCACGCGCTTGCCCGCCAGCGGTTTGCTCGACTCGTGGATGCCATTGATCACTCCGCGCTTGAACTCCGGCAGCTTGGCCAGGTTGTGGTGCAACGCCAGCAGCGCATCGTCGAACAATTTGGGGATCGAGTGCGCCTCGTGGATCGAGACCATGTCGTCCGGGTGCCAAGCGAATTTGCCTTCCTTGCCGGTGCCGCGGTAGAGCAGCAGCTGCAGGGGGCCGAGCTCTGCCTGCGTTGCCAGCAGCCGTTTGCACTCGCGCGCATCCAGGCCAGCGAAGCCATCCTCCAGGATCACGCAGTCGAAGCGGCTTTCCTCCAGCGCTTCGGCCACCTTGTCGGCCGTCTTGGCGACGACCAGCGAGAACTGTTCGTCCTCCAGATGCGCCAGCAGGTCACGGCGAGCCGCCGCATCCTTCAGGGCCACCAGCACCGTCTTCTGGCTGCGTGACAGGTAGGAGTGCAGCTTGTCGATCATGGCGTCCAGCACTTCCTTGGACTGGATGGGCTTCTCGAGGAAGGCCATCGCGCCGGAGCGGAAAGCGCGCTCCTTCGAGTCGTCGGTGGAAATCACGACCACCGGCATGTGCCGCGCACCCATGTCCTGCTTCAGGCGGTCGAGCACGCGCCAGCCGTCCACGTCGGGCAGATACATGTCCAGCGTCATTGCCGCGGGCTTGTACTGCGACGCCAGCGTGAGGGCGCCTGCACCCATGGACGTCACCAGGCCCTTGAATCCCTTGGCACGCGCGGCATCCAGCAGGAAGCGCGCGAATGCGAGATCGTTCTCGACGATCAGCAGCACGAGGTCGCCCTGCACGATGGTGTCGCGGTCGTCCTGCGCCTCGTTCTTGAGCATGATGCTCTCTTCGCCCCCCACCACGGCGTCTTCGACCTCAGGCTCTATGCGCAGCGGCGTTCGCTTGGCGATCGGCGGCGTGGTGAGGGCGACGCGGTTCTCGAACTGCGGCGCGCCCCCTCGGCGCTGGCCGCGCGAGCCGGTATAGACCAGTGGCAGGTACAGCGTGAAGTTCGAGCCCTGACCCGGCGCGCTCGCCAGGCGAATCTCACCGCCGAGCAGCTTGGACAACTCCCGCGAGATTGCCAGGCCGAGGCCCGTACCGCCGTACTTGCGGCTGGTGGAGCCGTCGGCCTGCTGGAAGGCCTCGAAGATGATCTGCTGCTTGTCCGACGAGATGCCGATGCCGGTGTCTTCGACCGAGAAGGCCAGCACCTGCTGGGCGCGGTTGAGCTCGTCGTTGTCCAGCGACCAGCCGGTGAAAACCTCCTCCACCGTCAGCGTCACATGGCCCTGGTGCGTGAACTTGAACGCGTTGGACAGCAGGTTCTTCAGAATCTGCTGCAGGCGCTTCACATCCGTGACCATCGAGGTCGGCAGGCTCATGCCGGTGTGGATCATGAAGTCCACGTTCTTCGCCTCGGCCACGTGGCGGAACGTGCGCTCGACATACAGCTGCAGGTCCGACAGGCGCAGCTCGTTCACGTCGACGACCACCGTGCCCGACTCGATCTTGGACAGGTCCAGGATGTCGTTGATCAGCATCAGCAGGTCGTTGCCGGACGAGTGGATCGTCTTGGCGAATTCCACCTGCTTGGGCGTGAGGTTGCCCTCAGGGTTCTTCGACAACTGGTCCGACAGGATCAAGAGCGAGTTCAGCGGCGTGCGCAGTTCGTGCGACATGTTCGCCAGGAACTCGGACTTGTACTTGGAGGTCAGGGCGAGCTGCTTGGCCTTGTCTTCCAGGGCCTGCCGCGCCTGCTCCACTTCCTGGTTCTTGCGCTCCACCTCGTGGTTCTGGTGGACCAGCAGGCGGGCCTTTTCCTGCAGCTCCTCGTTGGTGGTCTGCAGTTCCTGCTGGCGGCTCTGGAGTTCCTGCGCCAGCGACTGCGACTGCGTCAGCAGGTCTTCCGTCCGCATGTTGGCTTCGATCGTGTTGATCACGATGCCGATCGATTCCATCAGCTGGTCGAGGAAGGCCTGGTGGGTCGGGTTGAAGCGCTCGACTGAGGCCAGTTCCACCACACCACGGACTTGCCCCTCGAAGATGATGGGCATCACAAGGACGTTGAGCGGCTGCACCGCTGCGAGTCCCGACGACACCTTCAGCGTGTCGGGGATGTTGGACGTGAGCAGGATCTTCTTCTTGTCGTGCGCGCACTGGCCCACCAGGCCTTGCCCCATCTCCAGCTCCTTGCCGTACGAGCCGTGCCCGTCCGCCGCGTAGCTGGCCATCAGGCGCAGCTTGGGCAGGTCGTGCGTGTAGCGCAGCACGTAGAACTCGGCCTGCTGCGCACCCACCACGGGTGCCAGTTCGGAGAGGATCAGGTGACCCACGGCGACCAGGTCCTTTTGGCCCTGCAACATGCGCGAGAACTTCGCCAGGTTGGTCTTGAGCCAGTCCTGCTCAGTGTTCACCTGCGTGGTGTCGCGCAGGTTGCGGATCATCTCGTTGATCGTGTCCTTGAGCGCCGCCACTTCGCCCAGCGCTTCCACGGTGATCGAGCGGGTCAAGTCACCTTGCGTCACGGCAGTGGCCACTTCGGCAATCGCTCGCACCTGCGTCGTGAGGTTGGCCGCCAGCTGGTTGACGTTTTCGGTCAAACCCTTCCAGGTCCCCGCAGCGCCGGGCACCTTGGCCTGACCGCCCAGCTTGCCTTCGACACCCACTTCACGCGCCACCGAGGTCACCTGGTCGGCGAAGGTAGCCAGCGTGTCTGTCATGCCGTTGATGGTGTCGGCGAGGGCTGCGATCTCGCCCTTGGCTTCCACCGTCAGTTTCTGTTCGAGGTCGCCGTTGGCCACGGCCGTCACCACTTTTGCGATACCACGTACTTGCGAGGTCAGGTTACCGGCCATGAAGTTCACGTTGTCGGTCAGGTCCTTCCAGGTACCCGCCACGCCTTGCACGTCGGCCTGGCCGCCCAGCTTGCCTTCAGTACCCACTTCGCGCGCCACGCGCGTCACTTCGGATGCAAATGACCGAAGCTGGTCCACCATCGTGTTGATCGTGTTTTTCAGTTCGAGAATTTCGCCCTTCACGTCTACCGTGATCTTCTTGGAGAGGTCACCAGCCGCCACGGCCTTCGTCACATCGGCGATATTTCGCACCTGGGACGTCAAGTTGCCGGCCATGAAGTTGACGTTGTCGGTCAGGTCCTTCCAGGTGCCGGCCACGCCTTGAACGTCGGCCTGGCCGCCCAGCTTGCCTTCGGTGCCCACTTCGCGCGCCACCCGCGTCACTTCGGAAGCGAACGAGGAGAGCTGGTCCACCATCGTGTTGATCGTGTTCTTCAGTTCGAGAATTTCGCCCTTCACGTCCACCGTGAT
>JBKJOM010000270.1:0-7578 GCA_046595775.1 Ramlibacter sp. | reverse complement strand
GCGGCCGACACCTTCTTCGTCGCCAGCCAGTTCCCCGGAGATGCCGAACACCCCGAGCCGGCGGTCGATGTGTCGCATCGCGGCGGCAAGCCCGGCTTTGTGAAGATCGTGGGTGATGTGTTGCACATCCCCGACTTCGCCGGCAACCTGCACTTCAACACCTTCGGCAATTTGCTGGTGAACCCGCGTGCCGGCCTGGTGTTCGTGGACTTCACCAGCGGCGACCTGCTACAGCTCAGCGGCCATGCCGAGGTGATCTTCGACGGTCCGGAAATCGCCGCCTTCCAGGGCGCCGAGCGGATGTGGACCTTCCGCGTCGAGCAAATCGTGCGCCGGCGCAATGCCCTGGCGCTGCGCTGGACGTTGGACGAGGTCTCGCCCAATGCCCTCATGACCGGCTCCTGGGAAGACGCCCAGGCCAAGCTGCAGGCAGCCGCGCTGCGTGACAGCTGGCGCCCGTTTCGTGTGACGCGTATCGAAGCAGAGAGCAGCACGGTGCGGTCGTTCTACCTGGAGCCGGCCGATGGCTTTGCTGCGTCCGCATTCCTGGCCGGCCAGCATCTGCCCATCCGCTTGGAGCTGGCGGGCCACAGCCATGCACTCATCCGCACCTACACACTGTCTGTCGCGCCGTCTGACGGGGTTTACCGTCTGAGCATCAAACGCCAGGGCCAGGTCTCCAGCCACCTGCATGACCATGTGCGGGTCGGCGATCTGATCGAGGCCCGCGCCCCTCAAGGTGGCTTCACCATCGATGCCCTGGAGCACCGCCCTGCGGTGCTACTGGCCGGTGGCATCGGCGTGACCCCGCTGCTGGCGATGCTGCGACACATTGTTTTTGAGGGTCTGCGCAAGCGCCACGTGCGGCTCACCACCTTCATCTACGCCACCCGCAACCAGGCTGATCGGGGCTTCGATGCCGAGTTGGCCGAACTGGCCCGGCGCGGCGGCGATGCGCTGCAGATCATCCGCGTGACCGCGGCGCCCGAAGACGGCAGCGTGGCGGGCCGCGACTTTGAGCTGCAAGGCCGGATCGACCTGGAACTGCTGCAGCAGGTGCTGCCCTTTGGCGACCACGACTTCTACCTCTGCGGCCCGCCGCAATTCATGCAGGCCCTGTACGACGGCTTGCGCGACCAGCGTGTGATGGACGACCGCATCCATGCCGAGTCGTTCGGCCCGGCCTCGCTGCGGCGTCGCCTGGATGCGCCCGCCTTGGCGCCCGTGCTGGCACCGGTAGCCACGAGCGACGTGCAGGTGCTGTTCAGCGAATCCAGCAAGGAAGCCCGCTGGACGCCCGCGACCGGTACGCTGCTGGAGCTGGCCGAGCAGCGCGGGCTCACACCCGAATTCAGCTGCCGCGGTGGCTCTTGCGGCACCTGCAAGACCCAGGTGTTGGAGGGTGAGGTCACCTACCTGAGTCCGCCGGCCTACCCATGCGCGCCGGGCGAAGCGCTGCTGTGCTGTGCGCTGCCGGCGCAAGGTCAGAGCGGACAGGCACAGCGCTTGGTGCTGCACGCGTGAAGACGCGGACCTTTAGTGCCCGCTGATGCGCTGGCATCAGCCCGCCGATCATGTCCCGAACGCGACTCCGGCCAAGGGTTAGCTCGCCTCCCGGTGGCCGGACGATGCGGGCTATTCTCCTCATGCGCGCGCCCTGCGCGCCTTCACCGCCCCGCCAATAATCAGGAGACATGCAGATGAACCATCGCTCACCGTGGCAGTCGACGGCCCTCGCCGTTGCCCTCGCCGCCAGCTCGCTCCTCGTCGCCTGCGGCGGCGGCGATTCGGCCCCAGCTCCCGAAGAAACCCGGCCGCAGGACGCCCGCGTCTTCACCACCTCGAGCCCGACAGCGACGACGTTCACTGCGATGGCCGCGGCCACCGGCGATGTCGTCGACATGAGCACGACCAGCCGCTGGGCCGGCGTACTCGGCGGTGCGGATTATCAGGTCGAGGTGCCCACCAATTGGAACGGCAAGCTCGTGATGTACGCACACGGCTTCCGAGGCACCGGCGCGGCGCTGACCGTCAGCGCGCCGACGATCCGGCGCTACCTGATCCAGAACGGCTATGCCTGGGCCGCATCGAGTTACTCGAAGAACTACTACGACGTCCGCGCCGGCGTCGAAGATACGAACGCGCTAGCTCAGGAGTTCGCCGCGATCAGCGCAAAGAACGGCCGCACGCTCACCGCCCCGACCAAGATCTACATCACCGGCCACTCGATGGGTGGCCACATCACCGCCGCGGCGATCGAGGACGAAGCCGCCAACACCGCGATCCACAAGGTCAAGTACAGCGGCGCGGTGCCGATGTGCGGTGTGGTCGGCGACACTGAGCTCTTTAACCAGTTCGCGGCGATGCAGGTCACAGCGCAGGTGCTGGCAGGCGTGCCGGCGTATCCGACCGACAAGTTCGCCGACATCCGCACACTGGTCACGAACACGCTGTTCACGACCTTCCCGTCGGTGCCGACCGCGCAGGGCGTGAAGTACCTCTCGGTGCTGCAGAACATCACCGGCGGCCCGCGTCCGATGTTCGATCTCGGCATCGCATTTGGCGGCAGCTTCCCGTCGGCCTACGGCACCTTCGGCTCGGACGGCACCGTTACCGGCATCCTGAACAAGAACGTGCTCGACACCAACGCCTTCACCTACACCATCGATGGCGACGTGGACGGCTCGACCGCGCTGAACGCATCTGCGATCAAGCTGACAGCCTCGCCCGACGCGAACCGCCTGCGCACCGACGGGCTGCGCTGGATCCCGAAGGCGAACGGCGAGTTCAAGATTCCGGTGGTCTCCATCCACACGCTCGGTGACCTGTTCGTGCCGTTCAGCATGGAGCAGGTGTACCAGAAGCGGGTTGCCGCGAAGGGCAACAGTGCCTTCCTGGTGCAGCGTGCGATCCGCGGCGTGAGCCACTGCGATTTCACGATCGCCGAACAGGTCAAGGCTTTTGACGACATGCTCAAGTGGGAAGGTGGCGGCGCCAAGCCGGCCGGCGACGACGTCGTGACCGCTTCCACCGTGGCCGCCTCGACCTACGGCTGCACGTTCACCATCAACGCGATGCCCATTCCGGGCGACGAGAGCGGCACGACCAAGGCGCTGCGTCCGGCTACGGTCGCGCAGCGGCCGTGCCCTTGACGCAGCGGCTCCACGCCTGAACATCGAAGGGGCCCGCGGGCCCCTTCTTCATTTTGGAGCGTGCATTGCCGGCGGACAAAATTCAGGACCTGGCACCGGGTCGCCGACCGCAGGCTGAGTCAGCGGCGCTTGGTGCGAAGGTCGTGAATGGCCCGGATCATGGCGGGCGCCAGTGCGTTCCATTGCAGCGCGCGCAGCGATCGCCGGTAGCGCAGTCCGCTCGATTGTTTGGGGCCCGACACCAGCTCCAGTGGGTCACTCACCACGCACAGCAGCCGCGTGATCATCGGGTCCTGTTCGGGGGGCAAGCCGCCCAGGAACGCGTCGTTCTTGCCGTCCCACAGAAGCTGGGCGTCGACGTGAATGCCCCAGCCGCACGCCCACCCGTTCGCTTTCAGGCGATGACGCGCGGCGTCCACATAGGCCGCATCGAAGATGTAGGTGTCGGTGCGCACCCAGCGGCCCAGCCAGACCTCCGCGAGTGGGCGCGCCGCCGGCGTCGCGCCCGATCAACCCGCGCAGCATGTCGCCGCGCATCTCGACGTAGCGCAAACGCGCCGGGATACCGACGGAGCGCATCAATGCGATCAGCAGCGTTGCCTTGTCGTCGCCGTCGCCACCGTGCGCGTTGAGCACGTCACGCGCGGTGGGGTATCTGAGCTTGATCCGCTTCGTGTAGGGCAAGCGCTTGACGAAGCCGTAGATGGCCAGCGCCTTGTCGCGGTCGGTGCGGCAAAGTTGCACCAGCGAGCGAGCCTTCAGGCGCAGCTTGGAATCGTCCAGGTCCAGCAGGAGCGTCGATTCGAGCCAGTCCTGCGGCCGGTCGCTGACCCTCTTTTGCGTCTGGTGCCGCGGAAATTCAAGATCTGGGACAGGGGCGATCATGGAGCAAACGCCCAAGGCGCGTGAGACGCCTGTAGCGCCTGCATCGAACGCAGCTCGCCCTCCAGCGCGCTGATGCGCTGCAAGTAGCCCAGCAAGATCGACACGGCGAAGATGTCCAGCTCGAGGTCGCGCCGCAACCGCCCCGCGGCGCGCAGCGGCATGACCCACTCGGCGCTGAAGCTGGCTTCGCTGCGCGCATCGGCCACCGGCGCCAGCGCACCGTACGCAACCAGTTCATGCAGTTCGTCGGTGGTCAACGCGCAAACGCGGCACAGCTCGGTGAGGGTGATGGTTTCGCGCCGGTCCAGCCAGGCCGCTTCAATGACTTGGGTTGCCATGCTTCACCTCCCCGCGCCCGCGCGCGGATCGAATTTCGAGACTTCGGCCAGTTGCCGGAAGAGCGCGCGCTCTGCCTCGGTCAGTGTTGCGGGCACGTCGATGCGGGCGATGGCGTAAAGGTCGCCACGCCCGCCCTTGCCGTTGGCCAGGCCGCGGCCGCGCACACGCAGCTTGCGCCCGGTGCGCGTGCCTGCCGCCACCGTGAGCACCACCGCGCCTTCCAGAGTCGGCACCTCCACGTCGGCGCCCAGTGCCGCTTCCCAGGGCGCGAGCACCAGGTCGAAATAAAGGTCGTGCCCGTCGGGGCGGAACACCGCGTGCGGGGCAAGCGTCAAGTGAAGGTAGATGTCGCCGTCGGCACCGCCGTTGCGCCCTTTGCCACCCTTGCCCTTCAGCCGCAACTTCTGGCCTTCGCTCGCGCCGGGCGGAATCTTGACTTCGAGCGTGCGTGCGCCGTCTTCACCGCCAACTTCGAGGTTGACGGTCGTGCCGCGATTCGCGTCTTCCAGGCTGACAGCGACAGTGGTTTCAAAGTCGCGCCCGTGCAGCGGCCGCGCAGCGCGCGCGCCGTTGCCGGCGCGACCACGGCCCAATGAGTTGAGCAACTCCTCCAGGTCGACATTGCCGAAGTCGCCGGGCCGGCCCCCGAAGTGCTGCTCCCACTGCGGTGGCGGCGCGAACTCTTCACCCGCCGGCCGGCGGCCCAGCTCGTCATAAGCCTTGCGCTTTTCCGAATCCTTCAGCGTCGCATAGGCCTCGCCCACTTCCTTGAACTTCTCTTCGCCGCCGGCCGCCTTGGAGAGATCGGGATGGTTTTCGCGCGCGAGCTTGCGGTACGCCTTTTTGATCTGGTCCAGCGTGGCCTCGCGCGGCACGCCCAGCGTTTCGTAATAGTCTTTGTATTTCATGGCCTTGCTCTTCCATTCTGTGCCCATTCGTGACCTGGCGGCGAATCAGGTCGTGCACGCGGCGTCGATGGGGCCCGCCTGCGCCTGGTCCAGTACGGCTGATGCAACAATCCTGGATGAACGAAATGACTAGCAGCGGCGAACGAGCCGCCATTCACGAAGCACGCCTGTGGCAGGACAACGGCTGGACGGCCCAGGTGATCAAGAACGAGGACGACGATGGCTGGGCGGTGGCCATGACGCCCGATGGCCAGGTGGAACCAGCGCTCGTCGGGCCCTGGACCATGGGCCGCGACAAGAAGAACCCCAAGCCGCTGGACACGCCCGCCTTCAACACGCTGGTGAAGACCGCCGCCGAGTTCGTGCGTCGGCATGAGCAGCAATTGCACGCGACGCTGCACCAGCAGATCGAAATCGCCCACCAGGGCGAGCGCGTGAGCGTCACGCTGGACATCGAACCCGACGAAGAGTCTCCGTCTGCCGTGCTGCGCGCGACGAATGCGGCAGGCGAGGTGCTGGGGCAGGCGAGCGTCTCGCCGGGCTTCAAGCTGACACGCGCCAGTGCGTGCGCGTGGGCAGAAGCAGGTTTCAGCCCTCCGGGCGTGTGAGCGACTAGGCTCTGACAGTCACCACGAGGGCTTCGATGCGGCCTTCGATCGGTCCGCTACCGAAGCGACGCGCCAGCTCTGATTCAGCCGCCAGGGTGGCGCGCTGCAGCCCATGGGGGTCGCGCGTTTCGATCTCACCCCGCAGCGGGGTGCCTTCACAGTAGGCGCGCGCCGCGATGGCTGCCGACACCGCACGGCTGGTGAACGCCACACTTTCGATCGTCGGTGTACTCGTGAAGCCCGCCGCCGCCAGGTCCTGCGCGATGCGCGCGGCGTCGTGATAGCCGTGCGGGGTGCGCGCCATGAACCGTGGCGGATCGGCGGGGAACACCGTAGCCAGCGCGTCGGTGACCGCGTCGGCGAACGCGTTGGCGGCGATGGGCCCCCAGGCGTTGAAAGCAAACAGGCCACCGGGCCGCAGCACACGGCGTGCCTGCGCAAAAGCGTGCGGCCTGTCGGGGAAGAACATCACGCCGAACTGGCACGCGACCGCATCGAACGAGGCATCCTCGAAAGGCAACTGCATCGCGTTCGCCTCGCGCCATTCGACCGGCCGTGAGGTGCCGATGCGCGCCGCCTCCTGGATCATTGCCGGGTTGAGGTCCGTGGCCACGATTTCGGCCGATGGCTCCAGCATCAGCGCCAGTTGCCGCGTCACGACACCGGTGCCGGCGGCGAGCTCCAGCACGCGACGCGGCGCGGCCAGCGCCACGCGACATGCGAGATCGACGGCATAAGGTTGGAATATGAGCGGCACCATGTAGCGCTCATAGAACTGCGCCACCGAGCCGTTGAATGCGGTATCGACGCCGGATGTCATGGAACCTCCCGCCGCAAAGTCCGGATTCTCGTCCTTAGGCGTCCTTTGGCAAGCGGTGCATCGCGCACAGCTTGTTGCCGTCGGGATCGCGCAGGTAAGCGAGATACAGCCGGCCGGTCGTTCCTTCCCGAACACCGGGCGGATCTTCACAAGTCGTGCCGCCGTTTGCGATGCCCGCGGCGTGCCAGGCGTCCACTTGCTCCGGCGTGTTGCATGCGAAGCCGATGGTGCTGCCATTGCCGATGGTTTGCGCCTGGCCGTTGATCGGCAGTGTCGCGCCGAAGGCTGCGGCCGGCGAGCGCCAGAAAATCCGGTGCCGGTCCAGGAAGCCGGGCTTGATGCCAAGCGTGCCAAGCACCGCGTCATAGAACTGGCGCGTACGTTCCAGGTCTGAACAGCCAACCATCACGTGAGAAAACATGGGATGTCCTTGTTGTAGGAATTTGAAGTGCGAATCCTAAGCGGAAAGCCGGCGGGCAAAATGCGCCCATGCCGGGCCCTGAATCCCCTTCCGCCCAGCCGCGGAACCCTCTGCACGGCCTGACGCTGGAGGCCATCGTCACGGCACTCGAGGCTCACTATGGGTGGGCCGAACTTGCAGTGCGCATACCGGTGCGCTGCTTCACGCACGACCCCAGTGTCACCTCGAGCCTGAAGTTCCTGCGGAAGACCCCCTGGGCTCGCGAGAAGGTGGAGAGCCTCTACCTGTTCATGTTGCGTGACGCACGCCGCCGCTGATCCCTGGAACGGCCGCAGCACAAGGCAAAGGCACCATGTCTACCATCCAAGTGGATGGTGTACGATGGGGCATGCCCAAAGGCAGTACCAAATCAGACACCACTGCGTCCAAGCCGCGGGAAGAGAAA
>JBKJOM010000165.1:0-5655 GCA_046595775.1 Ramlibacter sp. | reverse complement strand
GTGGGCGCGACCAAGGTCACCCGGCCCTCGGGCGGGTGGACTGTGAGGTGCACGTTCCGATCGCCCTGACGCGCAAGAGCGTTCGGAACGTGCACCTCACAGTCCACCCGCCCGAGGGCCGGGTGACCTTGGTCGCGCCCACCAGCACCCGCACGGAGGTGGCACGGGCCTATGCCATCTCCAAGCTGGGGTGGATTCGGATGCAGCAACAGGCTCTGCGCAACCAGGCACGCGAGTCACAGCGACAGTACATCGAGCGGGAGACTCATCAGCTTTGGGGCCGTAACCATCTGCTAACGGTGATCGAGGCGGATGCAAAGCCCACCGTGAAGCTCGGCCACCGGCGAATCACGCTGTCAGTACGCCCGGGCAGTGACGCGGCGAAACGCGCGGAAGTGATGCACGAGTGGCATAAGTGTCTCCTGCATGCCGCCGTTCCCGCCATGATCGCCCGCTGGGAGCAGCGTCTCGGCGTGCAGGTCTCGGGCTACTTCCTGCAGCGCATGAAGACCAAGTGGGGCAGCTGCAATTCTTCCCTGGGCCACATCCGCTTGAACACCGAGTTAGTCAAAAAACCGCAGGACTTGCTCGAGTATGTCGTTGTGCATGAAATGCTGCACCTGCTGGAGCCGACGCACAGTCAGGCGTTCGTGTTGCTGTTGGAAAGACATTACCCAACTTGGCGCGAGGCAAGGGCGGATCTCAATGCGCTACCGCTCGGAGCGGAAGTTTGGGGGGAGTCAGTTGAGAGCCGGCGTAGCAGCAGTGTTCCAGGCGTTCGCACTGAGGCACGCTGGCCGAATGTCGAACTCCTGACCACGAAAGCTGACATTAAAAGGTGAGGAATCAACCGTTACGCTCCGGCGTGGCAGGAGCCCAAGTCGCTTGCGTGTGGGATGGATCGATCACGACGCGGCTAAATGAAACTTGAGCCAAACATCCTGGAATTCCGTCTGAACGGATGCCAGTACGGGTTGTCTGCGCGGCGTTTTTGGGAGCACACCGAGTTAGGGCAAATAAACGTCTTCCGGCATTCCGTGAATTCACCTCTCGCGCGGAATGATTCCGGGTTGTTCATCGACGTTGTGCGGTTTGACGGCGATGGCTTTTCACTATCCGGTCAGACGTTGACCGAACTCAGGAGCGCCAAGAAGCAGGCCGGCATACCCGCGATCGATGCGGTTGTACTGCTCAAAGGTCTTCGCTCGACGCGTGCTATTGTGTTTCTCGTCGCAGTGACGGAACACCTTCGACTATGTTGGATGCGCAAGGCCACGCGCAACCAGCTGCACGAGTTCCTTCCGCCGGTGCAAGCGGATGATCAATTCGGCGTTCCGCTAGTCTTCAGCGTACTGCAACAACGTCTCCGCGGGATGGGCCGTGCCAAAGCAGACGCCGGCCAATGGTTAGCAACGATCGAAAACCTGCAGAAGAAGGGGCTGCGGGAAGAAGAACTTCTGAGGTCGCAGCTTTTGACCAAGCTGATTGCGCTCGACGACTCTGGCGAACAGGCCACGGCGTCTCATTTGGCGGAATGGTGCAATTTCGCCAAGTTGAAGTTGTCCGTCATCCCCGTAGTGCAGGACGCGCAGCGACAGCTTCGGTTCACTGCCAAACTGCCGCCCAAAGCACTCAGACGCGCCAAGAAACTCCCCAAAGCACAGCGCGGACAAGAGCGAGCCGTCGTCCGCTACGACCCGATCCTGGGCTACCGAATCGAGCAGATCGAGCACCAGACACTCTGGGGGACGGAGCTGCATTGGCAAGCGGTCACTTTCGACGGGGTCGTCATTCATGACGTCCTGGGTCGCTCGCTTTTGCCCACCGCGGAGTCCGCCGCAGCACTGGCGTCCAGCCACGCCAAGCAGCACTTTCCCAAACGTGGCGCGCTGGGCCGCTGGGGGCACCTGGCTTGGTCAGGGGGCGAAGACTATCGGGAATGGCTGATCACATTGCCGTATTACCCGGCCAGCTTCTTTTCAAGACATTTCGATGTTCGCAATGTCTTGGTGCATGTTCGCTGTGACGTGCGAGAGGGGGCTGATGGCGAGCGCGTGCTCTTGTTGCACGAAGTTCAAAGTGACTGGGCGCAAAGTGCGCGCCGGGCGATCAGCGCGGGCGACATGGACCCGACCGAAAACGAATGTCCACCGTTCTTGAAAGAGTGGGCTGCGCTGGCAATGAAGCTGGGCTTGCTGCACGCTGCACACCAAGGGTTGGATGCGGTGTCCTGGACGCGTGGGGCGCACCAAGTGGCTCGCTACAAGGGATTGGGTGCGACCGGGTTGAACGAGTTGTATGACCGCACGCTGCCGCGCGAGGTCAACCGGATGATGAAACCGTTCGGCGCAGCGTGCGAGATGCTGGGCGTGTATGTGCCCACCAACTTCAGCATCCAGCAGTCAGAGGACGGGTACGAGGTCTACACGGCCGATAACACGCTGCTGGCGACCATGCCGACGCTGGACGATGCAAAGCAATTTGTGCCGGATGGGTCGCATGAACTGCTGTATGAGGTACACGGGGTTAGACTGCCTGAGTCGATGCGCAAAACGATCCTGGCGACTGGATTTTCGGCCTGGGGCTGATGCCATCAAGGTGATTTCATGATGACGGAAGATTCGAGGAAGTTGCCAGCAGGTGTGGCCGATGTGATCAGGGAATTGATCAAGTCTCCGAACGTGCAGTCTGTTTCCTTCCCTTTCTTCGATGAGGAGGTGTGGCGAATGCTTGTTGCGGAACAAATCGACCGCGCACGCCGCACAGGACTGCACCTTCAGCACGCGTTTGGACTAGCTGGCCCCGATGACGGCCTTCCATTCAACACCGCCGCTTGTGTCCGTTACGTTCATGTCCCCTTTGAGGGCATGTGCCAAGGCGATTTGCTTGTCAAGCCGGATTGGCGTGCAATTGATCTGCGGGCTGCTCTGGGTGAGGGCGACCTGACGGCCGCAATGCATGGAAAGGCATGTCACTATCTGCTCTTGAAAGGTATTCATAGAGAAGTGGACAGTGCCGTGCGAACCTTGGCCGATGGGTGGACGCTCTACACGTCAAAGCGGGCATACAGCCCGGCCAGCCCGTTCCTCGACTGGAAGTTCGAGCCTGGTGAGCCGCTGCCAATCCCTGACCCTGAACCCTATTGACCCCAAGCCAGATAGATCGCAACAAGGGAAGTAGCGCATGAAAAGCACTGGAAGCCAACTGGGCGCCTTCGTGAAGGCAGTGGCCTTCGCCGCAGACAAGCACCGGAACCAGCGACGCAAGGACGCGGAGGCGTCGCCGTACATAAACCACCCGATCGCGCTGGCCCACGTACTTGCCAACGAAGGTGGCGTTGATGATGTTACGGTACTTTGCGCTGCCGTCCTGCACGACACCATTGAGGATACCGAGACGACAGCCGACGAAATTCAGGCGCTCTTTGGATCGAAGATCGCATCGGTGGTTCTGGAGGTCACCGACGACAAGTCACTTGAGAAGCATGTGCGTAAGCAGCGGCAGGTCGATCACGCGCCACGCATTTCGACCGAGGCCAAACTCGTCAAGTTGGCCGACAAGATCAGCAATCTGCGTGACATCCTGGCCTCGCCGCCAGCGGACTGGTCGGCAGAACGCAAGCAGACCTACTTCGACTGGGCCGCCCAGGTCGTCGCAGGAGTACGCGGCGTGCATCCCCAACTCGAAGCCGTGTTCGACGGACTGCTTGCGCGCCGTTCCGATCTCTGTTGACCTGCACGCGAAGCAGCTATTGCTGGATGTCGCTTGAGCTCCTGTAGGAGGTGCATGGGCTGCCTGGGCTGCGCGAAATAAGCGCCCGGCCATCCCCTTCTTGAATCTGATCGTCTAAGCGGCAAGGATGGTGTCCACCAAGGAAATTAGGTGGACACCATGAAAGACTCCAAGAAGATCGTGCGGCGACGCCACAGCACCGAACTGAAGGCGCAAGTTCTGAGCGAATGTGCTCAGCTCGGAGTGTCAGTGGCGGGTGTGGGTAAGCGGCTGGCTATCCCGTCTTGACTGTGGCGATCAGCCGCCAACCCTGTCAGCTGTCGCGATCGTTGACTTCGTCGGTGAACTGGCCAGTCGACCATGCCAAACCAATTGCCATGTCGAATCGGGCCATCAAATCGTACAGGCGCTCTCCATCGCGTCGCACCAGCATGGCCAGACAGTTGCTGCCGTCGGTGGCGGCCGCGACGCAGCCAATCGGCGCAAGGACAGCGATGCTAATGCTGCCGCCGTCATCGATCAGGGTCTCTATGTTTTTCATTGAAGGCGGCCGGAGATGTTCGCAGCCTCGATTTTCCAACGATGGGGCAGCAAGTCGTCGATACGACGATTCGGATGTGTGGGCAGACGCTCAAGCACGTCCTTCAGGTAGGCCCACGGATCATGCCCATGCAGCTTGGCTGACTGCACCAGACTCATCACGATTGCCGCGCGCTGGCCGGCGAGTTCGCTGCCGGCGAACAGCCATGCCTTGCGTCCCATTGCCCATGGCCGCATCAAATTCTCGATGTGGTTGTTGTCAATGCTCACTGCGCCATCTTCGAGGAATCGGCCCAGTGCCGTCCAGCGCTTCAAGCTGTAATCCAGGGCATTGGCGATGCCCCCACCATCAGGCACGCGGCATCGCTCCTGCTGCATCCATGTATGCAGCTCCTCCCACAGTGGCGCGGCATGCCGCTGGCGATGCGCAAGCCGATCTGCTGGCGTCATCTCGCGCGCTTGACTCTCCAGTCGGTACAGCCGCGCGATGCGAGGGATGGTCAGCTGCGCCACCGTACTCGCGTTGGTCTTGACCATTTCGTCGAACTTGCGCCGCGCATGCGCCAGACACCCGGCCTCGATGCGACCGGGGAGCTTCCACAGCGTGTCATAGCCCCCGTAGTCATCGCAGGTCAGCTTGCCGCGCCAGTCGGCCAGGAACTTCGCGGGGTACTTCGAGCCGCGCCCCGTGCAGAACTCGTAGATGACACCTGCTGTTTCATCGAACTCCCCTCGCGCATATGCCCACACATAGGCTCTGGCAGTCTTGCCCGCACCCGGATCGAGCATCTTCACCGGGGTTTCATCAGCGTGCAGCACGCGCGCGCCCAGTACGAACGCGCGATGCGCTTCGTACAGCGGCATCAGGCTCGCGCCACCCGCGCCAGACCAGGCCGCCAGTGTGGAGCGCGGCGTATGCACGCCCGAGCGTGCATTGATCTGCTCTTGCCGGAAGTACGGCAGGTGATCCACGAAACGCGCCACCAGCGTGTGCGCCACCAATCCCGCTGTGGGCATACCCTTGTCGATGACTTGCGGCTCCACCGGCTCCTGCACCAGCGTCTGGCAGCACTTGCAGGCCCACTTGCCACGAATGTGACGGTGCACGAAGAACTCCGCCGGCACCACGTCCAGCCGCTCGCTCACGTCTTGGCCGATGCGTACCATCGGCTGGCCGCAGGCGCAGCTCGTGTCTTCGGGTTCGTGCAGGTGCTCCACCCGGCGCAGGTGCTCGGGTAGCGCCTGGCGGCGTGGCTTGCGTTTGCTTGGCGGCTGCTGCTCGCCTGCAGGCGGGGTCGCCGCGTCGCCTTGCAGCGCCTGCAGTTGCGCCTCCAGGCTCGCCTGGTCTTCGGCCAGCGTGTCTTCGAACATCTGGCGCTGCTG
>JBKJOM010000022.1:0-5766 GCA_046595775.1 Ramlibacter sp. | reverse complement strand
CCATGGTCGATGACCTGGACGACGCCGCCATCGAGCGCTCGATCGCCGAGATCAACGAGGCCATCCGGCGGTCTGCCGCTCGCAAGACCTGAAACCCGGTATCCGGACGCAGAGGTCGCAAAGGATTCGCAGAGGACGCAAAAGGACTTCCAAGATAATGTTGTCTTGGGCTTCTTTTGCGTCCTCTGCGCACTTTGCCGACCTCTGCGTCCGGCAGTCCGATCCCCGAACACCGAAACCAACATCCGACGCAGAGGGCGCAGAGGTCGCAAAAGGAATCCAAAAATCTTTTTTCAATTTCTTTGTCTTCTTTTGCGTCCTCTGCGAAATCTTCGCGTCCTCTGCGTCCTGATGTCCGGTATTTCTCCCGCACCAACTCTATGACCTTCCAACGTTCCGCCGGCCGCGCCGCTGACCAGCTTCGTCCCATCCGCATCACGCGGGGCTTCACCATCCACGCCGAGGGTTCGGTGCTGATCGAATTTGGCCAGACGCGCGTTCTGTGCACTGCCTCGGTCGAAGAAAAAGTGCCGCCGCACAAGCGCGGCAGCGGTGAAGGCTGGGTGACGGCCGAGTACGGCATGTTGCCGCGCGCCACGCACACGCGCGGTGACCGCGAGGCGGCGAGGGGCAAGCAGAGCGGCCGCACGCAGGAAATTCAGCGCCTGATCGGACGCTCGATGCGCGCCGTGTTCGACCTCGCGTTGCTGGGCGAGCGCACGATCCACCTCGATTGCGACGTGTTGCAGGCCGATGGCGGCACACGCACCGCGGCGATCACCGGCGCCTTCGTTGCAGCGACGGATGCGGTGAACAAGCTCATCGCGCAGGGCAAGCTGGCCGCGTCGCCGATCCATGCGCCGGTCGCGGCGGTGTCGGTCGGCATCGTCAACGGCACGCCGCTGCTCGACCTGGAATACGTGGAGGACGTGAGCTGCGACACCGACATGAACGTCGTGATGACCGGCAAGGGCCACTACGTGGAGGTGCAGGGCACGGCCGAAGGCGTGGCCTTCACCCGCGCCGAGATGGACGAGCTGCTGCGCTTGGCGGAAAAGGGCATCAGCGAACTGGTGACGTTGCAGGCGGCGGCACTCACCTCGTGATCTCCCGGATCATCCTGGCCTCCAACAACAGGGGCAAGCTCGCCGAGCTGCAAGCCATGTTCGCGCAGCTGGGGATCGAGCTCATCGCGCAAGCCAGCCTGGGCATCGGCGAAGCCGAGGAGCCGCACCGCACCTTCGTCGAGAACGCGCTGGCCAAGGCGCGCCACGCGGCGCGGGAAGGCGGGCTTCCAGCGATTGCCGACGACGCGGGCCTGTGCGTCGACGCCTTCGGCGGTTTGCCCGGTGTCGATACCGCGTATTACGCGACGCAGTTCGGCTACGCCAAGGGCGATGACAACAACGTGAAGGCGTTGCTCGAGCAGATGCAGGGGCTTGCGAACCGCCGCGCCGCGCTGGTCAGCACGCTGGTCGCCCTGCGCAGCGCCGATGACCCCGAGCCGCTGATCGCCGTGGGCCGCGCCCCGGGCGAAATCGCGCAGGCGCCGGTGGGCACCCACGGGTTCGGTTTCGACCCCGTCATGTTCATCCCTGAATTTGGCAAGACCTTTGCGCAGCTGCCGGTGGAAGTGAAGAACGCCCATAGCCATCGAGGCAAGGCCGCGCGCCAGATGGTTGACCTCATCCGCGAAAATTGGTTGTGAGCACCACCGCCGACCTCACCCAGCACTACCTGCGCCCGGGCACTTTGCAACTCAGTGCGCAGCCGCCGCTGTCGCTGTATGTGCACCTGCCGTGGTGCCTGCGCAAGTGCCCGTACTGCGACTTCAACTCGCACGAGATCTCTGGCGAACTGCCGGAGAAGCGCTACCTCGATGCGGTTATCGCCGACCTGGAACAGTCGCTGCCGCTGGTGTGGGGCCGCACGATCCACAGCATCTTCATCGGCGGTGGCACGCCCAGCCTGTTCTCGCCGCAAGGCATCGACCGGCTGCTGGGCGACATCCGCGCGCGGCTCAAGCTCGATGCGGATTGTGAGATCACGCTCGAGGCCAACCCCGGCACTTTCGAGCGCGACCGTTTTCGCGCCTTCCGCTCGGCCGGCGTCACGCGCCTGTCGGTGGGCGTACAGAGTTTCAACGACGATTTCCTGAAGGCGCTCGGCCGCGTGCACGACCGCTCGCAGGCCATTGCCGCAGTGGAAGAGGCTGCGACAGCCTTCAACACCTTCAACCTCGACCTGATGTACGCGCTGCCGGGCCAGTCGATCGCGCAGCTCGATGAGGACCTGGCGCAGGCGATGGCGCTGCAGCCTCCTCACCTGTCGGTCTATCACCTCACCATCGAACCGAACACCTACTTCGCGAAGTTCCCGCCGAAGGTTCCCGACGACGACACGGCCTACGCGATGCTCGACCGCATCACCGAAGTGACCGGCGATGTGGGCCTGCAGCGCTACGAAGTGTCAGCCTATGCAAAGCCGGGCCACCGTTGCTGGCACAACCTGAACTACTGGCAGTTCGGCGACTACCTGGGGATAGGCGCGGGCGCGCACGGCAAGATCAGTTTTCCGCATCGCGTGTTGCGGCAGGTGCGCTATCGCGAGCCTCGCCTCTACATGGAGAACGCGCTCGCTGGCAATGCAGTTACGCAAAGCGATGAGGTGGCGCGGGCCGACCTGCCTTTCGAGTTCATGCTCAATGCATTGCGCCTGCGGGACGGTTTCGCGCTGGCATTGTTTGGCGAGCGCACGGGCCTGCCGCTGACGGCGATCGAGGAGCCGCTGCGGCAAGCCGAAGCCAAAGGCCTCATTGAGCGAACCCTGTCGCATGTGAAGCCGACGGAGCGCGGCTTCGATTTCCTGTCGGACTTGCAAGGCCTGTTCCTGGCGCGCTGACTGGCGGTTCCGGGAGGCTGGCTGCCCATATGCATTTTGTGCATGACCATCCGCCCAACCGGCATTTGCGCTGGCGAGCGTGCAGTTCTAGAGTCTGGCACCGGGCGTGGATGTCACGAGCGTCCTTCGCCCATCACAAACTGAACGGAGACACCCTCCCATGAACGCTCACACCCCGGTCCTGCACAACCGCGTCGATGCAGTGATCGCGCTCGCCGCTTCCACCCTCGATGCCCGCCGGCACAAGCTGGTCGAAGGCATCGCTGTTGAATATTTCCGCCGCCTCGACGCGCAGGACCTTTCGGACCGCACGCCCGAGGACCTGCTGGGCGCGCTGCTGTCGCATCTGAAACTGGGCGATCAGCGCGAGCGGGGCATGCCGCGAGTGCGCATCTTCAATCCGGTGGCCGAGGCCGATGGCTGGAACTCGCGTCACACGGTGATCCAGATCGTCAACGACGACATGCCTTTCCTGGTGGACTCGGCCAGCCTCGAAGTCAACCGCCAGGGCTTCACCTTGCACATGATCGTCCACCCGATCTTCGCGGTGGAGCGCGACGCGGGCGGTGTATTGCAGGCGATCCAGCCGCGCGCCAAGGCGCCGCAGGCCCCGCGCGAATCGTGGATGCACATCGAGGTCGATCGCGTGGTCGACGCCGAGCACCAGGCAGCACTGGCCAGCGGTATCGAGCGTGTTTTAGTCGACGTTCGCAATTCCGTGCAGGACTGGCGGCCGATGCTGGCGCGCCTGGAGCTCGCCATTGCCGAGCTGGCCAACCCGCCGGTGAGCGCGCCCGAAGCGGCCGTCGCCGAAAGCCGCGCTTTCCTCCAATGGTTGGCCGACGCGCACATGACCTTGCTCGGTTACCGCCAACATGAACTGGTCAGGCAGGACGGCGAAGTCGCGCTGAAGCTGGTGCCCGGCAGCGGCCTGGGGCTGTTGCGCGAGACCACACAGGACAAGATGTCGGCAAGCTTTTCGTCGCTTCCGGCGCAAGCGCGCGCGGTCGCGTCCGCCACTCTGCCTCTGCTCGTCGTCACCAAATCGAATACGCGCTCGACCGTGCACCGGGCCGGCTATACCGATTACGTCGGCATCAAGCGCTACAACGCAGCCGGCGAAGTGATCGGTGAGCACCGCTTCATTGGCCTGTTCACCTCCACCGCCTACAGCTCGCGCGTCGCCGAGACACCGCTGTTGCGCGGCAAGGTCAACGCGATCGCCGAGCGCGCCGGCTTTCCGCCGGGCGGTCACCTTCACAAGGCGCTGCTGCACGTGCTGGAGACCTATCCGCGGGATGACCTGTTCCAGATTCCCGATGAAGAACTGTATGAAACGGCGCTGGGTATCGTCGCCCTGGGCGAGCGCCAGCGCCTGCGCCTCTTTGCATGGACTGATCCATTCGAGCGCTTCGTCTCGTGCCTGGTCTATGTGCCGCGCGATGCCTATTCCACCGACCTGCGCCTGAAGTTCCAGCGCATCCTGCTCACTGCGTTCAACGGCACCAGCGCCGACTTCGACGTGGCGCTGACCGAGCAGGTGCTGGCCCGCATCCACTTCACGGTGCGCACCACACCGGGCAGTGTGCCGCAGGTGGACCGCAAGGAGATCGAGCGCCAGCTCGCCGCCGCAGCGAGACGCTGGGACGACGATCTGCGCGATGCACTGGTCGAGTCGGAAGGCGAAAGCAGTGGCCTGTCGCTGTTCCGCCGTTGGGGCACTGCGTTTCCTGCCGGCTACCGCGATCGCTTTGCGGCCAAGCAGGCCGTGCCGGACGTTCGCAAGCTCTCGGGTCTGTCGCCGGCCGACCCGCTTTCGCTGGCCCTCTACCAGCCCGAAGGCGCATCACCGGGTTCGCTGGGCCTGAAGGTTTACCGGCTCGGTGCGCCGCTGGTCCTGTCGGACAGCCTGCCCATGCTCGAACACATGGGGCTGCGTGTGATCGGCGAGGCCAGTTGGCGCCTTGCGCGCGCCGACGGCCAGGCCATCGCGCTGCACGACTTCGAGCTGCAGTTGACGCTGTCGGGGGAGATCGACGCCGGCACGCTGGCGCGCCTGTTCGAGGATGCTTTCGCGCGCGTCTTGCGCGGCGAAGTGGAGAGCGACGACTTCAACCGCCTGGTGCTGCTGGCGGGCCTCTCCGCTGAAGAAGTGGTGGTGTTGCGCGCGTATGCCAAGTACTTGAAGCAGATCGGCTTCGCGCAGTCGCAGGCAACCATCGCCACGACGCTTGCAACCTACCCGCGCATCGCGCGCATGCTGGTGGGCCTGTTCAAGCTGCGTTTCGATCCCGCCAAGAGCGACGCGCAGGGCGCGGCATCGCAGGTGCGCGGCATCGAGCAAGCCCTGGACAAGGTGAGCAACCTGACCGACGACCGCGTGCTGCGCCAGATGCTGGCTCTGGTGCAGGCCACGCTGCGCACGAACTATTGGCGCACCGGCGTCGGCCATTCGGGCGCCCCCGGCCCGCGGCGGCAGTTCCTCAGCATGAAGTTCGACTCGAAGGCGATCCCCGGCATGCCCAAGCCGCTGCCGTTGTACGAGATCTTCGTGTACTCGCCGCGCTTCGAGGGCGTGCACCTGCGCGGCGGCCGCGTCGCTCGGGGCGGCCTGCGCTGGTCCGATCGTCCGGACGATTTCCGCACCGAAGTGCTGGGCCTGGTCAAGGCGCAGATGGTGAAGAACACCGTGATCGTGCCGGTGGGCTCCAAGGGCGGTTTCGTGCTGAAGAAGGCGCCGCCCGCCAATGACCGCGATGCCTTCATGAAGGAAGGCGTTGCCTGCTACCAGGACTACCTGCGCGGCCTGCTCGACCTCACCGACAACCTGGTCGACGGCAAGCCCGTGCCGCCGCCGCAGGTGGT
>JBKJOM010000173.1:0-2762 GCA_046595775.1 Ramlibacter sp. | reverse complement strand
ATTCTTGGCGTTCACCATGTTGCCGATCAGTATGGTGGCGTCCATGACAAAGGCGTCTGCACGGCCAGATTCAAGTAACAGGAAGCTGTCGGCGTGGTCCTTGCCGAAGATTTCCTTGAAGTCCACGCCGTTGGCGCGTTCGTGTTTGCGCAGCAGCTGCACGAGCGCGCCACTGGCGTCGACTTCAAGGAAATCTTCGGCAAGGACCACGCCGACAGCTTCCTGCTGCTCGAGTCCGGCCGCGCCGAAGCGTTCGTGATGGATGGGCAGATCCTGGCCGGCAACATCGCCACCGCCAAGGACCCGGCTGCCTTCAAGATCGTCGGCGAGACCATCAGCGTCGAACCGATCGCCATCATGCTGCGCAAGGACGATCCGGCCTTCAAGAAGATCGCGGACGACACCTTGCGCGACATCATGAAGTCCGGCGAGATCCAGAAGATCTACGACAAGTGGTTCGTGCAGCCCATCCCGCCGAAAAACACCAAGGTGGGCCTGCCCACCAGCGCCGCCACCATGGCCGCATGGACCGCCCCAAACGACAAGCCGCTCGAAGACTACCTGAAGAAGTGATAGTGGCGGCCTGAGAGAAAGAGGAACCCCGCCCGCGGCTATTGCCCAGGCGGGGTTTCTGCTTTAAGGTAAGGCGAGAAGGCCAGCGCAATGCGGGCCGCTCGAAGAACAAAGAGGGTTCCCCGGGGGACACAAACATGGCATTTGATTGGCAGGTCTTCTGCAAGAACACCACGGAAGGCAACATCGAGCCCAGTTGCTGGGCCGCTGGTTCCGACATCACCTACCTCGAATGGATGGTGCACGCGTGGGGCTGGACGCTTTCGGTTGCCGGGTGCGCCTGGGTGATCGCGGTGTTCTTCGGCTTCCTCATTGGAACCGCGCGCACCTTGCCCGACAGCCCGGTGCTGGTGCGCCTGGCCAATGCATGGGTCGAGCTGTTTCGTAACGTTCCCATCCTGGTGCAATTGTTCATCTGGTATTTCGTCGTCCCCAAGGCCTTCCCTCTGTTCCAGCAGGTGCCCGGCTTCCTGCTGGTGATCTTTGCGCTGGGCTTCTTCACCTCGGCGCGGATTGCGGAACAGGTTCGCGCCGGTATCCAGGCGATGCCGCGCGGCCAGCGTTACGCCGGCATGGCGATGGGCTTCAGCACCGCGCAGACCTATCGCTACGTCCTGCTGCCCATGGCTTTCCGGATCATCCTGCCGCCGCTCACCAGCGAGTCGATGAACCTGCTGAAGAATTCATCAGTCGCCTTTGCGGTGTCGATCGCCGAGCTGACGATGTTCGCGATGCAGGCGCAGGAAGAAACGTCGCGCGGCATCGAGATGTACCTCGCGGTCACTTTCCTCTACGCCATTTCGGCCTTCGCGGTGAACCGGGTCTTTGCCTTCATCGAGAAGAAGGTACGCATCCCCGGCTTCATCGTGGCCGGCGGAACGGGGGGTCACTAGCATGGGCGGCCTCGACCTATCCTTCGTCAGCTGGGAGATCATCAGCAAGTTCGTCCTCAAGGGCTTCATCTTCAGCGTTCAGCTGACCGTGATCGCCACCCTCGGGGGTGTCCTGCTGGGTACGGTGCTGGCGCTGCTGCGCCTGTCCGGCAACAAGTTCCTGATGCTGCCCGCCACCATCTATGTCAATGGCATGCGCTCCGTGCCGCTGGTGATGGTGATCCTGTGGTTCTTCCTGCTGGTGCCCGCGGGGTTCTACAACTATCTGCCCAGCGGCGCCAACAACCGGGCGGAATACTCTGCGGTCATCACGTTCATCGCCTTCGAGGCCGCTTACTTCAGCGAGATCATGCGAGCCGGCATCCAGTCGATTCCGCGCGGGCAGGTTCATGCCGGACAGGCAGTGGGCATGACCTACGCGCAGAACATGAAGCTGGTGATCCTGCCGCAGGCCTTTCGCAACATGTTGCCAGTGCTGCTCACGCAGACCATCATCCTGTTCCAGGACACCTCGCTGGTCTACGCCATCGGCGCCTACGACCTGCTCAAGGGTTTTGTCACCGCGGGCAAGCTCTATGGCCGTCCCGAAGAAGCCTACCTGCTAGCTGCTGTCATCTATTTCGCGGTCTGCTTTGGCTTGTCCTGGCTGGTCAAGCGCCTGCAGCTCAAGATCGCCATCATTCGTTAAGAGAATCGCCATGATCGAAATCAAGAACGTTTCCAAGTGGTACGGCCCGGTTCAGGTGCTGACCGACTGCTCCGTCAAAATCGCCAAGGGCGACGTGGTCGTGGTCTGCGGGCCCTCGGGCTCGGGCAAGTCGACGCTGATCAAGACCGTCAATGCGCTGGAGCCATTTCAGAAGGGCGACATCACCGTCGACGGCATTTCGGTCGGCGACCCCAAGACCGACCTGCCCAAGCTGCGCAGCAGGGTCGGCATGGTGTTCCAGCACTTCGAGCTGTTCCCGCATTTGTCGGTCACCGAGAACCTGACCATCGCCCAGATCAAGGTGCTCAATCGCACGCCCGATGAAGCGAAGGAGCGCGGCCTGAAGATGCTCGATCGGGTAGGGTTGATGGCGCACAAGGACAAGTTTCCCGGCCAGCTCTCCGGCGGCCAGCAGCAGCGCGTGGCGATCGCCCGGGCCCTGTCGATGGACCCGATCGTGATGCTGTTCGATGAGCCGACCTCGGCGCTGGACCCGGAGATGGTCGGTGAGGTGCTGGACGTGATGGTCAAGCTCGCCAAGGAGGGCATGACCATGATGGTGGTCACCCACGAGATGGGTTTCGCCC
>JBKJOM010000324.1:0-23480 GCA_046595775.1 Ramlibacter sp. | reverse complement strand
CTTCTTCAGCTCTTCAACCAGGGCCGTCACAGCCTTGTCGATGCCGCGCTTCAGGTCCATCGGGTTCATGCCGGCGGCCACATACTTCATGCCTTCGTGAACGATGGCTTGTGCGAGAACCGTAGCGGTCGTGGTGCCGTCACCAGCGATGTCAGACGTTTTGGAAGCAACTTCCTTGACCATCTGCGCGCCCATGTTCTGCAGCTTGTCTTTGAGTTCGATTTCTTTGGCGACAGAAACACCGTCTTTGGTCACGGTTGGGGCGCCGAAAGAGCGCTCCAACACGACATTGCGACCCTTAGGGCCCAGAGTTACTTTAACGGCGTTGGCGAGAATGTTCACGCCTTCAACCATGCGGGCGCGCGCTTCGCCGCCGAAAATTACGTCTTTAGCTGCCATGTGAATGACTCCTTGAATCTGGGTTTCTAGCTGGTGGGGGACAAAGCTGAACAGCTGTCCCTGACAAAATTACTTCTCGACGACTGCGAACAGGTCGTCTTCCTTCATGACCAGCAGGTCGTCGCCATCGACCTTGACGGTCTGGCCGCTGTACTTGCCGAACAGCACGCGGTCGCCCACCTTGACGTTCATGGCAACCATGTCGCCCTTGTCGGTCTTGCGTCCGGGGCCGACGGCGAGCACTTCACCTTGGTCCGGCTTTTCAGCCGCGTTACCGGGCAACACGATGCCGCTGGCGGTCTTTTCTTCCGCTTCGAGGCGTTTGACGATCACGCGATCGGCGAGGGGGCGAAGTTTCATTGCATCTCCTTGATGGCAAAACTGATGGAAATCAATAAGCGCCAATGAAGTTGGCGCTTCTTAACCTGACGTTGGAGCTGCGTTGTTAGCACTCAACTCCAGCGAGTGCTAATGATAAGGGATTTTTGGTGGGTTTCAAGAGGTCGGGTTTGGCCTAAAAAGTATCTCATAATAGTCAAATTCATCGCTTTGAATATAATGAGAGACAAATGCCAGCCAAGGCCCCCAAAATCAGCGCCGCTGCCCAAGAACAACTTCGCCTGCTCGGCGAAGCCGTTCGGCGTGCCCGAAAGCAGCAAAAGGTGTCTGCCATTTCGACCGGCGAGGCGGCCGGCATATCGCGAATCACCTTGTATCGCATCGAGCGTGGCGAGCCTGGCGTCGCCATCGGGGCGTGGGTTGCGGTGGCCGACGCGCTCGCACTACGGTTGGACTTTGCGGGCGCCGGGACTGCACGAAAGCCGACAGACCTGCCGGAGCGGATTTCGCTGAATCAATACCCCCAACTGAAGAAGCTTGCGTGGCAACTCGCCGGTGTCGAGGATGTTTCCGCGCGCGAAGCATTCAATCTGTACGAACGCAACTGGCGGCATGTCGACACGGCAAAGCTGTCTGCCAAAGAGGCCGGATTGATCGAAGCACTGTCGATATCGCGAGGCGGAGGCAAGCTCCTTGTTTGAACGCCAACATCACCGCGACGTAGCGCTCGTCCTGCAGTCACTGGAGCCTGGAGCGCTCGCGCAGCGGCGCTGCTACTTCGGTGGCGGAACCGCGATGGCACTTCGATACGGCGAATACCGCGAGTCGATCGACATCGACTTCCTGGTGTCCGACTTGTCGGGCTACCGGGAGTTGAGACAGGCGTTGGGCGGCACGGGCGGGCTCGACCTCATCACTCGCCCAGGGATGAAGCTTGAACTCGCTCGCGAAGTGCGTGCCGATCAATACGGCATTCGTACGCAGGTGCGTTCCGGCGAAAAGACGATCAAGTTCGAGATTGCGTTGGAAGCGCGGATCGCCCTGGAAACGCCGGGTGAGCAAGACCGCATCTGCGGGCTGCAAACGCTGACGCCCGTCGACCTCGCGGCCGAGAAACTGCTGGCAAACGCCGACCGATGGGCGGATGACTCTGTGTTCAGCCGCGACATCATCGACCTGGCGATGCAACGAGCCGGCAAGGAAGTGCTGCTGGCAGCGTGCGTGAAAGCGGAGAAGGCGTACGGCGCATCGGTCCGGGAATCCGTGGCGAAGGCTGTTCAGGGGTTGCGGATGCGGACGGGGCGTCTTTTCGAATGCAATGCGGCGCTGGCGATTACATCGATCAGCCAAGCTCAGCTCTGGCAAGCAATCCGAGCGTTGGCGCGTGCATTGCCTGCGCAGAGATCATCGTCGGCGGCGGGCTGAGACAAGCGGCTGCGCAGGCCGCACCCGCAACGGTCGGCTCAATGGAGCGTGCCAAAGCGTCCGTAGTTGGAAACGAGGACGTGGCTGGCTGCCTCGGCCGGGCTGTCTTCCGTTGGCGGCGTCGCAGCTTGGGCTGGAGCCGCGTTTGCGATGCGGGCAAGCACCTGCTCAATGTCGGAAGCAATCGCCGGGTTGTCCTGCTTGCAACCCAATCCATGCTCGAAGTGAAGACGAGCCAGTGCAAAGTCGTCCTGGGCCAGAGCCGCGAAGCCGCGAACGAAATGGGGCAACGGCGTCTCTGGCGGCAGGTCCAGTAGAGGCGACCAAGTAACCAGCGCCGGCGCGGCGCGGCCCGAACTGAATTGAAGCAAGCCGAGTTGATAGCGGGCCACATGGAAGCCCGGCGCAAGCAGCACTGCGTTCGCCAGCGCCAGCTCGGCCTTCTCGATGTCGCCCACCGAGGCGTACTCGGATCCGGCCAGAAAGTGCGGCACCGCGCTGCCGGGTGATTGCGCACCGGCCTGGTTGAACAACCGGATAGCGCGCACACTGTCGCCGGCCTGGCTTGCAGTCAGGCCTTCTTGAACGAGCGCTTCGAGGTCGGGCTGCGCGATTTCCCGGGGGGCGGTGGAGCTGGATGGCATGCGGGGTTCCCTTGCTTTCACTATATATCCCGCCGAAAGGTCGCCGGTTTAGCGCGCTAAACAAAGACCTGGTGCCACCGATGTACTGCACAGAGGTCGGCCCAAGACGAGCGAAGATGTCACTCGCGGGCCGGTCCGATGGAGGATCGGATGGTTGCATTCGTCGGTGGCGCAGGGCTGGGCCTGTTCAATACGTCTCTCAATGTCGTAGGCGATGCCGCGGCAAGGGGCAATTCACTCACAGGTCGGTCGGCCGAGAACCTATTCGTCAACACAACGAACGGCAACCTGGTCGTGCAGCGGCAGGACGAGTTCCTCACCGCTATCGGCGCGGACATTCCGATTTTCCGAACGTACAACAGCCAGGGGCTGATGAACGATGACAACGGCGACAACTGGAGGATGGGGGTCGCCAAGACTCTGGGCGGCCTGACCGGTACGCTCAACTCGTCCGGAACGATCACGCGCACGGACGGTGATGGTTTCGCTGCCGTTTATACCTATAGCGGCAGCAGCTATGTCAACACCGATGGTGCCGGATCCTACGATACGCTGGCCTACAACAGCAGCACGTCCACATGGACCTGGACCGACGGAGATTCCGGCACGCAGGAAACCTACGACTGGGTCGGCGGCGCGGGCAAGATCACCAAATCGATCGACAAGAACCTGAACCAGACAACATTCGGCTATACCGGCGCGCTCGTCACCTCGGTTCTCAGCTCAACTGGCGAGTCCACCTATCTCACGTACACGGGAGCCAACCAGCTGCAGGAAATGCATGTCGTCCGCGCCGACAGCACTACCGCCCAGCGTATTCGCTACGCCTACGATGGCAGCAATCGACTCAGCGTCGTAACGGTCGACCTCTCGCCCGAAGACAACTCAATCGCCGACGGCAAGACATACATCACGAACTACGGGTACGACGCCGGAGGCCGGGTCAACAGCATCACCCAGACCGACGGGACCAGCGTCTCGATCGGGTACACGAGCGCAGTCGTCGGCGGCCAAACCGTCTACCGTGTCTCGTCTCTCGCCCAGACGGTCAGCACGGGCGTCACGCGCACGACCGGCATCGTCTACGACGACGCCGCACACATGACAACCGTCACGGATCCACTTGGAGGCTTGACCAAGTTCACCTGTGATGCGAGCGGTCAGGTAACCAAGATCGTCGATCCTGCGGTGACCGGAGGGGTGGCTCAGACAGTCGACTTCACGTACGACAGCTGGGGAAACGTCCTGACCGCAAAAGACGCCCAGCAAAATACCAGGACGTTCACATACGACCCCAACAAGGGCACCCAGTTGACGGCCATGGACGCCGCCGGCAACACCGTCACGCGGACCTACGACGGGAATAACCAGCTTCTCACGCGAACGCTCTATACATCGCCCGACCCGGACGGCACAGCCGCGCTGACCGCCAGCGGACCACTCACGACCAGGAATGCATACGACGTAAGGAGCAACCTGCGCTTCTCGGTCAGCCCCGACGGCCGCGTCACCGAATATCGGTATAGCGCTGCGGGCCTTGTGCAATCCGTTTATCAATACACGGCCGACTTGTATACCGGCACGGTGAGCGAGTCAGCTTTGGCGACCTGGGTGAGCGGTCTCGCTGACAAAACTCGCGCGGTGCGTGTCGACAACACGTACGACTTCCGCGGGAATCTGCAGACCTCGACAAAGTTCACGACCATCGACTCCACGGGCGCAGGTGTTGCCGACGCAACCAAGTCCACCGCTACGTATGTTTACGATCCCTCAGGCCAGCTGAAACAAACCATCAGCTCCAACGGGAACGCCACGACGGGGATCTCCACCGATGGCATAACCAACTACGTCTACGACGGCCTCTGGCGGATGACATCCTCCACGGATGCCCTCGGTTACCAGACAACGACCACGTACACCGATGGCATCAACCAGACCGTCATCACCTGCGCCAACGGCCTGAAGACCACCAGTACTTTCAACAACGCTGGCGAGCTCATCTCTCTATTGCAGGCCAACGGCGGCACATCGATAGGAACCACCAGCTACTGGTACGACGGTAACGGCCGTGCGCGCATGACACAGGACCCGAACGGTGTGAAATCGCATTCGTTCTACGACGAGGCAGGTCGCAAGGTCCTGGACGTCGATGGCACGGGCACAGTACGCGAGTACCTGTACAACCAGAACAACAGGGTGATCAGCACGATCACCTACTACAACGCCGCCACCGTCGCGTTGGTCGATGGCAGCGGAAACCCCGCATCGGTCACCATCGCCCAGGTCCGCCCTACGGCCAGCAGCACTTACGACCGCAAAGTCTGGAATTTCTATGACACGGCCGATCGGCTGGTCAAGTCGGTGGACGAACTCGGCTATATCACCGAGACCAAATACGACGGAGCCTCGCGCGCCACAGACACCTACCGCTACGCGAACAAGTACACGGGCGCCGCCATCACGACGGCCACGCTGCCGGGCGCAGTCGTGCCCAGCGCCTACGACAGCAGCAACGACCGCCGCACACAATTTACGTACGACGGCGAGGGCCGGCTCATCAACCGTGTCGATGGCGAAAACTACACCATCCATAACGACTACGACGCCGCGGGTCGACCGGTCCACACAGTGGCCTACAAAGCTGGAACGACATCCGACGCCGCCAACGACCGTCACACCTGGACACTGTATGACGCGCAAAACCGCGTCGTGGGGACCGTCAACCCGGAAGGCTTCCTCACCGAGAACACATTCGACAACAGCGGAAACCTGCTCACACAGAGCCGCTATTCCAACAAGGCGCAGCTAGACCCGGCCGTCATCACCACTGCCGCAACCATGGCCAACCTGCGCCCGACGGTCAGCGCGGGCAATGACCGCACGACGACCTGGACGTACACCGACCGAAACCAGGTGAACACGACCACGGACGCCGAAGGAACGGTGACGAAGTACACCTATAACTCGGTGGGGTCAGTCACGCAGACCGAACGCGGGTACGGCACCAGCGAACTGCGGACGACCCAGACCCAGTACGACGTTCGCAGCAACGTCATCGCCGAAATCTCTGGCGAGAACGGCACGACAAATCATGTATACGACGCGGCCGGCCGGCGCATCTCCAGCACGGACGCAAACAACCTCAAGACGCTCTTCTACTACGACAACGAAGGCAAACTGGTCTACACCGTCAACTCATTCGGTGAAGTCGCGCAGAACACATACAACCTTCTCGACCAGTTGACGCAGACCAAGCGCTATGGGAACCGTATCGCATCGGGAACCCTTGCGAGCATGACTGGAGGCTTGGCCTCGGCTGTGGTCGGCACTGTCACCGGATTGGCAGACGTTACCAAGGACAGCAAAGTCGATCTGGGCTACGACCTCCACGGCCAGTTGAATAGCCGCACTGACGAACTGAACCTCAACAGCACCGCCCTGTACAACGCCTTCGGGGAAATCTACCAATCGACCGACCGGATAGATGCCGGTAACTCGACCGTCACGCAATACGCCTACGACCGCCGCGGCCTGCGCAAGCAAACCATCGAGGATCTGGGTGGGCTGGCACGCAGCACCGGCGCCACCTACGACGCCTTCGGCCGCCTGTCATCGACGACCGACGGTCGCGCCCTAACGTCTACCTACAGCTACGCGTATGACACCGTCGGCCGCAAGGTCACGGTGCAGGACCCGAGCCCGCTCGGCTTCCAGACTGTCACCACCTACGACGCCTTCGACCGGGTTGTGACCCAGAAGGACCGCAACAACAACACTGTCACGACCAGCTACAACGACGCCACCCGATCGATGACGGTCACCACGGCCGAGGGCGTGAGCGTCATCACGGCGCGAAGCCGGCACGGGCAGGTCGTCACGGTGAAAGACGGCAACTCCAACCTGACCACTTACACCTACGACCGAAACGGCAACCTCAAGACGCGCGTGAACAGTGGATTGGCCGTCACCGAAGTCGTCAACAACTACGACGCCGGCAACCGGATCATCGACACGACCGACGCCAACGGCGTCAAGACCACCTTTACGTACAACGCTGCCGGCCGCCTGTTCACCCGGTCAGTCGATCCGACCGGTCTGAATCTGCAGACCACGTACACGTATGAGGCTGCCGGCCGCGTGTTGACCGTAACCGACCCCAACGGCACCGTTACCCAAAACACATACGACCTCAAGGGCCAGCTTTCGCTGGTCCAGGTCGACCCGGCTGGACTGAACCTGCGCACGGGCTACAGCTACGACGCCCGCGGCAAGACTCTCACTGTCACCCAAGGCCAGGGCGGCGCCAATCCAATCGTCACTCAGTACACCTACGACAAGCTCGGGCGTCGCACGAAGGAACAGGTCAACCCCGCAGGACTGAACCTCACCACCCAGTACCAGTACGACGCCAATGACAACCTCACAGCGAAGATTGACGGCAACAATAACGTCACACGCTACGTCTACGACGCTGACAACCGGCTCACCTACCAGTTGGATGCCCTCAACGGCCTGGCCGCCTACCTGTACGACAGTGCGGGCCGCGTTGCACAAGCCACAACGTACGCTGGCAAGCTGGCCACTGCCAGCATCCCGGCCAACGTCACCACGGTACTGACCGCCGCGAACATCACGAGTGCGCTAACGGGCATCCCTGACGCCACGCGCGACATGGTCGTGTACAAGGCCTACGACAAGGACGGACGCCAGACCTGGCAGGCAGACGGCACCGGAGCCGTCACCACATGGCAATACGACAAGAACGGCAACGTCATCGACAAGCGTGCATACGCGACGCGACTGGGCGCCATTGCGAGCAGGGCCTTGCCGGTCGAAAGCCTGGCCAACGACGTGCACACGCGCATCCTCTACGACGCAGGCAACCGGGCAACCAAGACAGCAGTGGCCCAGTGGGTCAACGGTGGACAACTGTACTGGGCGATCAGCGTCAAAACTTATGACAATGCTGGCAATCTCACGTCGCGCACCCGCCATGCGACCGCCAGGTCGTCGCAGACACTAGCCGCCAACCCAACCCAGTCCGACGTCGACACCTGGATGTCCGGCGTGACCATCAGCGCCAGCATTGATGCGCTGGACCGCCGCGTGTACGACGCCGCGGGTCGCCTGGTCTATTCGATCGATCCAATGAACGCGGTCGCAAAGACGTCCTACGACAGGGCCGGAAACGTCGTGCAGACAACGACTTACGCGAACCCGATAACCGTGAGCGGCAACGCGCCTTCTCTCACGGCTGTCGGCAACGCCATCGTCGCAAACAGCGTGGTGGACCGAGGAACATGGTACGTACGGGATGCGGCGGGTCGTGCGACCTATGAGGTAGACGCGCTGGGCGCACTGGTGGAGAACGCCTATGACAGCACCGGCCGCCGAACCACTCGCACGGCATACGCCAACAAGCTGAGCAGCAGCCTGCCAGCCAACCCGACCCTGGCCGACGTGGTGGCGCGGCGAACCTTGAACAGCGCGAACGACCGCGTTGAACGCACCGTGTTCGACGCAGCGGGGCGTGCGGTCTACGCCATCGACGCGAAGTACTACGTGAAGGAGACCAAGTACGACGCCGCCAGCCGCGTGAGCAGCAGGATTCAGTACAACGCGGCCATCTCCTCAGGCACGACGATGACACAGACCGGCGTGCAGGCAGTTCTGCCGGGAACGCCGGGTAGCCTGGATCGAAAGACGGGCTTTGGCTATGACGTCGCGAACAACCTGACATCGACTACCGATGCGCTGAACCTGGCCGAGAGCTACGGATACGACGGCCAGCACAACAAGACCACCTTTACCAACAAGGCGCTGACGGTCTGGGACTACGAATACGACCAAGCGGGCCGCATCAAGGCGCAAGTCGATCCGGCGATCACGATTAACCGCTTGACGGTAACGGCCGGCGTGCCGTCCATGGCCAGCGTCCCCGGAGTCCGTGTGCGGACCGAGACCACGTACGACGCTTTCGGCAATGTGGCTGCGCGCAAGGAAGCGGCGGGCCTGACCGAGGAACGCTCGACCGTCTACGAGTACGACGCTGCTGGTCGACAGGTCAGGACCACCTTTCCAACCATCGGCGTATTCGACGCTGCAGTGGGCGCGGATGCCAATGGACGCACCGAGTCCGGCAAAACCCCGATGACCGCCGTCTCCTATGACGCGCTGGGCAACGCAGTAGTCAACCAGGACGCGGGCGGCAAGTACAGCTACCGTGTTTACAACTCGGCCGGCCAGTTGCGCTACGAGATCGACGCAGCAGGCTATGTCACCGGCTATGCGCGCGACGCTTTTGGCGCCGTCACCGCAGTGACGAGGTACGCGCAGTTGGTGACGGTTAGCCCACCGGGCCAGCCGGTCGCCCTGGCGACCATGGCTACTCTCCTGGTCACCGGTCCTTCTGACCGCACGATCACTACGCAATACGACATGCGCGGCCGCGTCACCAAAGTGAGCGAGCCGCTGGCGTCCGACGTTTACGACCCGGCCCACGCTCCGGGCAACGTGCTGGCGGTGGGCAAGGTCACGGCGACGGTCTACAACGCCTTCGGCGATGTGCTGAAGCTGTCAGTCTTCGGTGCGGACGTCTCCGGTGCAATGTACGTGCAGCCTGCCGACACTTTCTACACCTTTAACACTCTGGGCCAGCGGGTGGCGGAGATGGTGGCGAAAGACAAATCGTTCGGTGCAACTTGGGCAAACGCATACCTGTCGGAGGTGGCCTATGACTCGTTCGGCAACGTGACCAGCCGTATCGAGCACGCCAACACAATCGTCCTTTCGGACCTCAACTTCAATGCTGCTGCTGGCATGCCGCCTGTCACCCCGGCTGCATCCACCGACAACCGCGAAATGCGGTACACCTATGACGCAGTCAACAACAAGCTGACTGAGACCCGGTACGGTGTCACCTACAGCAACACAGCCGACGCCGCGACGCCAACCACCGGCAACGTCACCACGACGTTCGCCTACGACGCCCTCGGCAATCAGATCTCCACGACTGACGCGGTCGGCAACACGACATTCACCTATCGCGACGTGCTTGGCCGCGTCACTGCCGTGGCCACGCTGCCGTTGCAGCAGAAGCGCACTCAGATTGGGCAGCTCTACCTGGGCATCCTGAACCGCATGCCGACGCCTGCCGAAATGACAACGGCCATGGGGCAGGGGCCGGACGATCTCGCGACAACTCTCTACAACAGCGCAACCGCTATTTCGCTCAGATCAGGCGGCGACCCCGACGGTGCATTGATCACCAATTTGTATCAGTTCCTGTTGGCGCGGGCACCCGAATCCGCAGCGGCCATCACTTACTGGAAGGGCCAGATTCCAGGCTCAGATACCGCGGCGCACGTCACGATGATCATGAAGTTCATTGCCGGCGTGAGCAACGGCATGAACGAAGACACGGTCGTCATGAACAGCAAAGTCGGCGCCGGGCTGGCCGGTCAGGACATGGCAGTCGCAGCCGCGGCTGGCAAGCGCAGGGTGCAGATCGCGCAGCTGTACTTCACTATCTTCGGCCGTGCGCCGGACCCGGGCGGCCTCAGCTACTACGCCAACATGTCCCTGCCAATCGAGGACATGGCGCAGATATTCTTCGTCAATAGTGCCGAGGGGCAGAACCTGTTTCCGGCGACGTGCAGCGATGTCGAGATCGTCAGCCGGTTATTCCAATCCGTCTATAACCGCCCGCCGAGCTCTGGCGAAATTGACTTCTGGCTGAACGACCTGAAGGACGATCGGCTGCTGTCCAACCCGATGGGCAAGTTCATCACCCATCTGATCACTTCGCTCACCAATAGCGGCGTGAACTCTGTCGAGCTGCAGATGTTCAGCAACAAGTGCACGGCCGGCCTCGCCGACTCGATGGATGTGAACAGCATGCCGGCGCCCTTGTCGGAGTTCACCCTGGACGCGTACGGAAGCGCTATCCGACGCACCGACTACGCTTCCGGCGCGCGTTTCGCCACTTCCAGCAACTACGGTGTCTGGACGTCGACGGACGATCGCAAAAACTACACGCTGTACGACAAGAGCGGGCGTGCGCTCCAGGTTGTGGATGCTGAGGGCAAGTCAGCGTTCACTTCCTACGACGTCTACGGCAACGTGGCCAAAAGCTGGCGCCCCGTGACGATCAACGGCCCAGTCCAGACTGCCTATGAAAAGCGCCAGTACGACACCATCGGGCGTGCGACGCAGGTTGACCAGTCGGGCTCGGTGCAGAACATCACATACAACGCCTTCGGAGAAGTACTCACGCGCGCGATCGGTGCCGACAACCCCTTCGAGGTCAACGAGTACGACAACGCCGGCCGCGTCTGGCGCACGACTGCTGGCGACGGAATCAAAAAGGTCGCGTTGTACGACATCATGGGGCGGCAGACCGTCGACTTGCGCAGCGGCACAACTGACGTCGGTGGCTATGCAACAGCCGTTGACGCGTACCTGGCCACTGGCCTCGTGCGCACCGACAGCCGCTACGATTTCCTGGGCAACCAGGTGACTGTGACAGGCGCGACTCAATATGCCTCCAATGTCGGCACGGTTGAAGGCGTGGCGATGCCGCCCAGAGTTGCCCTCGGCGGCGGAGTGGTCAACGCCACGCTCAACAACTCGAACAGCGCCACGCTGAGCTGGCCTGCGCTGACGGGCCTGGGGGCGGGCGACGTGCGCGTCAACTTCGAGTTCCAGGTCTACGACCGGTTCACCGGTGCAGAGGCTCCCGCGAGTCTGGTGCGCGACTACCCGGCGGACCAGGCGACCACCGGAGTCACGCTCACATGGGGTGGCTACTTGAACGCGTTTAACGTGACGCACATCAAGGTCTCCAAGCAGAATCTGGCCGGTGATTGGGTTGTTGTCGTGGACTCTGACCCCGGCGCCTACAGCAACTTCCTGCGCATACAGAGCCAAGCCGAGCCAAACACCCAGTACGGCCTCTTCTACCGCACGGTGGGGTCGCAGGCATGGACAGTAGCCAGCGACGCTCTGCTGCCCAACATGGGCGATGCGTTCCTCTTCAACCTGAACTCGCTGCCCCAAGGCAACTACGAGTATCAATTGTGGACGCGGCAGCTGCCCAACCTGAACTACAGCGCCATGCCGGATTCGGGCACGTTCACGGCGCCCACGCCGGGCACCAATTCTCCAGCGCCCACATTGAGCAGCGCCAGCGGCACGGCAAATCCAGTGGGCGTGCGTCCGTCGACCACGCGCACATTCGACCGCTGGGGCAATGTCAAGACCGAAACAGATCCGTTCAACGCGATCACCACCTACGACTACAACGCCCTTAACCAGCGCACCAAGCTCACTGACGCGCTCGGCGGCATCTACCAGACGTTCTATGACTTCGCCGGCCGGCAGGTAGCGGACAAGGACGCCAACAACAACGTCAACGGCAAGGTCTACGACGCCGTTGGCAACCTGGTGGAGGAGCTGCATGCCGATGGGGGTACCGTGCAGTACAACGTGGACGCATTCGGCCAGCGCGTCCGCACGCGCCAGGCCAACGGTGCGCTGACCTCTTTCACGTTCGACCATTTGGGTCGCATGTTGACCAACACGCTGGCGCCCGGCATCAACGTGGTGATCTACCAGAACAACGGTGCTGTCACCGGCAGCACGCCGCTGGTTGCCGCGCCCACCACTGCGCTGACCGAAACCTACAACTACGACGAAATGGGCCGGCGCGTCCAGGTCAAGAACGCCGCCAACGAGATCACCAAGACGATCTACGACCTGCGCGGCAACATCACCAAGACCATCGACGGCCTGAACTACGAGACGTCGTACACGTGGGATTCGTACAACCGCAAGACCGGTGAAATCCAGGCCGACACGCGCGTGCGCAGCTGGTCTTACGACATCTACGGACGCCTGCAGTCCAACTACGACCTCGCGCTGTCCGGTGCTGGCGTGCGTCACGACTATGTCTACAACAAGCTTGGCCAACTGTCATCGGAAACGTCGAGCGTGGGACGAAGCCTTGCCTACACCTACGAAAACGCTTCAAGCCTGCTGGTCAAAATTGAAGACAGTTCGGTGGCCGGCTCCAAGCAGCTGACGCAGTACGCCTACGACCTGGCCGGCCGACGGACCCGGGAGAAGACATCTGTCATCGACACCACCAGCAGCGCGGAAACCGATGTCACCCAGGACAACCACATCGTCTGGGACAAGCTGGGCCGCATGACGGACGTGCAAAACGCACGCCAAAGCGTGCACTACGAGTTCGACAGCGTGGGCAACCGGGTGCGAATCAAGACGCACTACTACGCCAACGGCGTCTTCAACGGTACCGGCGCAAGCACTGCCACCGATATCGACAACTGGAACAAATACGACGGGATGAACCGCCAGATCGTTGTGGATGGCGTGAAGGACGTCAACGGCAACATCGACATCGGTGTGAACGGCGGCACGGCCGCGGGCCAGCGCGTGGTGTATGACAGCGCCGGCAACCGCATCATGATGCGAACCTATGGCAAGCGCCTGGTCGTCTCCAGCGTGGAAGACGGCAACACCGGCGTTTTCACCGACAGCTGGAGTACTGCCGACGGCTATTACACCGAGAACTACGCGTACGACGCAACGGGGCGCCTCACCGATACCTACCGCGACGGCGTGAACATCGATGCCCGCCGCTACGACGCGGCAGGCCGCGTCTTGCAGGTGGGCTTCTGGATGGCCAACAGCTCTCCGGGGCTGGCTACCGCGATGGGCCAGATCGGTGAATCCAGCGACTACCGCGTCAACAAATACGATGCGGCCGGCCGCTTGACCAACCAAAGCTTGCGCGATGCAGCGGGCGTGAGCAAGAACGATCTGAGCTATACCTATGATGGCGGCGGTCGCATGAGCAGTTACGTGCTCAATGGCGGCGGATCAACCACGACCTATACCAACGCCTTCAATAGCGGCGATGTCACGCGCA
The DNA here is from genome assembly GCA_046595775.1 of Ramlibacter sp. Taxonomy (GTDB): domain Bacteria; phylum Pseudomonadota; class Gammaproteobacteria; order Burkholderiales; family Burkholderiaceae_C; genus Ramlibacter. The sequence continues at coordinate 9,722 of JBKJOM010000324.1, read as the reverse complement.
CCGATTCGATGACTGCCAACCGCAACGGGGTGGTGGGCGTCACCTACAACAACTACGACAAGAACGGCTTCATCACCGGGATAACCACCAGTGGCGCTGCGGATTCAGCCAGCACTCGCACCTTGTCCAATGACGCGCAAGGCCGGGTGCTGCGCAAGAGCCAGGTCGGGCACAACACCTACTCGATGATCGCCAACGGCGAGTTGATAGGTTCGTCCAGCGACACAACAGCGCCGGTGCAGGACACGTTCAAGAGCAACTACGTCCCCATCTCCAGCGAAACGCTTTCGCAAGGCCCCAGTGCCTACACAGTGCAGGCCGGCGACACGCTGCAGTCGATTGCCAAGAACGTCTGGGGCAACGCCAACCTGTGGTACCTGATCGCCGACGCCAACGGCAAGACCACGGTCAGCTCCGGGGAGGTGATCACCATCCCCGGCAAGACCAACACGCTCACCAACGACTACCAGTCGTTTACGCCGTACAGCCAGGGCAAGGCAGTGGGGGACACCACGCCGAACCTGATCATTCCGCCGCCGAAGAAGAAGAGTAGTTGGTTCAAGCAGCTCGTCTCGATCGTGATATCGATCGTCGTGTCTGTCATGACCGGAGGCGCAGCGCTCGGGATGTTGCTCGGCAACCTCGCCGGGCAGGCCAGCCGGATAGCGATGGGAATTCAAGACGGCTTCAGTTGGAAGAACGCGGCCATGTCGATGATTGGCGGAGCTGTGAGCAGCTTTATCCCTGTAGACGTCGGAGCGGCCATTGGAGTGACGAGCTCTACCGGTCAAGCCATTGTGCAGGCCGGCTTGAGCAACGCGATCACCCAGGGCATTGGCGTGGTCACTGGATTGCAGAAGTCGTTCGACTGGAGGGGGGTCGCAGCTAGCGCAGCGGGTGCCGGCATCGGACAATCTGTCGGCGGCGCATTGAAGAACACCGACTTTGGCTTCGGTCAGTTCGGCAACCAGCTCGCGCGCGGCACGCTGACGGGCTTGGCTGCGGGGACGACGGCGGCAGTCATGCGTGGGGGTCGAATTGCGGTTCAGCAGATTGCCACCGATGCATTTGGCAATGCGTTGGGCGAGAGCCTGGCCAGCGCCGGGTCTTCGACTTCTGGTTCGGGCGGTGAAGCCTGGGCAGCAGATATTGCGGAGCGCAAGCGATCTCTCGATCCGCTCGGCCTCAAGGCATATGCAAGCGATGCTGCCGGTGTGATTCGTTCGGCGCAGACGCTGTGGGCGCCGGCAGAGGCTAGGTCGCCGATATTGAGCGATACATCGACGAACGCTGAAGTCGTGGAAAGCCAATGGCGAGGGGATTACCCTGGCAGCGATCTTGTTCCCACGGGTGCAGGTAATGTCCGAATTTCTTCGGGTGCCGGAGGCCGTGCCATGGTCAATGGTGTCAGCGTCAATGAGCGCGCAGAAAGGGCACTTCAATCAGCTGGTGACTTGGCAGGCATGGGCGAGTTGTACCGGGACTACACGCTCTTAGGCGGGCTCATGAGCGAGTTGCAGCAGAAGGCCACGCTGGATAAATTGAAGGGCGCGGTGCAAGAGAAGCTAGGTGTGATGCGCGTTCTGCCTTCACCGGACGCGCTCGGAGCTGTGCCCGGAATAGGTTCGGATGGCAGCGTCCGCTACAACAACGCGGACTTGATTGACCGCTACGGGGATGCCTTGCGCAAGGTCGAGATGTGGAAGCAAGGCATCATCGAGCTCGACACGAGAAGCATGCTCATCACTTCGGTCGGAACGGCCAAGCTGAGTCCGGCGGAATGGGTTGCTGAAAATACGCGGCGTTATGCGAATGCCTTTGCTACAGGAATTGACGAAGGCCAGCGGCGTTACGATGCTGGTTCGTTGCGCTATCCGCAGGACATGCCAGGCCAATTGCAGGTTGGATCGTTTGCAGATAATGCAGCCCGCGTGGCGGTCATTGCCTACAACCGAAGCATTGGCGTGCCCGAGGGCCCCGGTCAGCTGTTGAGCATGAACCGTTGGAGCTACGATCCAAGTGGCAGCGGTGCTTACAACCGCATCGACTTGCTAATGGACTTGGGGCCGAGTAGAAATAACGGCGCGTTGATTCTGCGAACCGCGATTGAGGGCAAATCGACGTTGGCCGCAGTGCAATCGTCTGCGGCTCAGTTGCAACGTGTCTATGAGTGGAACACGCCCAACGTAATCACTGTTACGCGGCAAGGCGCATTGCCGTGGACGCCGGCGCAGCCGAAACGATTGAGGTAAAGCATGAAAGTCAAGCGATCTGTTGCCGCATTTGAAAACGATCTTGAAGGCATGCAGGGCGGGATAGCCTTATATAGGCGAGGGGCCAACGAGTTCTATCTCTCTCAAAGCTACCCCTGGATATACGAGAGGCTCGAAGCCGTGCGCCGAGATCTTGAAGCCTTGGACATGTACGAGCGCTGCCGAGACGCGTTGACCCAAGCCGAGGCGCTCATCAAGAAAGGCCCTGAGCACGACGATGAGGCGGAAATGTTAATCCTCAACGCCAACCGAGCGCTGATGCAGGCATCGGGAAGCTATGAGGCCATGCGCAGGCGATACAGCGCTTCGAACGATGGGGCGAAGCCTGAAGACAAGGGGGATGCGCAGAAGTGATACACCTGCTGCATCCCGGGATGGGGTTTAACACGAGGGCCGCTGCTGCGGCCCTTTGCTTTGGAGTGCGAGACTCAGAGGTCTTCGTCGTCTGGCTTCCCGCCTTCGCCGGTGTCCGCGCTTGCAGGTAACTTGAGTCGGCGACTCTCCATTCTGTGAAGCAGGTGATCGAGCGTTCGGGGAAGCTCCATCATCATCATGTGAGCTTCCTTGCTGCCGCCGAATTCTTCAATGAATGGACCTCGGCCAAGTATCTTGGTCATGCGCCGCAGCCGCTCGATGGCTCGCTGCGCTGCCTTTGGGTCGCCATCACGCACCTCGCGGTAAGCCTCGATGACGACTTCGTACATCCAAGGCAGTTCGTCGCGGACCATGCTGGCGAGCATAAGGATTGCAATCGGATCGTCGCCTTCCTCGGACACCATGTGGGCCATCTCGTCCATCATCATCGGATGGAAGGGTCGCATGCGTCGGCGCTTTGAGCGGTAGCCTGAGTCCGCTAGGCTGTCGTCCAGCTTCGCAAACCGCCCCTCCACCCCGCGCACGGTGGTCACCAGCTCTTCGAGGATCTCGTGCTGCGGCCGCGCGCGCTTCTCGCCTGGCGCTTGCGTGGGGATGGCTGCGATCTTCTTCTCGATATCGGATGACCACAAGCTGGCAAACAATCGCCGCCAGCGGTCCTCGGGCTCGGGCGAGGTGGCCGACTGGTTGATCGAATGCACGATCTCCTCCAGGCCTGCTTTGCCAAGCTTCTTGGCCTGGAACTGCGACAGCGGTCCGCTGATGTCGCTGAACTCCAGCCCGAGCAGCAGCGGGATGACCTTGGCACCTTGCATCGACTTGGCCAGGGCGCCCGCCTCGAACAGAATCCACGCCGAGTTGAGATTCTCTGGGGTGATGCAGATGATTCCGAAGTTGGAAGACTCCAGCTCCTTGGCCACTTCCTGCGCCCAGCGGTCACCAGCGGAGATATCGGCCTGAGACAGCCAGGGCTTCACGTAGTGCAGCACCAGCGGCAGCGACTCGTGCAGCGCCTGGGCGAGCAGATGGCTGCGCTCGCCACTCCAGCTAATAAAAATCTTCACGGTGCCTCCTCCTTATTCTTCTGCGCCAGACACTGAGCGCCGGCTGTTACTCAGCGTCCCAATTCAATGAGTTCGATGTCCTTCTTCAGCAGGTCATTAACCAGAGCAGACAGATCGATGCCTTTGGCGCTGGCCAGAGCCGTAAGTGTGTTCTGCACTTGGTCGTCCAGGTAGACCGGCAAACTCAGGCGCGTGCCTTCGCGGTAGAAGCTGCCGCGCTTGCCGTTGGAGAAATCGATCTCGCGAGGCATCTCGTCATCAGGGCCGGTGGGAGAGGGTCGGTTCATTGAAGTCATCTCAGGGGGGTGCGTTCTGGTACTGCTCGCGCTCGTTGCGAGTGGCCTCGCGCGCGGAAATGATCCGCACCTTGGCGTCGGCAGGAGAGATCGGGCTGTAGGTATGCGACACCGCCAACAGCTGGCCCTGGCTGGAAGTGCCCAGCGTGAACCAGCGCTCCTCGAAGTCGCTGTGCTCCTCGTCGTACACCGTAAGCGCCAAAGGATCCATCAGCACCGTGGCGCCTTGCGCAAAACTCACCCCGTGCTTGGCGAGGTTGGATTGAGCCTTGATCGGATCCCATGTGACTTCCAGTTGCGGCGTGGGAGGTGGCGCGCTCAAGCGCGGCTCTCCATCTTGCGCTTCAATTGCCCGCGCTCAATGAATGCGTCGATCAGCTGCAGCACCTGGCGCTTCTCGGTCGTCTCCAGCTTCTCGATGGCCAAGAGGCGCCGGCGCAGCCGGCTGTCGCCTTCTTGCTTGGCCAGGCGCTTCTTCGGCGCGTCGCGGCCGTACAGGTCATCAATCGACACGCCCAGGGCCTGCGCGATCGCCGGCAGCAGATGCGCCGGCGGCGTGGCTGTCGGGCTCTCGTAGTAGGCCACCATCCGCTGGGACACCCCCAGCTCGGCCGCCAGCTCCACCTGGGTGAAGCCTGCGGCCTTGCGCGCCGCGGCCAGCCGCTCCCCAAAACTCGGGTTGTTGGCGGCAGCGGAAGTAAGTTGAATGCGTTTGCCCATGGCTGGAAATCCAAAGCGATGGGACAAGTCTAGGGAGGGCAGCACCTGCATTGAAGCTCCTTAAATCGACGATATACACATGATGTATAGTGTGCCGTCCTTCAAATTGTTTAGCAAGCCGGTGTATATCCGGCGCTACAGGAGAGTTGCATATGGCGCGCATCCCCGAAGCAGAGCTTGAGCGGCTAAAGAATGAAGTGAGCGTGCAGCGCCTGGTCGAGGCGTCGGGGGTGGCGTTGAAGAAAGGCGGCAAGGACCTGCTGGGCAAGTGCCCGTTCCATGAGGACGATGAAGCCAGCCTGGTCGTCACCCCGCACAAGAACCTATGGCACTGCTTCGGCTGTCAGATCGGCGGCGGGCCGATCGATTGGGTCATCAAGCACAAGGGCGTGAGCTTCCGCCATGCGATCGAACTCTTGAAGGCCGATCCTTCCTTAGCTGCTGGCACCCAGCGCGCCACGGTGCGCAGCACCGTTCGCAATCTCTCGGCGCCGGTCGCGCTCGATGCGGACGACCACGCACTCATGGAGCAGGTGATCGACTACTACCACCAGCGGCTAAAGGAAGATGCCGAGGCCAAGGCGTATCTGCAAAGCCGAGGCCTGGAGCATCCGGCCTTGATCGACACGTTTCGCCTGGGCGTGGCTGACCGCACACTGGGCCTGCGCCTGCCGCTCAAGAATCGCGCCGAGGGCGCCGCGATCCGCGAGCGCCTGCAGCGCATCGGCCTCATCCGCGAGAGCGGGCACGAGCACTTCAATGGCAGCCTAGTCATCCCTGTGTTCGATGCGGCCGGTAACGTGGTCGAGGTCTATGGCCGGAAGCTGCGCGATGACCTGCGCGCCGGCACACCCAAGCACCTGTACCTGCCTGGCCCGCACGCCGGCGTGTTCAACCTGGCCGGCGTGCAAGCCGCGGGACGGCGCGCGCCGGGCCAGCGCGACGTGATCCTGTGCGAAGCCCTGATCGATGCGCTCACCTTCTGGTGCCACAGCTTCACCAACGTCACGAGCAGCTACGGCATCGAAGGCTTCACTGCCGACATCCTGCGAGCCTTCAAGGCGAACCAGATCGAGCGCGTGCTGATCGCCTACGACCGCGACGAGCCGGGCGAGCGCGCCGCCGAGAAGCTCGCTGCGCAGTTGATCGAAGAAGGCTTCGAAGTGTTGCGCGTTATGTTCCCCAAGGGGATGGATGCCAACGCGTTCGCGTTGAAGATGAGTCCGCCGGAAAAGGCGCTCGCACTGGTGCTGCACCAGGCGCAGTGGATCGGCAGCGGCCGGCCGGCCGCTGATGAAGAAGACCAACAGCCGCTTGGCAAGGAAGAAGAAAGAGAAACGCCGGCGCTTCCTTCCTTAGCCGCTGAACCTGCGCCCGCTGCCGAGCCCGCAGGCGCGTTGCCCGACGAAGTGCAGCTCGAAGCCGCTGCATGCAACTGGCGCGTTCGAGGCTGGAAGAAGAACACCACGCCCGAGGCGATGCGCGTGAACGTGCAAGTGCGCACCGAGGCCGGCGGCTACTTCGTGGACACGCTGGACCTCTTCGCGTCGCGTAGCCGCGCCTCCTTCCTGCGGGCGGCGAGCATCGAGCTGGGCTTGGGCGAGGATGTGATCAAGCGCGAGCTGGGCGCCGTGCTCTTGAAGCTCGAAGGCTTGCAGGACGAACTGATGGCGCAGGCGCGCAAGCCCGCAACGCCGGCCGCGCCGATCCTCTCGGCCGACGAAGAAGAGAAAGCGCTGCAACTTCTGCGCGCGCCCGACCTGATGCAGCGCATCGTGGACGACTTGCACGCGCTCGGCGTGGTCGGCGAGGACATGAACCTGATGGCCGCCTACTTGGCCGCGGTAAGCCGCAAGCTCGATGCGCCCTTGGCGGTGTTGATCCAGTCCACCAGCGCGGCCGGCAAGAGCGCGTTGATGGATGCCGTGCTCGGCCTGGTGCCGCCCGAGGAGCGCATCCGCTACAGCGCGATGACCGGCCAGTCCCTCTACTACCTTGGAGAAAACAATCTCTCCCACAAGATCCTGGCCATCGCCGAGGAAGAAGGCGTGCGCCAGGCCGCGTACGCCTTGAAGCTCTTGCAGTCGGACGGTGAGCTCACGATCGCGAGCACGGCAAAAGACGAGGCCTCGGGCAACTTGATGACGCGCCAGTACACGGTCAAGGGCCCGGTGATGTTGATGCTCACCACGACGGCGATCGACGTGGACGAAGAGCTGTTGAACCGCTGCCTGGTGCTCAGCGTCAACGAGAGCCGTGAGCAGACCGCCGCGATCCACGCACGCCAGCGCCAGAAGCAAACGCTCGAAGGCCTGCTGCAAAGCGCCGGCCGCGAATCACTGCAGCAGTTGCACCACAACGCCCAGCGCCTGCTCGCCGGCGTGGCGGTGGTGAACCCCTACGCCGATCGCTTGACCTTCCTCGCAGACAAGACCCGCACCCGGCGCGATCACATGAAGTACCTCACCTTGATCCGCGCCATTGCCCTCTTGCACCAGCACCAGCGCGAAGTCAAAACCGTCGAACATGCTGGCCAGCAGCTCGCCTACATCGAGGTGACGAAGGCCGACATTGCCCTGGCCAATCAGGTCGCGCACGAGGTACTGGGCCGCACGCTCGATGAGCTGCCGCCGCAGACACGCAAACTCCTGGTCCTCGCGCGCGCATGGGTGCTGGCGCAGTGCGAGCAAGGGAAGCTGCGCCAATGCGACGTGCGCTTCACGCGTCGGCAGCTGCGCGAAGCCGTGCATTGGGGAGACACGCAGTTGAAGGTGCATCTGGCGCGCCTGGTCGAGCTGGAATACCTGGCTATCCACCGACGCGGCTTGGCCAACGAATACGAGCTGGTCTATGACGGCGAGGACGACGACCAGGCCCACGTCAACGGCCTGCTCGATGTGACCACCCTCGATGAAATCCACGACTACGACAGCGGCCGGTCGGGGTTGCAGGCCCTTCGGTCGGGGTCCGGTCGGGCCTCGGTCGGCCCCCGGTCGGGGGGTGGTCGGGGTGGTGTCGATGCCATCCAAACCCGCGCCAGTGTTGGCGCGCAGCCCGATGCGAACGAGAGCGAGCCGAAACCGCGTATCAGGAACGGCGCGCATTCCTCCTTAGCCGCTGTCGTAGCTGCACATTGAGGCCCGGTGCGTGAGCGTGCTCGGCCCTCATGACGCGCACGGCATGCCCGCTGCGCTGGCGCGCTACCTCGAACACCTGGGCGTGCGCGGCTACCGGCCGCAAGGCATGGCCACGGCCGAGCGCTACATCCGCGACTTCATCGACTGGGCGAGCGAGCGCGGCCTCACGCACGCGAGCCAGGTGAGTCGCGCGGTGCTCGAGCGCTACGAGCGATTCCTCTATCACTACCGCAAGCGCAATGGCGAGCCGCTGTCGATCGCCAGCCGGCGCTGCAAGCTCGTGCCGCTGCGCGGCTTCTTCAAGTGGCTCACGCGCTCGGGAGCAATCCCAGCGAACCCGGCTGCGGACCTGGAGCTGCCGCGCAAGCTGAGGCGCCTACCGCGTGTCGTGCTCACCGCCGCCGAGGTCGAACGCGTGATGGCGTGTGTGGACCTGGGAACGCCCGTGGGCCTGCGCGATCGGGCGATGCTTGAAGTGCTGTACGCCACCGGCATGCGCCGCATGGAGATCGCCAGGCTGGAGCTGGGCGACGTCGATGCCGAGCGCTGCGTGATCTTGATTCGCGAGGGCAAAGGCGGCAAGGATCGTTTGATCCCGCTGGGCGAGCGCGCGCTGCACTGGTTGCGCCAGTACCTGGAGCGCGGCCGCGAAGAGATCGCCTGGAACCAACAAGACAAGACCCTGTTCCTGGGCAACGAGGGCAAGCCACTCTCTCCGCTGTGGCTCTCGACCGTGATCGCCAGGCGCATCGACGCGGCCGAGCTCGGCAAGCGCGGTGGCTGTCACCTGTTCCGCCACACCATGGCCACCTTGATGCTCGAAGGCGGCGCGGACATCCGCCACATCCAGGCGATGCTCGGGCATGCGGAGATCTCGACCACGCAGATCTACACGCAGGTGGCGATCCGCCAGCTGCAGCAGGTGCATGCGATGACGCACCCGGGCGCGCGCCGGCGTGTGCGCGGCCAGGCCGCCCAGAGCGCGCAGCTCACGCTGGACCTGGCAACCCCTTGGCCTGAGCACGATGCGAGCGCTGAGAGCCTGCTGGAGGCTTTGGAGGACGAGGCGGATGAAGAGGCGTTGCAGACGGACGCGTCAGCGCGCCGCTGAACGCGTTGCGTGCGAGCGCCGTTGACGCTGGGCCGCGATCGTCACGGCCCTTGCGTGGCAAGGCCCGCGCCGTCGCTGCACCGTTGACGATCGACGGCCGCGAACTCTGGACACATCACTGCAAGCATGCGCGCTGCGCGCGTGAGCAACGATGCAGCCTGCAGCGGGCATCGAGCCCGCTGCAGGCTGGCAGGCGCCGCGGGGTGAATTGGCTGCGCCAATTCAACATAACGGGCGATTGCACCCAACGTGCCCAGTCGCGCGCAAGCGCGCTTGGTGGTCCCGCTGGACGCAATCCCCGTTATGTCTGGCGCCGCCGCAGCGCCTGCGCGCGCGGTCAGCTCTCACGCGGTGTAGAGCTCACCGCGCGCTGAACACTTGATCGGTGCGGTCGCGGCAAGCCGCAACCGCAGGCTACCTGGCCAGGCGCTGCGCGCAGCATCACGAACACGATGCCCGCCCACCCCGGGCCGCGCTCTCGCGCAGCGGCTCGCCGTCCTCGCCGCCGCGCTGCGCACGGCCCTCCCCAAGCGCTCGCGTGGCACGCCCGCTCGCGAGCCCACGCGCGGCTGCGCCGCGCTCGGGGAACAGCCGGCGGCTAAGAGGCAAACCGACGCTGGCCCGCGCCCGCGCGTGCTGCAGAATGTGCCTCTAGGAAAAATTCTCTACCGCTCACAGGTGCCGTCTTCGTCTTAGCCGCTCAACCCGTTGATTCGCCTCAGGAAAACTCGTTCACCTACGGCGAC
>JBKJOM010000162.1:0-4955 GCA_046595775.1 Ramlibacter sp. | reverse complement strand
GCGCCGGGAGCCCAGCGATGAAGCGCCTCCTTGTCTTTATTGCCGCGCTGCTGCTGCACGTGACTGCCTTTGCCCACAAACCCAGTGACAGCTACCTCACGATGCGCGCCGCGGAAGGCAGCGAGCTGGTCAACATCCGATGGGACATCGCGCTGCGCGACCTGGACTATGTGCTGGAGTTGGACCGTGACGGCAACGGCGAACTCACTTGGGGCGAAGTGCGGAAGCGAACCGACGACATCACCCGCTACGCGTCCAGTCGTCTGCAACTGACGTCCGGCGGCGCGGCCTGCCAGTGGCAGCCCGCCGCGCCCATGATGCTGGACAAGCACAGCGACGGAACCTACGCCGTGCTGACGTTGGCTGCCAAGTGCGCCAACCTGTCGAAAAATCTGAATGCCAAATACTCGCTGCTTTTCGACGTCGACCCTTCGCACCGCGGTCTCGTCCAGTGGATCGGCCCTGGCAGCACCACGTCGCAAGCATTGGTTTTCGGCACCGAATCCGCCGAGCAGCAACTGGCGCTTAAACCGCAGGGCGTGTGGGAAACGCTGCGCCAGTACGTCGTGGAAGGCGTGTGGCACATCTGGATCGGCTTCGACCACATTCTCTTTCTTTTGTCGCTGCTGCTGCCCGCCGTGCTGGTGCGACGCGGCAACGAATGGCAACCGGCGCCCAGTCTGAAGCGTTCGCTGCTCGAAGTGCTGAAGGTGGTGACGGCGTTCACGCTTGCGCACTCGATCACGCTGAGCCTGGCGGCGCTGCAGATGATCAGCCTGCCCTCGCGCATCGTCGAATCGATCATTGCGGCTTCGGTTGTCTTCGCGGCGCTGAACAACCTGCGCGGCACGATCGAATCCAAGCGTTGGGTCATGGCGTTCGTCTTCGGCCTGATCCACGGTTTCGGCTTCGCGTCGGTTCTGGCCGACTTGGGCCTGCCGCAGGACGCGCTGGTGTTGGCACTGGTCGGCTTCAACGTCGGCGTGGAGTTGGGCCAGATGGCGATCGTCATCGCCTTCGTGCCCATCGCATTCTGGCTACGCGGCACGCGCTTTTACCGAAAAGGCGTGCTGACGTTCGGCTCGATCGCGGTGGCGATCATCGCGAGCTGGTGGTTCATCCAACGCGCGTTCGACATCCAGGGTGGGCCGTTCTAACGGGATTCACAGCGCCGGCGGCTGCGCTCCATGTCGACTGCTTTCGTTGACGAACGAGCCGATTGTTCGGGCTAGGGAAGGTCTGATCAACCCGTGAATCTGGCGCGGCAATCGACGTACAGGTTCATCTGATTGGCGAAATGGGCGGTTCGATTGGCTATTCGGTGAAGTTTCGGCGCTATTCGACGGCCTCACGCTGCTTTCGGACGCACTACTCCCATCATCGCTATCAGCCGGTGCCTGGCCATCCACAGGTTCGACAGCGCGAACAAGGTGACCACATGCGCGGTGTTCTTTTGCAGCCCGCGGAACCGCACCTTCACCAGCCCGAACTGCCGCTTGATGACGCGGAACGGGTGCTCCACCTTCGCGCGCATGCTGGCCTTGCCGTGCTCTTGCTTTCGCACCCTCGTCTTGGTCCTGCCTTCGGGCATCTTGGCGATGTCGCTTGGGCGCGCGGCGATGTGCCATTGCAGATCGTCGCGTTGCACGCGGCTTTGGGCGCCCCGGTAGCCCGAGTCGGCGTACACATATTCTTCCTTGCCGTGCAGAAGATCAGCGACTTGCTCCACGTCCGCTTCGTTGGCGGCGGTGGTGGTCACCGTGTGCACCAGGCCGCTGTCGGCGTCCACGGCAATGTGGGCCTTCATGCCGAAGTGCCACTGGTTGCCCTTCTTGGTTTGATGCATCTCCGGGTCGCGCTCGCCTTTGGCACTCTTTGTGGAGCTGGGCGCCGCGATGATGGTGGCGTCCACGATGCTGCCTCGCTTCAGAAGCAGACCCTTGCGCGCCAGGTGCGCGTTCACCAGCTTCAGGATGTCTTCGGCCAAGTCGCTCGCTTCCAGCAGGTGGCGGAAGTTCAGGATCGTGGTCTCGTCGGGGATCGGCTCGGTCAGGCTCAGGCGGGCAAAGCTGCGCAGCGAGGCGATCTCATACAGTGCTTCCTCCATCGCCGGGTCGCTGTAGGTGAACCAGTTCTGCATCAGGTGCACCCGCAGGATCGATTCGAGCGGATAGGGCCTGCGGCCTCGGCCGGCCACAGGGTAGTGCGGCTCGATCAGCTTGAGCAGCGCCTTCCACGGCACCACCAGCTCCATCTCCTCGAGAAAGATCTCCCGCCGGGTCTTCTTCATCTTGCCGGCGTACTCCGCATCCGCGAAACTAATCTGGGTCATCGTCACGCTCCTCGTTCACACATTAACGGTTGGCGGGCGACGTCGGTGGACTTGTTCAGACCTTCCCTAGGGTGCCGAGAGTCCACTACTCGGCACGTCATGGCCCATTCCCGTCATCCCGGGCTGGGCCTTCAATCCACAGTTGCGCCTGAACATCCGCAGCCACCGACCTGGTCTCCCGTCAGGCAAACTTGGGCGCGCTGCCTTGCGATCCACCACGCTGCGCCCGCCCAGCCAGCAACGGCTAACACCGCCGCGCCCATCAGCCAAGCCGCACCCGCGGACAGATGATCCCAACTGAACCAAGCCAAGCCACCCGTGGCCAGCCCCGCGATCAACGGCACCAACAGAGGAATGGCACAGCACGCGGCGCATGCGCCGACAATTCCCAGCGTAGCAAGAAAAGTCTTCTTCATCGGTTTTCAGTACTCATGACACCGGGGCGATTCCCGTACACTGACTCTAGAACCTCAAGTAGCTTGAGGTGCAAGGGCCGGCAATGAAAGACCACGCAAGTTATGGGCAAATCACCATCGGCTCGTTGGCCAAACAGACGGGCTTCAACGTCTCGGCCATCCGCTATTACGAAGAAGTCGGCCTGATCCCCCCGGCCGCACGGCGACCCAGCGGACATCGCGTTTACGGCACGCAGGCGCAAGAGACTCTCAGTCTGATACGCCGTTGCCGCGCATTCGGCTTCTCCATTGAGGAGACGCGCGCGCTCGTCTCCCTCGAAAGCAGCCGCGACAAGGATTGCATTGAAGCCAGGGACATCGCGCAGCTTCACCTCGACTCGGTTCGCGCGAAGCTGACCGAACTGCATGCGCTTGAGAACAGCCTCGCCAAGTTCGTGTGCGCATGCACCGAGCAGTGTGCAGGCGGTCCGGCGCCCGATTGCACCATTTTCAAGGACATGGATCTGCGCGATGCGACGCCCCCGGCAGCGCGCGGCTGCTGCGCCTAAGCAAAGTCACCGCCATGCTCGACCTCCTCATCACCAATGCCACCCTACCCGACGGCCGCACCAACATGTCGGTGGCCGTGCAGGCTGGCAAGATCGTCGAAGTCACGCCAGGCCTCGTCGCGCCAGCGCAGGACACGATTGACGCCAAGGGCTACCTCCTCGCGCCCCCGTTCTGCGACCCGCATTTCCACATGGACTCGGTGCTCACCTACGGCAAGCCGCGCGTGAATGAGAGCGGAACGCTGCTAGAAGGCATCCAGCTCTGGGGAGAACTCAAGCCGACGCTGGTGCAGGACGACATCATCCAGCGCGCGCTCACGTACTGCGACATGGCCATCGCTCGCGGCCTGCTCCACATCCGCAGCCACGTGGATACCAGCGACCCGCGTCTGCTCGCTGTCGAAGCGCTGCTCGAAGTGAAGAAGCGCGTGGCGCCCACCATCGATCTGCAGCTGGTCGCATTCCCGCAGGACGGCGTGCTAAGAAGCAAGGGCGGCGTCGACAACCTGAAACGCGCGCTCGACATGGGCGTGGACATCGTCGGCGGCATCCCGCACTTCGAGCGCACGATGAGCGAGGGCGCGACCAGCGTCAAACTGCTGTGTGAGATCGCCGCCCAACGCGGCAAGATGGTCGACATGCACTGCGACGAGACCGACGATCCGATGAGCCGCCACATCGAAACGCTGGCCTTCGAAACGCAGCGCCTGGGCCTGCAAGGCCGCGTGACGGGCAGCCACTGCACCTCCATGCACAGCATGGACAACTACTACGTAAGCAAGCTGATCCCGCTGATCGCCGAGAGCGGCGTGCACATCGTCGCCAACCCGTTGATCAACATCACGCTGCAGGGGCGGCACGACACCTACCCCAAGCGCAGAGGCATGACCCGCGTGCCGGAGTTGATGGCCGCCGGCGTAACGGTAGGCTTCGGCCATGACTGCGTGCAGGACCCGTGGTACCCGATGGGCACCGGCGATATGTTGGAGGTGGCGCACATGGGCCTGCATGTGGCACAGATGACCAGCCAGGCCGGCATCCGCGCGTGCTTCGACGCAGTGACGTCCAATGCCGCAAAAATCATGCAGCTTGACGGCTACGGCCTGGACGTGGGCTGCGATGCGAGCTTCATCTTGCTGCAAGCCAGCGACGTGATCGACGCGATCCGCGTGCGAGCGAACCGGCTGGAGGTTTTCAAGCGCGGCAAGCGGGTCGCGCAGACGCCAGCAGTGAAACCCGTCGTGCATGTCACCAACTAGGCTGCGACCTTGACCAATGCAACACCCCTGAAGCTGGCCATTGGCGGTACCTCGCTGCTTCCGCCTCTGATGGGCGTTGGCAGATATACCCGGAATCTGGTGGACGAGTTGACGCTGCGCGGGCATCAGCTCGATCTCTTTTACGGGGACCGTTGGGGCGACTCGCCGGCGACACTCCGCCCCAGAGAATGGTCCCGGCACAAACCCTTGCGTGTGCTGCAGGTGCAAAGCGCAAATGTGTATCAGCATGGCCGCAATTTACTGAATCTGGCGGCGCGGGGCTTGATTCGTCGAAGGCCGACCAACTCCGCTGAAGACAGTCGTCAAATGCAGCAAAAACAATTCGCCCTGGGCCTGAAGAACCAGCGGCCTGCCCTCTACCACGAGCCTAATTATTTGG
>JBKJOM010000350.1:0-4971 GCA_046595775.1 Ramlibacter sp. | reverse complement strand
GGAAGACGTGGGCGTTGCCGAAGGCGTATCGCTGCCGCGCGCCCCGGTGGTTACCGTCATGGGCCACGTCGACCATGGCAAGACCTCGCTGCTCGATTACATCCGCCGCGCCAAGGTTGCTGCGGGCGAAGCCGGCGGCATCACGCAGCATATCGGTGCTTACCACGTGCAAACTTCACGCGGCATGATTTCCTTCCTGGATACCCCGGGCCACGAGGCGTTCACCGCCATGCGTGCCCGCGGCGCCAAGGCCACGGACATCGTGATCCTGGTGGTTGCTGCGGACGACGGCGTCATGCCGCAAACCAAGGAAGCCATCAAGCACGCGAAGGCGGCGGGTGTCCCGATCGTCGTGGCCGTCAACAAGATCGACAAGCCCGGCGCCAACCCCGAGCGCGTGAAGCAGGAACTCGTGGTCGAGGAAGTCGTGCCCGAGGAGTACGGCGGCGAGTCGCCGTTCGTGAACGTCTCCGCCCTCACCGGCGAAGGCGTGGACGCTCTGCTCGAACAGGTGTTGCTGCAAGCCGAAGTGCTCGAACTCAAGGCACCGGTCGACTCACCCGCCAAGGGCCTCGTCGTCGAAGCCCAGCTGGACAAGGGCCGTGGCCCCGTTGCCACCGTGCTGATTCAATCGGGCACGCTCAAGACCGGCGACGTGGTGCTCGCGGGCCAGACCTATGGCCGCGTGCGCGCCATGCTCGATGAAGACGGCAAGTCGATCAAGTCGGCCGGCCCGTCCATCCCGGTGGAAATCCAGGGCCTGACCGAAGTGCCCCAGGCGGGCGACGAATTCATGGTGCTGAGCGACGAGCGCCGTGCGCGCGAAATCGCAACCTATCGCGCCGGCAAATTCCGCAACACCAAGCTTGCGAAGCAGCAGGCCGCCAAGCTGGAGAACATGTTCGAGAACATGGCTTCCGGCGAAGTGAAGATGCTGCCGATCATCGTGAAGGCGGACGTGCAGGGCTCGCAGGAAGCCCTGGCCCAGTCGCTGCTCAAGCTCTCGACCGAAGAGGTCAAGGTGCAACTGGTCTATGCAGCCGTAGGCGCCGTGAGCGAATCGGACGTCAACCTGGCCATCGCCTCCAAGGCGGTGATCATCGGCTTCAATGTGCGTGCCGATGCCGGCGCGCGCAAATTGGCCGAAGGCAACGGCGTGGACATCCGCTACTACAACATCATCTACGACGCCGTGGACGAGTTGAAGGCCGCGATGTCGGGCATGTTGGCGCCGGAGAAGCGCGAAGAAGTCATCGGCTCCGCGGAGATCCGCACCGTGTTCGTGGCCTCGAAGATCGGCACCGTGGCCGGTTCGATGATCACGTCGGGCCAGGTCACGCGCAACTGTCATTTCCGCCTGCTGCGCGAGAACGTAGTGGTCTACACCGGCGAAGTCGAATCGCTCAAGCGCCTGAAGGACGACGTACGCGAAGTCAAGGAAGGCTTCGAGTGCGGTATCAAGCTGAAGAACTACAACGACATCAAGGAAGGCGACCAGCTCGAATTCTTCGAGGTCAAGGAAGTGGCCCGCAGCCTGTGATGCGAGCAAGCCGATGCCCAAGAAGTCCACCAAGCCCAACCGCGCCTTCCAGGTCGCCGACCAGATCCAGCGGGATCTGGCCGAGCTGATCCGCGAGGTCAAGGACCCGCGCCTGGGCATGGTGACGCTCAATTCGGTGGAGGTGACACCGGACTACGCGCACGCCAAGGTGTTCTTCAGCGTGCTCGTGGGCGAACCCAACGAGTGCGAGGAAGCGCTGAACCACGCAGCCGGCTTCCTTCGCAACGGCCTTTTCAAGCGCCTGCACATCCACACCGTGCCGACGCTCCACTTTCAGTTCGATCGCACCACCGAGCGTGCCGCCGACATGAACGCGCTGATCGCACGCGCTGTTTCTTCTCGCGCAAAAGAGGATTGATTGTGAACGCGCCGCGCACCAGGGTGCAAAGGCGCCCTGTGCACGGGGTGCTATTGCTCGACAAGCCGCTGGGGCTCTCCAGCAACAACGCCTTGCAGAAGTGCAAGTGGCTGATGCGCGCCGAAAAGGCCGGCCACACCGGCACACTCGACCCGCTGGCCACCGGCGTCCTGCCGCTGTGTTTTGGCGCGGCCACCAAGTTCGGCCAGATGCAGCTCGAAGCCGACAAGACGTACGAAGCGACGATCCGCCTGGGCGTGAAGACCACCACGGCCGATGCCGAAGGCGACGTGGTCCAGGAGCGCGCAGTCCCGGCCCTCTCGACCGACCAGCTGTCCGCCGTGGCGCAGCGCTTTACCGGCGCGATCCGACAGGTGCCACCGATGCACAGCGCCCTGAAGAAGGATGGCAAGGCCCTGTACGAATACGCGCGTGCCGGCCAGGAAGTCGAGCGCGAGGCCCGCGACGTGACCGTGTATGCATTGACCCTCTCGGCAGTCGACTCGACGCACCTGAAGCTGGTGGCGAAAGTGAGCAAGGGTACGTACATCCGAACGCTCGGCGAAGAGATCGGCGAGGCCCTGGGCTGCGGCGGACATCTCACGGCTTTGCGGCGCATCGCCACCGGCCAGTTCGTCATCGAGCAGTGCGTCACGCTGCCAGCGCTTGAGGCCATGGGCGAGAACGAGCGCGAAGCAGCGCTGCTGCCTGTCGACGCGCTGCTGCCCGACCATACGCCCGTCACGCTTGACGCCGACAATGCCGGTCGATTCCTGTCGGGCCTGCGTCGGCGCGGCGACTGGGCCGACGACGAACACATCGCCGTGTATGGCCTCGAGCCGCGCGCCTTGCTAGGCACCGCGCATGCCAAGGCCGGCGAACTGATCCCGGGCCGCCTGCTGGCGCCAGCCGAAATCCAACAAATCCTGCAGACCGAATCATGACCAACAAACAGATCCGCAACATCGCCATCATCGCGCACGTCGACCATGGCAAGACCACCATGGTGGACCAGCTCCTGCGCCAGTCCGGCACGTTCGCCGAGCACGAGAAGGTCGTCGACACCGTGATGGACAACAACGCCAATGAGCGCGAGCGCGGAATCACCATCCTGGCCAAGAACTGCGCCGTGAGCTGGAAGGGCACGCACATCAACATCGTCGACACACCCGGCCACGCGGACTTCGGCGGCGAGGTGGAGCGCGCGCTGTCGATGGTTGACGGCGTGGTGCTATTGATCGACGCGCAGGAAGGCCCGATGCCGCAGACGCGTTTCGTGACCAAGAAGGCGCTTGCCCTGGGCCTGCGTCCTATCCTCGTGGTCAACAAGGTCGACAAACCCGGCTCGCGTCCGCAGTACGTGGTGGACGCTGCGTTTGACCTGTTCGACAAGCTGGGCGCCACGAACGAGCAGCTCGATTTTCCCGTCGTCTACGCCTCGGGCATCAACGGCTGGAGCTCGATGGAAGAGGGCAGCCAGGGCGAGCAGTGGGGTGCCGACATGTCGGCCCTGTTCGACACTGTGCTCGCGCACGTTCCTCCGCACGAAGGCGATTCCGACGCGCCGCTGCAGCTGCAGATCTCGGCCATCGACTACTCGTCGTTCGTCGGCCGCATCGGCGTGGGACGTATCCACTCCGGGACGATCAAGCCGATGATGGATGTGCAGGTGATGGAAGGCCCGGACGGCAAGTCGTTCAAGGGCCGAATCAACCAGGTGCTGACCTTCCAGGGCCTGGACCGCGTGCAGGTGACCGAGGCCGGCCCCGGTCACATCGTGCTGATCAACGGCATCGAGGACATCGGCATTGGAGTGACGCTGACCGACCCGCTCAACCCCACGCCGCTGCCCATGCTCAAGGTCGATGAGCCGACGCTCACGATGAATTTCTGCGTCAACACGAGCCCGCTCGCCGGAAGGGAAGGCAAGTACGTTACCAGCCGCCAGATCTGGGACCGCCTGCAAAGGGAATTGCAGTCCAACGTCGCGCTGCGCGTTGCCGAGACGGGCGAAGAAGGCATTTTCGAAGTCATGGGCCGAGGCGAATTGCACTTGACCATCCTCCTGGAAAACATGCGCCGCGAAGGCTACGAGCTCGCCGTGTCCAAGCCGCGTGTGGTGCTGCGTGATGTGGGCGGCGAGAAGCACGAACCCATCGAGATGGTCACCGTCGACATCGAGGAGACCCACCAGGGCGGCGTGATGCAGGCCCTGGGCGAGCGCAAGGGCGACCTGGTGAACATGGAGCCGGACGGCCGCGGCCGCGTGCGCCTGGAGTACCGCATCCCGGCGCGTGGCCTCATCGGTTTCACCAATGAATTCCTGAACCTGACGCGCGGTTCGGGCCTGATCTCGAACATCTTCGACAGCTACGAGGCGCACCGCGGCGAAATCGGTGGGCGCAAGAACGGCGTGCTGATCTCGATGGACGACGGCGAGATCTTCACCTACGCGCTGGGCAAGCTGGACGACCGCGGCCGCATGTTCGTGCGACCCAACGATCCGGTGTACGAGGGCATGATCGTCGGCATCCACAGCCGCGACAACGACCTCGTGGTCAATGCCACGCGTACCAAGCAGCTGACCAACTTCCGCGTGTCCGGCAAGGAAGACGCGATCAAGATCACGCCGCCGATCCAGTTGACGCTCGAGTACGGCGTCGAGTTCATCGAGGACGACGAACTTGTCGAGATCACACCGAAGAGCGTGCGGCTGCGAAAGCGCTATCTGAAGGAACACGAGCGCAAGAAAGCGTTGCGCGAGACGGCTTGATCACGCGCTTAGCGAAGGCTCTGCTCGCTTCAGTCGACTTGCCCGCGCTCCGACTCCTTTGGGGCAGCGCATCTTGCGTGGGGGAGTCTGCCCTGCGGCCGATCTTGGACTGCGCAGTGTGCGCATGCACGCGCCAGCAGCCGGATGCTGCGACACGCAGACACCTTGTGCAATCTTTGATCAACGCAACCCGACGCCCGTGAAGCTCGGCCATACCCAAGCGGCCTGTGTCATGGTGTTGTGCGCACTGCTGTGGTCGACGGCGGGTGTCGCCACACG
>JBKJOM010000296.1:0-7141 GCA_046595775.1 Ramlibacter sp. | reverse complement strand
GGTCAACTCCGGCAAATCGTCGGCGACCATCGCAAGCCCCAAGCTTGCGCTCATCTTCGGCCCGTGGTCGAAGCCCGATCCCACATTCGCATAGAACTCGGTCTTCGACCACGGGCCGAAGATGAGCGCAAGCTTGGGGCTTGCGATGGTCGCCGACGATTTGCCGGAGTTGACCGGTTTGTCGCTCGCGACCTTGAAGCGATAGGCGTCGGCGCGAAGCCCGGCGACGGTGCGGAACCAGTCGTTCCACCGCGTGGCATTCTCCATGTACAGGCCCGCGCTGCTCTCGACGATATGGTCCTGCCGCGTCGTGGACAGGCGCTGCCGCGCCACCGTGTTGTGCAGGCCGTTGAAGATGTTGTCGTTTTCGAATTGAGCGCCGACGCTCATCTCGGACTCCCGCCCGATTCCGCTGAGCGTCCATGTATGGACGGCTTTCAACCCGGTGCTGACCCGGCGATCCGGCTGGTTGAACTGGTCACCGTTGACCGGATCGTCCAGGAAGTAGGTGAAGTTGGAGTACAGGTCCAGCCGCTGGCGGACGGCGTAGGCGTTGATCTCCGTCTTGCCGGCGTCGGTGGTGTTGCGCCATGAGCCCGACACACTGTAGCGGTGTGCCTGACCGCCGTCGGTGGGATCGATCGCGTCGAAGCGCGTGATCGTGCCGCTGTCCACGGCGCGCTTCGGGATCTGGTCGGTGGCGTTCCATTTCGCCCTGTACGCCATGGCCGAGACATTGAAGCCGTTTGCCTGGTTTCCTTGGCTGTACCGCAGCACGCCGTTCACTTTTCGGTAGTCGTCTGGATGTACGAAGGGCCCATCGTTGTGATAAAGCTCCAACGCGTACAACAGGTTGCCGCTGCCCCAGACCGGCGAATCGGCCAGCAATACCCGGCGATAGCCGTTCTGGCCGAAGCCCAGGCTGGCGATGCCATGGTCGAGCTTGTTGGCGTAGCGCACCGATACGGCGCCTGCGGAAGCAAGGTCGCCTTCCGCCGCGTAGTAAGGTCCCTTGCGATATTCGAGCAGCGTGGTCAGCTCGGGGATCAGGAAATTCAGGTCGGTCCAGCCCTGCCCATGTGCGTGGCTGCGCTGGTTGAGAAGCATGCCGTCCACGGTCGTGCGCAAGTCCGTGCCGTGGTCGAGGTTAAAGCCGCGCAGGTAGAACTGGTTGGCCTTGCCTTCGCCGCTGTGCTGGCTGACGATGAGGCCGGGCGTGGCCTCCAGAATTTCCCCGGGGCGATAGACGGTTCGCGCTTCCAGTTGCTGCTGCGTGACAACGCCGCTGTTGGCTGAATCGGCAACGCCCATCTGGCTGGTGCGCGACCCGCTCACGCTGACTTCGGGCAGGGTCACGCCGTCTTGCGCAACGCCCGCCGCGTGAGCGAGTCCCGCCACCGCCAGCAGCGCCAGCGCTTTACGAGAAGGCCGCGCGCGTGCGGATGCAGGTGCAGGAGTTCGCATGGCTGAGCTGTATGAAGAATGCTGGACTTATCATACGCAGCCCGCGAGGGGTCGGATGCACCGGCGACAGAAAATAGTCAGTTCACAGGCTTGAAGTGCGAATGGGAGAGCGGGCTTGCCGGAGAGTGCCGATGCGGGCTTTCTACCCTGACCAGCGGCAACATCTCGATGCGGCCATGCCGAACGCCGCGCAACGCGATGAGCTGGCTCGCGCATTGCTGCACAGCCGGCGTCGGACCGCGCAGGACCACCACTTCCATGCAGTCGTCGTGGTCGAGGTGTGTGCGCAGGCTGCTGACGACCAAGTCATGGTTTTCATGCTGCTGCGCGAGGACGCGCGCGGTCACCGCGCTTTCGTGGTGACTGTAGACGTAGGTTGCAGTGGCCACGCACCACTTGGCCTCGCTTGCGTCCAGCAACTGGTGCTCCAGGCGCTCCCGGATCAGGTCTCGCACAGCCTCGGAGCGGTTCTCGTAGCCACGAGCGGCGACGAGGCGGTCAAAGTCCGCCGCGAGATCGTCGTCCAGTGAGATCGTGAAGCGTTGCATCGGGTAATCGTTCATGTAGCCGGCGGACGGGGCCAACCGTGCACGAACATGATAACGAGCAGCAGCAAGAAGGGGCTTGCCACTTGAGGCCCGGCGCATTCAGGAAACCCAAAAAAAATGGCCCCAGACAGGGCCATGTTTTACAGCGCTTCGCCGCCCATTGGGCGGCAAAGGATTAACGCGAAGCAGGCGTCGCCGGGACGATCACCACCGTGTCGCCAGTGCGGCCCGTGCGGCCCGTGGCGCCGGTGTCACCCGTGTTGCCGGTAGCGCCCGTGGAACCCGTAGCGCCGGTGAAGCCGGTGGAGCCCGTCGAACCTGTGGAGCCGGTGGAACCCATGGAGCCGGTGGAACCCGTCGTGCCGGTGGCACCGGTGGCGCCAGTGGCACCGGCCGGGCCGGGGACGGTCACCACGGCAGGGGGAGTGACGACGGTTTCACGCTGGCAGGCGGACAGCGACAGGACAGTCAGGGACAGTGCAAGGATGTGTGAATATTTCAAGGGAATTCCAGTTGGGAAGAAACCGCTCACCTGGACAGAGATTTGCATGAGGCGCAGTTCACGTGGGAAGCATAGGTCCGTTTTGGTGTTTGATCTGTTCGCTGGCGCACCTAGTGGCTCCTTTGAGCCCCTGTAATCAGCTTCGCCCCCTGAACTCGGTACGTCCGTAACCTCCCGTAACCCTTGGCCAGCGGCACTGTTCCCACATATTCACAGGAAAACTGACCGGTGCCGTCGTCGAAGGCCAGCAGCGCTGCAAATGCTTCGCTGGAGTAAATCTGGCCCGCTGGCGTGACCGGCTCGATGCGCGCGGCTCTGGAGACATGCGAGCCATTGAATGCCTTCTGACCGGTGATCGGATCTAGCAATTCATAGACCGGCCCGGCATGCAATGCCAGGCGGACGTCCAGTTCTGGCGGCAGCCCGGCGCCGGCCCAGTCGGTGGACCGAAACATGGCACCGATGGCCAGCGCCACGTCAGCGGCCGCCACCGCCTCATCGAGCACCAGATACACGGCGTCACCCCATGTGTTGGCATACAACAGGTGGCGCGCGATGGCGCCCTGCAGCAACGCGGCCACGCGTCCCCAGCACTCGTGCCAGAACGCCTTCACTTGCCTCTCTTCGAGCCGTGAGTAGCCGACGACGTCAGCAAACAGTAGCGACACCACGCGCTGGCCGTCGGCGCGGCGCAAGTCCCTGCCTTGCAGCTGCGCAAGCGCATCGGCCTGGGCAAGCAACTTCGCCGGGCGCCCGCGCAGCGGCAACAGGTGCGTGGGCAGTCCGCGAGCGGCCCACTCGATCACGACGGCACCGGTGCCTCCCACCCCGCCGGGCAGGCCGTCCCACAGCGCCAGCGCCACGGTGCGGCCCGCCGTGGCATCGGCGCGCAGCAGCGCCGCTCCCGCCATCACCGCGCCGTGGAACTGGTAGCCGAGGTCTTCGCCACGATGGGGCGCCACGATCATCGTGCGGTCGGCCCGTGCGATCACGCGATCGAAGCGCTCGCCCCATGAAGGGTGCGCCGTGGCGACGACGCTGGTGCGCCGGAATTCGTCCACGGGGCAAGGCAAAACGACCAGCGTCTCCTTTCCGGCAGCCTGCATCGCTTCGAGGAACAGGATGTCCGCGCCCTGCGCCGCTGCGGCGACGCCCACGTCGAGCGCGTGCGATTCGATGGCTGCTGCAATGGCAACACGTGCCTCGTCTTCGGCATCGACCGGGAACCGGCTGGCCGCGCGCCCGGGTGCGTCGAGCATGTGGCCCGAGAAAACGCCCACCACAGGCCGGGGAAACACGGAGGCAAGCCAATCGGCAGGCAGCCCTTGCGCAGCGAGGATGGCGCTGGCGTTGTCGCACACCGCGCGCAGGTTGCCGAAGGCACGCGGTGCGATCGCGACCGCGTGCCTGTAACGCGACAACGCGGCTTCCTTGTCGCCCAGGATCAGCGCGGCGTCGGCGGCGGTGGCGACCGCCCAGTACTCCATGCGTTGCGCAGGCGCGAGCGCTTCCCAATGCCCAAGCACTTCGCGGGCCAGCGCCTGCGAGCCTGGTTGGTCGCCCGCGACGAGGGTCAACGTCGCGGCATTGATGCCCGTCCACATGCCGCCGGTGGCGCGAAAGCCCCGCAGGTACGCATCGCGGGCCTCGGGCAGCGCGGAAGCATCACCATGCTGCCAGCGCGACTTGGGTTCGCGCGCGATGAGCCCGAGCGACTCCTCGTCGGTGTGGCCTTCGGCTTGCAGTTCGCGAACGAGCTCGTGCGCGCGGCCGAACGCGCCGCCGCGCAAGGCACACGCGGCGAGCAACTGACGGTGTTCGAGTGATTGAGCCGATGCATCGACACTGGAGAGCAAATCGAACGCAGCGAGCGCGTCGCCCGCTTCGTAGAGTTTGAGCGCCGCGCCCAGCACTTCTTCCGGCAGGGTCACAGCCGGGCCTGCTCCCTGGCGATCTGTTCGCGCACCCGCGCGAATTCCTTCCAGCGCCTGATGGTGAGCGGCAGCGCATCGAAGTACGCGGCGGCCTCGGCCAGCACCGGCTTGCGCTCCGCCGGAAACGCCTTGGCGTACACCAGGAGGAAATAGGCGCGGCGCACCCGCACCTCGTTGTCTTCGCCCTCCGCCAGCGCTTTCTGCCGGAAGAAAGGGACCAGCGGCCGCAGCAGCGCCTGAGCTTCCGGCAGCTTGCCCTGTGCGACCAGCGCATGGGCGATGCCGACGACCGCTTCGGCGTTCCGCAGCCGGTCGAAGTAGCTCCCGGCGTTATTTCGCACCGCGTCCCTCGCGCGGAGCGCCGATCGCGATGCCTGTTCAGCCACCGTGTATTCACCCATCTCCATGGCGGCGAAATTAACGGTCATCGACAGGTTGTAGTTCCAGCCGGGGGGCCGCCCGGACTTGACGGGGTCGGTTGCTGCGACTTTTGCGAGGGTTCGCTGGGCGAGGCCCAGCGCCTCAGCGTGCTTGCCCGCGGCGAGCAGGGCCCTCGCCTCGAACCATCCGGCGACCGCCTCCGGCTGCGTGTTCGTGGTCGATCCAGCCTTGGCCTTGGCCGCCATCCGGTGCATCTCGGTGATGGCTTCCGTCGACTTCGCCGATTCGCCCAGGTTCTCCAGGTACACAGCCAGCAAACCACTCCATGCCATCAGCGTACGCGCGGCCACCGCATCGACGTTGACCTTGCGGGCGATGGCATTTGCAGCCTGCTGCCACTTGAGCGCTTCGTCGGTGCGGCCGAGGTCACGGGTCATGTTGCCGATGGTGACCTTCGCGCCTCCCCATTCGAACCATGCAGCGACGTCGCTGGGATCCAGCTTCACGAGCCGCTCGAGGATCGCGTGCTGTTCCATGTAGCCTTTCAACGCGGCGGTGATGCGGATGTTGTCGTAATCGATCCGTGCCGCCAAATTGACGGCCGCGCTCTTGGCTCTGATCGCCGGCCGGTGGTCGGGCCTGCCCTCGAGCAGGCGGTCCGCCAGCGCTACGACGTCTCCAGCCGTCTTTACAGCCAGTTCCGACTTGCCGTCCCGGAAATAATGCGCCTCCGCGAGCAACTGCCCCGACTCCATGTAGAGCTCCGCCGCGCGGAGGTTGCCCAATTCGATCGCCTTCAGGTCCCGCGCGAGCTGTTGCGCCTTCATCAAGGTCGCCTGGCCTTCCGGGTCGTTACGGCGAAGTTGGAGAAAGCCGAAGCCAGTGGTGAGTTCAAGTTGCAGCAAGCGCGTCTGAAGCGGTGCCGAGGGCACGTCGTAAGCGGGCTGGAGGAACACCACCGCCTGGCGATAAGCTTCCAGCGACTCCGCGAAGCTCCCGCGCCGGTTCAAGAGGCTGGCTCGCGCCCCGCGCGCGCGAGCAGAGGCCAACGCAGTGTCGGCCCCTGCGCCGCCCCGATCGCGCAACAATTGAGCCGTTTTCTCGGCTTCGTCGATCACCTTGCCGGCCTCGTCGGTCGCCCCTTGGGCCAGTAGCACTGTGCCCAGCCGCACCAGCGCCTGGGACTGGTGCAACAGTGTGTCGGGCGTGCGCAACTCGGCAGGCAGCTCCTTGTAGTAAGAGACTGCGGATCTCGCGAGGTTGCGAACCGCGTCCAGGCGGCCCACCGGGGCAAGCTCGTCGTAGAAATCGTCCAGCAGGTAGGCGACCAGCTTCTCGGCCTCGCCGCGAGAGCTGTCGGCCAGCTTGCGAACCTGCAGTGCATCAGCCTCTGCACGCTGCGCACGGCGCATGCCCTGGAATCCGAACACGGCGCTGATGACAGCCGCGACCGCCAGCACTGCGCAACCGATCGCGATACGGCGGGCTCGCACGAGGGCGTGCCGCGTGGCGCGCTCCCGCTCGCGCTGCGAGGCGAGCTTTCTTTCGGCTTCTTCCAGCGCCTCGCGCTCCTGCCGCAACTCGCGGCTGGCGCGCACCACGCCGCAGAGCACGTCGTGCGTAAGCTCGACGCGGCGCGCGTCCAGCCGCTCCTCGATGCGCAGCAGCCGCCGGTTGACCAGCGTGGCCAATGCGTCGGGCGCCGCGCCTGCTGCATCGAAGGCCTTCTTCACGCGTTCCTCGGCCAGGTTTTCGCGGTAGCCCGACTCGGTGAGCAGCTCGTCCTCGATTACCTTGCGCACGGCTGGCGGCTGGTCGGCCAGTGCACGCTCGTAGAACTCGGCAAGGATGGTGTCGTGGGAGCCTGCCAGCAGGTCCGCCGAAATCTCGGTGCGCCCCTGCGCGATGCGCGCGTTGTTCAGTTCGCGGCAGATCAGCGATAGCAACGAGGGCTCCACCTCCGCGTTGGGCAGCTCAGACCCGCCAGCGACGAAGCGCACGATGGCCTCGGCTACTTCCTGCGAGACAAGCGCCCCGCCCGGCTTGAGCACTGCGGCCAGCGCCTGCTTGCCGTTCATGCGCGCCAGCCGCATGCGGTTCTGTGTGATGGAGGGCATTTGCCGCTTCAAGCCTTCCAGGTGCGCGAGGTAGTCCTCCCGCAAGGCGATCAGGATGCGGTAGTCCGCGCGGCCGAAGTCGAAACGGTCGGTGATGGTGTCATCGGACTCCAGCCGCGCCTCGAGGAACTTGGGCGGGCGGTTCTCCGCCAGGTCCGCCAGGTCGTCGATGAATTCCTGCGCGCGCTTGCGTCC
>JBKJOM010000248.1:0-2890 GCA_046595775.1 Ramlibacter sp. | reverse complement strand
CGGGCGTGCGCAGGTCGTGCGACACCACAGCCACCAGCTCGTCGCGCGCGCGCACCGCGGCCTTTTGCACCGCCACCTGCCTTTCGAGGTCGAGCTCGATGGCCAGGCGCCGCAACTCCGTGGCCGCGTGTATCTCGGCAGGGTCCCAGGGCAGGGACCGGCCCCGCACAACCTCTTTCCAGATTTCGAACGACTGGCGCGGATTGAGTTGCAGCGCACCGTCGGGGCCTGGTTGAAGCGAAGCCAACTTGTTGGGGTTGCCGCCCCAGCTCACTGCCTCCACCAGCTCACCGCGAAACCACAGCAGCGTGGGGCTGCCCACGGTGGGCATGACCAGCCCCAGCACGCCGCTGGCCTCGCCCGCCGAGCGAGCGAGCTCCGGCACATCCTGGGCCAGCTGGCGGCTGGAAAACACTCCGGCCTTGGCGGCGCCCTGTCCCCATTGCGCAATCCGCAGGATGTCCTCCGGTGCGGGACAGGCGCCGACGCACTGCACGACCTGGGCGGACACCACGGCCGCACCCGCCGCGCCGGTGGCGGCCAGCAGAAATTCCGGCTGGCCCAGAAGACTTTCCAGGAGCGCCCCGGGTGCTTGCGCCATGGCCGCGCGCAACATGCCCAGGCCGGTTGCGCCCGAAGACACCCGGGTGCGGAAATGCGTCGCTGCCATCGCGGCCAGTTGCAGGGACACCACGCGGCCCAGCGTTTCACAGGCCAGGCGCAGGCGCAGCGGCATGGGCTTGGTGCTGCGATGGCCGCAACTGATCAAGCCCCACAAGCGGCCATTGACCACCAGCGATACGCTCATCGACGCACCCACGCCCATGTTCGCAAGGTAGCGCAGGTGCACCGGCGACACACTGCGGAGCCACGCATGGCTCATGTCCAGTGGCTGGCCCGTCACCGGGTGCAGCGCCGGCTCCAGCGGCACGGGCGTGTAGCTCGCGTCGGGAATGCACCGGATCCAGTTATCCAGATAGAGCGCGCGGGCCTGGCGGGGGATGTCGGACTCCGGGAAGTGCAGGCCCAGGTAGGGCTCCATGTCCGCGTCGCGTGATTCGGCCAATACCTCGCCGTGGTCGTCTTCGTCGAAGCGGTACACCACGACGCGGTCGAAGCCGGTGAGAACGCGCAGCGTGGAAGCCGTGGTGGCCAGCAGCTGGTCCACGTCTGGGGTGGCGGCAATCTCGACCAGGCTGTGTTCGAGCCCGCGATCGGACAGCTGTGCCACGCCGGCACGTTCGAACTCCAGCACCACACTCTCGCCCAGGCGGTGGGCCAGCACTTCGAAGCTGCCGCCCTGCGCGTGGGCCTGCAGGTTGCAGCGCCACTGCCCGGTCGCCTGCGACAGGCCCTGCAACTGCCGCTGTTGCGCGGGCCCGATGAGCTCCAGCGCGCCGAAGCCCTTGAGCCCGGGCATGCCCAGAAACTCCCCGGCGTTGGCGCTGGCCTGAAGCACACGCCAGTCCTGAATGGCCAGGACCAGCAAGGCCCCATGCGGCTGGATCGCGCCGGGAATCTGTATGGGCTCGGTCGCGCACATCGAAAGTTCGGCCGGGTTCAAGTCAATCGTGTGCATGTCGTTCCTGGTGCGCGGGTTCCCGACTATGCACCCTTCAAATGGCTGAGTGACCCGCGCACTTGCAGCGCCAGCACGGGCCCATCTTCGAACCGCGCAAAAGACGCGCATAAAGAAAAACAGCCTAGAGAAGTGACTCTCTAAGCTGTCGATCTAGAACGCAATGTCTGGTGCGGCTGGCAGGATTCGAACCCACGACCCCTTGGTTCGTAGCCAAGTACTCTATCCAACTGAGCTACAGCCGCTAAGCCGTTGATTATATCAGGGGCCTTGACCGGCCCGCGGCCGGCGTTTTCGGTGGACACTGCGTGCCGTGAACCCCCCGGCCGGCAACTACCAGGACATCCGCGATGCGGTGCGCAGCCTCTGCGCGCAATTCCCCGACGAATACCACCGCAAGGTCGACGGGCAGCGCGGCTACCCGGAAGAATTCGTCGATGCATTGACGAAGGCCGGCTGGCTGGCTGCGCTGATCCCGCAGGAATTCGGCGGCTCGGGTCTGGGCCTTGCCGAGGCTTCCGTGATCATGGAAGAGATCAATCGTTCGGGCGGCAACTCCGGCGCCTGTCATGGCCAGATGTACAACATGGGCACGCTGCTGCGGCATGGATCGCAGGCCCAGAAGCAGAAGTATCTGCCGAAGATCGCGACCGGCCAATGGCGCCTGCAGTCGATGGGCGTGACCGAGCCCAGCACCGGCGCCGACACCACGAAGATCAAGACCACCGCGGTGAAGAAGGGCGACCGCTACGTCGTCAATGGCCAAAAGGTCTGGATCTCGCGCGTCCAGCATTCGGACTTCATGATCCTGCTCGCGCGCACGACGCCCCTGGCGCAGGTGACGAAGAAGTCCGATGGCATGTCGATCTTCATGGTGGACCTGCGCGAGGCGAAGCGGTCGGGCATGACGGTGCGGCCGATCCCCAACATGGTCAATCACGAGACCAACGAGTTGTTCTTCGAGGACCTGGAAATCCCGGCGGAGAACCTGATCGGCGAGGAAGGCCAGGGCTTCAAGTACATCCTGGACGGGCTGAATGCCGAGCGCACGCTGATCGCCGCCGAGTGCATCGGCGACGGCTACTGGTTCATTGACCGCGTGACACGCTACGTGAAGGACCGGATGGTGTTCGGCCGACCCATCGGCCAGAACCAGGGCGTGCAGTTCCCGATCGCGCAGGCGCATATCGAGGTCGAGGCCGCCAACCTGATGCGATGGGAAGCCTGCCGCCGCTTCGACGCCCACGAGCCCTGCGGCGCGCAGGCCAACATGGCCAAGTACCTCGCGGCCAAGGCAAGCTGGCAGGCGGC
>JBKJOM010000030.1:0-33143 GCA_046595775.1 Ramlibacter sp. | reverse complement strand
CAGCTTCATCGGCTTTGGCTGCGCAAAAGGCGCCCGGCGATCGAACACCTCGCGCGAGTTCGCGGCGATGAACTGCTTCACGATGCGGTCTTCAAGCGAATGAAAACTGATCACGACGAGCCGGCCATGAGGTTGCAGGAGGTCCAAGCTTGCCTCTAGCGCCTGTTGCAGCTCTTCAAGCTCGGCGTTGATGAAAATCCGAAGAGCCTGAAATGTGCGCGTCGCAGGGTCCTGGCCCGGCTCGCGGGTTTTGACCGTGCCAGCCACGAGCTGGGCCAGTTCAGCGGTGGTTCGAACAGGGCCCCGTTCCTGTCGGCGAGCCACAAGCGCCTTTGCAATCTGAACAGCAAACCGTTCTTCGCCGTATTCACGAATCACCTCCGCGATCTGCGTCTGTTCCGCCGTTGCCAGCCAGTCGGCCACGCTCTCGCCACGCGTGGTGTCCATGCGCATATCCAGCGGGCCATCGCCCCGAAAAGAAAAACCCCGCGCGGGGTTGTCGATCTGCGGGGAGCTCACGCCCAGGTCCATCAGGATGCCGGCAATGCTGGAGCCGGGCAGGTCGCGCATGCCCGAGAAGCCCTCGTGGCGGATCGACAGCCGCTCGTCGGCGATCGAATTGGCCACTGCGATGGCTTCCAGGTCCTTGTCGAAGGCGATCAGCCGGCTCGTCTCGTCCAGCTGCGACAGGATCAGGCGCGAATGCCCGCCCCGGCCGAACGTTGCATCGACATAGGTTGAATCCGGCTTGGTGAAGGCATCGGGGCTGAGGGCGTCGACTGCTTCGTTCAACAAGACGGTGGTGTGTTGCCATGTGTCCACCGCTCGCGATCAAAAAGAGAATTCCTTGAAGACGTCGGGCATCTCACCGCGCATCGCCTCGGCTTCCTTGGCCTCGTACATCGCCTTGTCCCAGAGCTCGAAATGGTTGCCCATGCCGAGCAACATGGTTTCCTTCCCGATGCCCGCCGCGGCACGCAATTCGGGGGAGACCAGCACGCGGCCCGTGCCGTCGAGCTCGCCATCCATAGCGTTACCCAGGAAGATTCTCTTCCACCACTGCGCGGCCATGGGTAACTCCGCGATACGTTCGCGGAATTTTTCCCATTCCGGGCGAGGGAAAATCATCAGGCAGCCGTGGGGGTGGCGGGTGATGGTGAGCTGGTTGCCCGCGTTCGCTGCGAGCACGTCACGATGCCGGGTCGGCATGGAAAGCCGCCCCTTGGCATCGAGACTCAGCGACGACGCACCTTGGAACACCTGTGTAAGTCCTTGCTACTGTAAGAGCGCAACTGTAGTGGCCAACGGCACGTTTCACCACTTAATTGCACTTTTTTGCACTGTAGCAGGAAAAGAAATCCGCGCAATACCGGTGCTGTGCAAATTTCACAATGAAATCAAGGACTTAGAGCTGTTTCTGCGTACAGTTTCGCAGCAAAAGCCGTTCTAAATGAACGACTTAGAACAGCCTCTGCAAGTGGAACCTGAGCAGAAAACTCAGCTGTTAAAGAATGTAGCGGGAGGAATCCCTGAAATCGGGAGCCGGACGCAGAGGACGCGAAGGATTCGAACTTCCTCTGCGTCCGAAACCCGATCCCGGAATTCAACGCCTCAATCAGCCCGCGCAAGCACGCGAGCGTGCTCGCTGATACCGATGACGTTGAAGAACGCGGCGACCAGGCGGTGCACTTCGATGAACTGCACTTGCCGGCCCTCGGCCTGCCGGGCGGTCACCCAGTTCAGTAAGGTGCCCGCAGCGGAGAAGTCGATGCGGATCAGCCGCGCGCAGGAAATCACCATCACGTCGGCCCCAAACATCTTGTTCTCGAGTGTATCCAGGGCCTCGGTGGCGTCGCCGAGGATCTGGCCGGCCAGTTCGACCGTGCCGATGTTGGACATCTGGGAATTCATGCCGGCCGCTGCCGTGTCGCCGTAACCCATGCTCATGCCCGAGGACAGTGAATCGCGGAATGCCTCGCCGATGATAGTGTGGCCCGCGGCGTAGCTGCCGTCGGACTGCAGCGGCTTGTACTCGCAGCGTGCGCTGTCCCAGGACGGCGGCGACACTTCATACGTCACGCAGTAGTCGAGCGCGACCAGTTCGAATTCATCGGGGCGATGCATGACGCGCAGCACTTCCATGCGCAGCTTCCACCACGAGGGGTTCACGCCCTTGTCGCCCGAGGGTGTGGCGTTGCGCAGGACCTTCTCGAAATTGTCGGCCGCAATGAAGCGCAACTGCACCGGCTGCCCCGCCCACTGCGTGAAGGTCTTGGTGAGCGGCTCGACTGCCGCCTCGTCAATGGCGTTCAGCTTGACCCAGGACAGTTTCCAGGGAGCCGCGGCCTTGGCCAGCGCGGCGTTCATCGCAACAACGGTCTGCGTGCCCAGCGTGGCTGGCGATGTCCAGTTGGCGATGGCCTGCGTACCCGACGCCGGAGCCGATGCCGGCGCGCTCATGCGGCCAACCGCCTCGGGGATCGAGAACCACTGCGGCGCCGAGCGCCCGAAGCGTCCAGCGAAGTCGATGGCCGCCGTTTCAAAGCGGTCTTGCTGGCCGCTCGCGCGGTACAGGTCGAACAACGTCAGCCAGGTCTCGTCGTGGTCGACGCGGCTTCCCGCGGGATTGAGCACCTCGAGCAGGCCCGCCTCGGCACCCGCGTCGTCGCCATTGGCGAAGCGGATGGAGGCTTCTTCCAGTTCCGGGTCGTGGGCGAATTCATCGACATCGATCGCGAACAGCTTCGAGGCGGAAAAGCCAGTGCTGCCGCCCGCCTCGGAAGCCGGACCGCCGGACGTACGAGCTGCCGTTGAAGGCGTCGGCCCGCGGGTCGAAAGAGAAGGCTGCCACTCCAACGGGGCCAGCGACTGGGGTGCTGGCGCCGGGGTCTCGGCAGCGGGAGCGGCGGCTGCAGGGCGCGGCGGCCCTTTCGCCGACACGGGTAACGATTGCACTGCACCGAGCATCGGCGCTTCCTCAGAGGCCGGCGCCATGGGGCTTTCCAGTGGCTGTGGTGCGGTGCGGGTGTACGCGTTGGACCGCAATGCCGCACCGGGACGACCCGGTGTATCCGGCGGCACATGCGAGGAGACCGGGAAGTTGGTGCTGCTGCCCACCCTCCCGGAGTTGTCGCCATGCTTGGTCTTCCACCATTGCATGGACATCTGCGCCTCGATCTCGTCGATCTTCTTGAGCGTGGTCGCACGGTCATCCGGCTTTGACGGCATCGAGCTCTGGAAGAACGATGGCCGCGCCGCGGGGTCCTGCCCGGCCATCACCTCGCTGCGCCGCATCTTGCGCAACATGTCGAACTCGCGCTTGCGCACGAAGTCGTTGCGCCGCTTTCGCTCGATCATCTCCTTGAGCATCTGCTTGGAGTACGAGCTCTCGCGATCGCTTTCCTGCGCGTCGAGGTCGGCCCAGTTCGTCGTCGGGTTCTTGACGAACTTCACTACCTTGGACAGCAGGCCTGAACCCTCGTCTTTCGTGGCCATGGAGGTAGTGCGGTTGTGTACTGCGAAATGAAAGGGAGACTACTCAGTCCCCGAACATCTTCTGCTTCAACTCGCGGCGCTGCTGCGCCTCGAGCGACAGAGTGGCCGTGGGCCGCGCCAGCAGTCGGCCCACGCCGATCGGCTCGCCGGTCTCGTCGCAGTAACCGTAGTCGCCGGCGTCGATGCGTCCGATCGACTGTTCGATTTTCTTGGGCAGCTTGCGCTCGCGGTCGCGCGTGCGCAACTCCAGCGCATGTTCTTCCTCAATGGTCGCGCGGTCGGCCGGATCGGGAACGATCACGGTGTCTTCCCGCAGGTGCTCGGTGGTCTCGCCGGCGCTGTTCAGGATGTCCTGCTTCAGTTGCGCGAGCTTCACGCGGAAGAACGCCATCTGCTTGTCGTTCATGTACTCCGAGTCGGGCATGGCCAGCACTTCGGCATCCGACAGCTCTTCGGCAGACTTGGTTTTCCAGTTGTTGGCCAGCTTCGGGTCTTTCTTGATAGGCACGAGCGGCGGGGGAATCAAAACGGAAGGGGACATCGTCTGGTTGTAACTTGCTTTGGCTGCGGTCGATGCGTTCACGGTCTGCGCCATGGAAGGCACCGTGATCTGCGCAAGGCGCGCCGAGGGTTTGGTAGCCCGCATCGGCTCGGCCGCGAGCGTGGCGGCATCGGGGCGAGGCGGCATCGCGCGGGGCAGCGCGGCGACTGCGGGTGCGGAGGAGGCGGCTCGGGCAGAGGCGCTGGCCTTGGTTTCTTTGGTGGCCACCTTGCCCGTTGGCTTGGCGCTGGCCTTGGCCGGGGTCTTGGAGGGTGCCAACACCTGCGCCTTGGCGGCCGGCTTGGAGGCGGTTTTCTTCACCGCCGCCTTGGCCGGTGCGGCCTTGGCGGTTGTTTTCTTCACGGGGGCCTTGCTGGCGGCTGTCTTCGCCGGGGCTTTCGCCACGGGCTTGGACGCTACCTTTTTCGCAGCCGCCTTGACCACCGGTTTGGTGGACTTGGCAGCCTTCACTGGTTTGGCGGCCGGCTTGGCCTTGGCCTTGGCTGCCGGTTTGGCTGCCTTGGCGCTGGCCTTCGGTTGAGGCTTCACTTCCTGTCTCCTCGCGCCGGCGGCGACGGCATTTGGATGCCCTCGTTGCGCCGATGTTCCTCTTTCGTTTGCTGGGTAGCCTTCATCAAGGCGAGTTATACCCTGATTGCCCCGGGTGGAAACCTCACGGTTGGGGTTTTCACCCCCGCGCGCGACGGAACTCCTCCCCAGCGGGAAGGCGATCAGTTGCAGAAGCGAGACAATCATTCCCCGGCCCCTCGTCTTTTTTGGAAGGCGCAAGCCTACCTGAAAGTAACCCGAAAAAAGGGCCGGGTACGGCCCTTTTTTTCGGTTGTTCCGGCCAATCGGTGATTCACTTTGCGGCGAGAAGCCCAGCGGGCGGCTCGCCGCAACACCGATCGCGCGCAATGGAATGCAGCGCGATTCTCATAGGATCAAACCAGGCACTGCTCCAGGCCCTGCAAAAAGATGTCACGCGGCAGATCGATGCCGATGAAGACCATCTTGCTGTTGCGCGTTTCGCCCTCGGCCCAGGCCGGCCCCAGATCACTGCCCATGAGCTGGTGGACGCCCTGGAAGATCACCTTGCGGTCGGTGCCGTTCATGTGGAGCACGCCCTTGTAGCGCAACATGCGCGGGCCGTAGATATTGACCACTGCGCCCAGAAAATCCTCGAGCTTGGCCGCATCGAAAGGCCGGTCGGACTTGAAGACGAAGCTCTTCACGTCATCGTCGATGTGGTGATGGTGCCCCTGGCCCTCGTGCGCATGCGACGGATGGTCGCAGTGCTCGCCATGCTCGTGCCCATGGTCGTGGTGGTCGTGGCCATGGTCGTCTTCCTTGAGGAAGTCCGGGTCGATGTCCAGCTTGGCGTTGAGGTTGAAGCCGCGCAGGTCGAACACTTCCGCCAGTGTCACCTCGCCGAAGTGCACTGCCCGCTCGGGCGCGCGCGGGTTCATGTGCTTGAGGCGGTGCATCAGCGCATCGACTTCGTCCTTGGCGACCAGGTCGGTCTTGCTGATGAAGATCTGGTCGGCGAAGCCCACCTGTCGGCGCGCCTCCTGGCGGTCATTGAGCTGCTGGGCCGCGTGCTTGGCATCGACCAGCGTGATGATCGAGTCGAGCAGGTAACTCTCCGCGATCTCGTCGTCCATGAAGAAGGTCTGCGCCACCGGACCGGGATCGGCCAATCCCGTGGTCTCGATCACCACCCGCTCAAAGTCCAGCTCGCCTCTGCGCTTCTTGGCGGCGAGGTCCTGCAGCGTCGAGCGCAGGTCCTCGCGAATCGTGCAGCAGATGCAGCCGTTGCTCATCTGGATGATCTGCTCCGTGGTGTCGGATACGAGGATGTCGCTGTCGATGTTCTCCTCGCCGAACTCGTTCTCGATCACGGCGATCTTCTGGCCATGCGCTTCCTGGAGCACCCGCTTGAGCAAGGTGGTCTTGCCGGAGCCGAGAAAGCCGGTGAGGATGGTGGCGGGGATGAGGGACATAGTGAGCGAAGTTTAGCGGCGGTGGCGAGGTGGCGCAGAAGACCGGACATCCGGACATCCGGACGCAGAGGACGCGAAGGATTCGCAGAGGACGCAAAAGGACATCCAAAGAAAATTTTCTTTTGTCTTCTTTTGCGTCCTCTGCGTAGTCTTTGCGTCCTCTGCGACCTGCAGCCCGCCCCCGAATTCAGCGGCGCATCACCACCAGCCCCTTCAGATATTCCCCCTCGGGGAAGGCCAGCGTCATCGGATGGTCGGGCGCGCCGCCGAGGCGTTCGCTGATGAAGCCGTCCACGCCAGCATCCGCGCCGGCCGAGGCGACGATCTTGTGGAACAGGTCGGCGCTGATGCCACCGGAGCAGGAATAGGTGAAGAGCACGCCACCCGGCTCCAGCAGCTTGAGCGCCAGCCGGTTGATGTCCTTGTAGGCCCGCGCGGCGCGTTCCGCATGGGCAGCCGTCGGCGCCAGCTTGGGCGGGTCGAGCACGATGGCATCGAAAGTCCGGCCTTCGTCGATGAAGCGCCGCAGCGATGCATTCACATCGGCATCGATGAAGTCCGCGCGGGCCGCGTCGAAACCGTTGAGCGCAACGTGAGCCCTGGCCCGCTCGAGCGCCGGCGCGGAGGAATCGATCGAGGTCACATGCGCGGCGCCGCCCGCCAGCGCCGCAACGGTGAAGCCGCCCGTGTAGCAGTAGCCATTGAGCACGCGCTGGAACGAGAGCCGCAGTGCGTACTGCGCGAACCGGCGCCGGCTGTCGCGCTGGTCGAGGTAGAAACCGGTCTTGTGGCCAGTCGCGATATCCAGCGTGAGGTGCCAGTCGTGCTCGCGAATGGTCAGCTCCGTTGGCCCCGCGCCGCGCAGCCAGCCCGCCGCGGGCTCCAGGCCTTCCAGCGATCGGGCGTTGGTGTCGGAGCGCTCGTAGAGCTTTGCCAGGCCTGTTGTCCGCAGCAGCGCGTCGGCCAGGGGCTGCTTCCAGCGTTCCACACCCGCCGATAGAAATTGTGCGACCAGCGTGTCGCCGTAGCGATCCACGATCAGTCCCGGCAGGCCGTCGGACTCGCCATGCACCAGCCGCATGCCGTCACTGGGAATGTCGAAGCGCTCCCGCGCCCGCACCGCCCGCTCGACCGCAGCCCCCAGGAATCCGGCATCGATGCGGTCGTCCGCGGCAAAGCTCCAGGCCCGCGCCCGGATCTTCGAGGCGGGGCTGAAGGCAGCCCACGCCAGGAATTCGCCAGTGTCGGAGTCGACGCGCACCGTCTCGCCGGGATCGGCACCTCCCCGGGCAATGGCGGAGTCGAACACCCAGGGGTGGCGGCGCAACAACGACCTTTCCTTGCCCGGTTTCAATCGGATCGTCTTCATTCGCTATATTGTCGTGTGGGAACGCATGGAGTTTGGGAGCGATGCGAAAGACGTGGTGCGCGCGAGTACTGGTCGCGGCCGCCTGGCTGCTGGCCGCTGCATTGATTCCCGCCAATGCCCGCACCGTGCTCGATCTCGACGCGGCGCGGCAGCCCGTCGAACTGCTCGACTGGGGCGACGCCTGGATCGACGAAACGGGTGCCGCGCGTGTCGAGACGCTGGAGACCGGCGCCCGCATCACCTGGACCCCCACGCGTCACGGCGCAATCTACCCCTTGGCCACCGGAAAAGCACTGTGGATCCGCTTCACGATCCCGCCTGCGCCCGATTCCGAGCGCTGGTACCTCGAGATCCCCTACCCCTCGGTCAACAAGGTCACGCTCTACACGCCCGACAGCATCGGCCAGTGGACCGCACAGTCGGCGGGCGACACCATCGCTGTGGCGGAGTGGCCCGTGCCGCACCGCCATCCGCTGCTGCCCGTCGTGGTGTCCGCCGAGGAGCCGCGCAGGTACCTGTTGCGTGTGGAGAACCCGCACAGCTTCAGCGCGCCGCTTTCCTTCGTGAGCGAAAGCTACCTCAGCAGGCACGAGCAGCGTACTTCGCTGATCCTGGGCATCTACTTCGGCCTGGCGGGTCTGGCCGTTGCGCTGGGGGTGCTCAGCGCCATCTCGCTGCGCGACAGCGCGTACGGCGTGTATGCCCTCTCGGTCGCGCTGATGGCGCTGGCGCAGGCTGCGATGACCGGCATCGGCGGCCTGCACCTGTGGCCGCATTGGCCTGGGTGGAACGACCTCTCCCCGCTGGTGCTGCCCGTGCTGGCGGTGGCGTCGCTCACCTGGTTCTTTGCGGAAGTGGTGTCGCTGCCCGAGCGTTCGCGCCGCCTGAACTATGGCGTGCTGGTGCTGGGCGCACTGGGCATCCTGGTGTCACTGGCCATCGTGTTCATCGAGCCTTCTTCGCGCTTCAAGCTGATGGTGCCCTACATCGCCATCGTCACCACCGCCGGCGTCTCCGTCATCATCTGGACCGCACTGCGTGGCGACCGCTACGCCTTGTGGCTGCTCGCTGGTTCCGCGCCAGTGATGATCGGCGCCGCGTTCCCCCTGTTGCGCCTGTCGGGCCTGATCCCGGTGAGCTTCCTCACCATGCACGGCATGCAACTGGGCATCGCCGTCGAACTGCCGGTGCTGCTGGTGATCCTGATGGTTCGCAGCCAGAACCGGCGCGAACACAACCGGCGCATACACGGCCTGGACAAGATCGACCCCGCCACCGGCCTGCTGAACGCGCTGGTGTTCGAGCTGAACCTGCGCCGCATGATGGCGCGCGCGCGCCGGCTGAAGTACGAGAGCGCTGTGCTGGTCATCGACATCGTCAACCGGGAGCAGATCCGCCGCGACTTCGGTGCGCGGGCGGCCGAAGAGCTCCCGCTGCAGGTCGCGGGGCGCCTGCTTGCCGCCGCGCGGGAGATCGATGCAGTGGCGCGCCTGTCGGAACTGCGATTCGGCATCCTGGTCGAGGGGCCGCTCAGCGCTGAGGACGCAGCTTCGGAGGGGCCGCGCATCGTGGCGCGTTGCCTGATGCCGTACAAGAACAAGCCGATCGACTGGGTGGCGCAGGTGCGCGTCGCACAGACCATGGTGCCGACCGAGCGCGCCGACGCCCGGCAGGTGCTGGAGCGGCTTGAAGGCCTGCTGGCCAACGTCGCGCCCGATAGCAAGCGCGCGGTCTTCACGCTGAAATCCTGAACTACTTCTTGCGATGGGCGCGCGGGTGCGCGGCGTCATAGGCCTTGGCCAGGTGCTGGAAGTCCAGCCGCGTGTAGACCTGCGTTGTCGTGATGTTCGCGTGACCCAGCAACTCCTGCACCGCGCGCAGGTCGCCGCTCGATTGCAGCACGTGGCTCGCGAATGAGTGCCGCAACATGTGGGGATGCACCGGCGTAGCCAGCCCGGCCGCGAAGCTGCGGCGCTTCAGGCGCTGCCAGATGCTCTGCGCGGTGAGGCGCGTTCCGTGACGGCCGACGAAGAGCGCCGCGTTCGTGCCGGCGCCCTGTGCGCGAACCGCCATCCAGCGCTGCAGTGCCTCGATGGCCTTGATGCCGACCGGCACCGTGCGGCGCTTGCTTCCCTTGCCGAGCACATGGGCCTCGGCGGCATCGAGGTCGATCCAGCCCCGCGCTTGCGAACTTGCCACCGCGTCGAGCCCCACCACCTCGCCGACGCGCAGGCCGCAGCCATACAGCAGTTCGACGATGGCTGCATCGCGTGCCTCGAGCCACGGGTCGGCGCATTCGTCCTCGAACTGCGCCAGTTGCACCGAGTCATCGACGCTCAAGGCCTTGGGCAAGGGCTTGCCGGCCTTGGGCGCGCGTACATCGAGCACCGGGTTGCTTTCCACCATCGCCTCCCGGCCCAGCCAGACGTAGAAGCCGCGCCAGCCGGAGAGCACCAGTGCGATGCCACGTGCGCTGCGCCCGCCCGAATGCATCTGCGCGACCCAGCGGCGGATATGCGCGTTCTGCACGCGCGTGAGTTCGACGCTCGCTTGCTTCGCGAAGTCGGCCAGCTTTTTCAGGTCGAGCGAGTACAGCTCGACGGTGCGCTGTGCGAGGCGCTTCTCGACGCGGACGTGCTCCAGGTATCTCTCGACGAGTCCCGCAGCGGCGTCGGCCATGCGATTACTGCTTGCGCAGCCTTGACAGCGCGGCGCTCGCCAACTCGCCGATGCGCTCGAGGAAGTCGGTGCCCATCGCACTCTGGAAGCGCTGGGGGTCCGGCGAGGCCAGCACCAGCATGCCGAAAGCCGGGCCGGTGCCGTCCGTGCCGCCGCCCCGCAGCGGGATCAACGAGATCGAAAGCGCCATCGCCGGATCGGTGAGCCAGTTCACGGCCTCGAAGCCGGAGTTGACGCCGCAATAAGGCTGCGTCAACGAAGAAGCGAAAGTCTTGGCGTCATCGGTGACGCCCTCGGCGAACATTTCGCCGCCGTACCGGTCGGCCACGTCCCAGACCTTGATCGCCACCTGCGGCACCATGAACTGCGACTGGATCTCGGCGACGATGGTCGACGGCAGCGCACGGCCTGATTGCACCTGGAACAGGTTGCGCGCCCAGCGTTGCAGCCGGTCGGCAATGATCACGTTCTCGTTGCCGTGCCGCACCATGTCCATGACGCGGTGCTCCAGCGCCTTGATCTTGTCGCGCAGCATCTCCGCCTGCCGCTCTTGCAGGCTCACCGCACGGTTGCCGTGCGGGCTGGTCAGTTGCACCGCGGCCAGCAGTTGCGCGTGACGCTCGAAGAAGTCCGGCGTGTTCGCGAGATAGTTCGCGATGTCGTCTTCCGTGATCGGGTTCATTGCGTCTTTGTTCATGGTTTGTCCGGTACCTCGATTTCGCCTTCGAACACGGTGACGGCGGGACCCGTCATCCACACGGGGCCCTGCCCGTCCCACTCGATCGTGAGCACGCCACCCCGCGTTTTTACATCCACCTTGCTGTCCAGCCGCCCGAGGCGGACACCCGCCACGACGGCCGCGCAAGCCCCGGTGCCGCAGGCGAGCGTCTCGCCCGCGCCGCGCTCCCACACCCGCAAGCGGATGCTGGAGCGGCTCACCACCTGCATGAAGCCCGCGTTCACCCGCTTGGGAAAGCGCGGGTGATTCTCGATCGATGGCCCTTGCGTTCGCACCGGCGCATTCTCCACATCGCCCACTTCCTGCACCGCATGCGGATTGCCCATCGACAACACCGCAACAGAAACGATTGCCGAGCCGGGGCTCGTGCCCAAAGCCAAGTTCCACTTTTCCCAATCGCCGTCAGAGTGCGGCGACAGCCCCGCCGGATCGAACGGCACTTGCGCCATGTCGAAGACCGGCAGCCCCATGTCGACCGTGACGCGTCCATCCGCGTTCAGCCGCGGCTCAATGACGCCCGAGAGCGTTCGCACCTTCACACTGTCGCGGTCGGTCAGGCCCTTGTCGCGCACGAAGCGTGCGAAGCAGCGCGCGCCGTTGCCGCACTGCTCCACTTCGCCGCCATCGGCGTTGTGGATCACGTACTCGAAGTCAATGCCCGCCGCCGGAGAAGGGCGCACGGACAACACCTGGTCGGCGCCCACGCCGAAGTGGCGGTCAGCGAGAAACCGGTATTGCGCAGCTGACAGTGGCAACGGGCCGCGCGTCTCGTCGAGCACGACGAAATCGTTTCCGGCGCCCTGCATCTTGGTGAAGCGAATCCGCATGGCGCGATTATCGTTCTATGCTGGCGTGTTTTAGAGGAGACAGAACCCATGCGAATCCCCGACTGGACCCCGCAGCTCAAGCCCCAGCCCACTGACCTGGTGCAGGCGATCCTCGAGCGGCGCGGCGGCGCGCTGCTTAATCTGGACAAGGCGCTGCTCTGGAGCGAACCGCTGGCCCGCGGCTGGAATGTGTACCTGAAGAACGTGCGCACCGCCTTCGCCGGCAATAACCGCTTGCGCGAACTGGGCATCTGCACTGTGGCATTGATCACGGGTGCCCACTACGAGTACCTGCACCACGCCCCCGAATACCTGGCCGCTGGCGGCGAGCAGGCCATGCTGGATTCGCTGGCGCGTTTCGTCGCCGGCGACGAACAGAAAAGCGGCCTCGAAGGCGATGAAGCGCTGGTGGTGCGCTACGCGGCGCAGATGACGCGCGACGTACGGGTGGACGACTCTCTGTTCGACCAGTTGAAGGCCCGCTTCGACACGACGGAACTGGTCGAACTCACCGCGGCCATCGCCACCTACAACATGGTGGCTCGCCTGCTGGTCGCGCTGGGCGTGACGCCGGAGGAATGATCGATCGCGATTTCGCACGGCGCGCCCCGCCATGCTGTAATTCCACCATGCCAAGAGACAGCCAGTTGCTGCATGCGCAGCGCGAACCAGTTACCCCGCGACCTGCGGCCACGGTGCTGTTGCTGCGTGACAGCCCCGGGGGTGTCGAGATCCTCATGACGCGCCGCTCGGCCACGGCCAGCTTCGCGCCGGGCGCCTATGTGTTCCCTGGCGGTACCATCGACGTCGCCGACGCGCAGTCCCACGAGTTCGCCTCGCGCCGCCCCACGCAGGGTGGCGAGCGCCTCACGCAGGCCATCGCGGCCATCCGCGAAAGCTTCGAGGAGCTGGGCGTGCTGCTGGCCCGCCACGCGGACGGACGCCACGCCGACGCATCGGACGTCGCTGCCATTGATCGCCACGCTCCCTTTGCCGCGCAATGCCGCGAGCGCGGCTTGGTGCTCGCCGCCGACGAGGTCTTCGTGCTCGCGCACTGGATCACCGACCGCGACCTGCCGCGCCGCTTTGACGTGCCGTTCCTCGTCGCGCGCATGCCGCAAGGGCAGTTGCCGGTGGCCGACGAAGCCGAGCAGTTCGAGCCGGTGTGGGTGCGCCCCGCCGACGCCCTGGCGCAGCATGAGGCGGGAACCTTCTTCATGATCTTCCCGACGATCCGGACGCTGGAGCGTCTAGTCAAGTACCCGACGGTCGACGACGTATTGAAGGCGTGTGCGGGCGAGCAGCCGCTGTGGACCAGTTGCCCTCGCGCGGGCTTCGTGAACGGCGCTGACGCGCGTTTCATGGAACACGAGATGGCGTATGGCGAGC
This sequence comes from Ramlibacter sp., assembly GCA_046595775.1. GTDB lineage: Bacteria > Pseudomonadota > Gammaproteobacteria > Burkholderiales > Burkholderiaceae_C > Ramlibacter. The sequence goes on along the minus strand of JBKJOM010000030.1, from coordinate 20,101 downwards.
TGGCGCTGGTCTGCCCCGACGGGCAGTTGTTGCACCACCTCGACTGGCAGACCGACCACCCGGTGTCGCTGCTGAGAAACACGATGCGGCTCACCGCCCCCAACCCCGGCGTGATGACAGGTCCGGGCACCAACAGCTACATGGTCGGTGATCCGTCGACCGGCTTCATCGTGGTCGATCCCGGTCCCGATGACACCGGCCACATCGACCGGTTGTGGCGTGCGGCCGGCGGCAACATCCGCTACATCGTGTGCACGCACTCGCACGCGGACCATTCGCCCGGCGCCCGGCCGTTGCAGAGCCGGTGCGCCACGCCACCGCCCATCCTCGGGCTCGCCTCGCGCTCCACCGCGCGCCCCGCGAGCGCGTTCACGCCCGATCGCGAGCTGGCGGATGGCGAGGATGTCGCCGTAAGCGCAGGCGATGTCACACACACCCTGAAGGCGATCCATACCCCGGGCCACGCCGCCAACCACCTGTGCATGGTGTTGGTCGAGGACAGCCTCCTGCTCTCTGGCGACCATATCCTCAACGGCAGCACCACGATCATCGACCCGCCGGATGGCGACATGACCGCGTATCTCGACTCGCTCGACAAGCTCACGCGCGCCTGCGCCGAGTACGGCATCGAGTTCATCCTGCCTGCGCACGGCTGGGTGCTGGGTTTCGCGCCGCAAGCCATCGCGCACTTGAAGAAGCACCGCCTGCAGCGCGAAGCGAAAGTGTTCGCTGCCATGCAGGCGCTGCCCGGTGGCGGCATGGACGATTGGGTGAAGCTCGCATACGACGACGTGCCGCCGCGCATGTGGCCGGTAGCGCAGCGATCGCTCCTGGCGCATGTGCAGCGCATCGAGGCACTGGGACTTGCCGGAGCGCAGCAATCATGAAGAACGCAATCGCATTGATCATCGCCGTCTGCGCTGCCGTGCTGGGCCCATCCGCCTGGGCCACGGCACCTATCGGCGCCGCCGCCCTGCAATCCCGGCACGCAACGCTGGCCCCCCAACTGGCAAACAGCCCGTTCGGCAGCCCGGTGCATATCGAGTCGCAGGAGGCGGCCCGGCGCATTGAGGGCGACGTCTACGCCGTGCTCGACCATCCTTTTTCCAAGGTGAGCGCGACACTTGCCGATCCGGGGCAGTGGTGCGACATCCTGATCCTGCACCTGAACACCAAGTACTGCCGCAAGCAGGACTCGGCCGCTGGCGCGCAGATCGACTTGCGCGTGGGCAAAAAGGAAGAGCAGTCGATCGAATCGGCGAACCTGTTGCGCTTCGCATGGCGCGCACAGGCGCAACGCCCCGACTACGTGCTCGTGGCGATGAATGCGCCCGAAGGTCCTTACGGCACGCGCGACTACCAGTTGGTGGCGGAAGCCGTGCCGCTGGGCGATGGCCGCACGTTCCTGCACATGGCCTACGGTTTCAGCTACGGCGGCGCGAGCAACGTCGCGCTGCACGTTTACCTCGCCACCGCCGCCCGCGACAAGGTGGGATTCACGCGTGTGAATGGCCAATGGGTCGGCGGCGTGCGCGGCGTGGTCGAACGCAACACGGTGCGCTACTACTTCGCGCTGCGGTCGTACATCGATTCGCTCGCGCTCGCACCGGCGGCGCGCGCCGAGAGCCGGATGCGCGCCTGGTTCGACGCCACTGAGCAGCATCCCCAGCAATTGCACGAGCTCGATCGCGAAGAGTACCTGCGCATGAAGCGCAACGAAGTGGCGCGGCAACTTGCCCCCGGTTGACCCTTGCGGAAAGGCGCGATGGATATCCCTTCGGGCACCCAGACGCTCACCCGGGGCATCACATTGTTGCGGGTGCTGGCAACACGCGGCGAAATCGGCTGGCGGTTGTCGGACCTGGCCAGCACTTGCGGCCTTGACAAGGGGACCGCGCATCGCATGCTGGCCGGCCTGGTGAAGGAGCGGCTGGTGCAGCAACGGCCCCGCGACAGGCGCTACCTGCCGGGCCCTTTGCTGTACGAGTTGGCGCTGTCGCTACCGGGCCAGCATGAGTTCCAGGCTGTGGCGCAGTCCGCGCTCGACGACTGGGCGAGGCGCATGAACGGCACGGCGCTGTTGCTCCTTCGCAGTGGGTTTGAATATGTGTGCAGCGTGAGCGCCGGGCCGGCACGCGTGCCTGGCCTCATGGTGGAACCCGGCACGCGCCGCCCCCTCTTCACTTCTGTCGGCGGTGTCGCGATCATGCAGACGCTGCCGCCCGATGAGGCGGGTGAAGTCTTGCGCAACAACACCGCGCAAGAGACTGCCAAGCGCGGCGCGGCCCGGCTTGCCGCGCTCGAAAAAATGCGCGAGCGCTCGGCGAGGCACGGCTTCGGCGTCAACCTCGGCGACGTGGTGGGCGGGTTGCATGCATTTGCCGTGCCCCTGTTCGGCCCCGACCAGCGAGCCTTCGCCGCGCTATGCCTGATGGGGACGGCAGAGCGCTTTCCCGAAGCCATGCTCGATGAAATCCGCGCCGGGCTGGAAGCCGTTGCAGGCGTGCTTGTCTTGCACGCAGCGCGATTGCTCTTCCACACCTCGGCCGTGGAACCATAGGTTCAACATGTGAAACTTCGGGCCTCGCAGGCCTTGGAGTGCAGCCGGCGCCAGACTAACGTAGCAGCAGTCGCTACCCACCCTGTTCCATGAACATCCAATCCGCGCTGAACCTCGATGACATCCGCGAACTTGCACGCCGCAAGTTGCCGCGGATCGCCTTCGACTTCATCGATGGCGGCGTGGACGACGAGCATTGCCTGCGCCGCAACCGCGAAGCCTTCCAGCAGCATCGACTGCTGCCCCGCTACCTCGTGGACGTCTCGCAGCGTGACCAGTCCACTGTGTTGCTGGGACGGCGTTACGCCAGTCCCTTCGGCATCTCTCCCACCGGTCTGGCCGGCCTCTTCCGACCCGACGCGGACCTGATGCTCGCGCGCGCTGCTGCGACTGCGAATATTCCCTTTCTGCTCTCGAGCGCCAGCAACGGTGCGCTGGAGGACGTGGTGAAGGCTGCGCCGGACAATGTGTGGTTCCAGATGTACTGCACCAGCAACGAGGACATCAACGCCGACCTGGTGCGCCGTGCGGCGGCTGCCGGCGTGCGCGTATTGGTCGTCTCGGTCGATGTGCCGGTGAATTCCAATCGCGAACGCAACAAGCGCAACGGCTTCTCGCGGCCCTTCCGCATGACGCCCGCGGTGGTGCTCGAAGCGCTCGGCCATCCGGCGTGGGTGCTGCGTTACCTGCGCTCCGGCGGCATCCCGATGATGCGCAACTGGCAACCCTATGCGCCACCGGGCGCAACGGCTGCCGAAGTCGCCGACCTGTACGGCACCTTGACGCCGGCGCCGATGGTGCAGTGGCAGCACTTGCAGCGCATCCGCGAAACCTGGGCGGGGCCGCTGGTGGTCAAGGGCCTGATGCACCCCGAAGACGCCCGGCAGGCGGGACGGTTCGGCGTCGATGCGCTGGTGGTGTCCAACCATGGTGGGCGGCAACTCGACACCGCCCCTTCACCCCTGGAAGTGCTGCCGGCAATCCGCGCGGCAGTCGGCGACGACATGGAGCTCATCCTCGACAGCGGCGTGCGGCGCGGCTCGGACATCGTGATCGCGCGCTGCCTCGGCGCGAAGGTTTCGCTGTTCGGGCGGCCCACGCTCTTCGGCGTTGCGGCGGCCGGCGAAGCGGGCATCACGCGCACGCTGCAGATCGTGCGCAATGAAGTCGACATGGTGATGGCGCAGATCGGCTGCCGGGCTTTCGACGAATTGAACGCGAGCTTCCTCTGGCCCCAGCGCGACTCAGCCGCATCCGAAGTTCAATATGTGAAACAACCGGTCGCCGCTGTCTTTCCGTGATCGGGGCAGCTCGTTAAGGTATCGACCACACAAGGAGACCAAGACATGACATCGTTTGCAAGAAGGGCCCTGTTGGGCCTGCTGGCGGCCGCGCCGGTCTGCATGCTCCCGCTGGCAGCCCAGGCGCAGTCTGACTACCCGAACCGGCCGGTCAAGATCATCGTCGCCTATCCAGCGGGCCAGAGCACCGACATCGCGACACGCTACTTCGCCAACAAGTTGTCGCAGGCGATGGGCCAGGGCTTTGTCGTGGAGAACCGGCCCGGCGCATCGGGCAACATCGGCACCGCTGCGGCCGCGCGCGCCACGCCCGATGGCTACACACTGGTCATGGGCGCCAACGGCACGCACGCAATGAACCCCGCGCTCTACGACAACCCGGGCTACGACGCCGAGAAGGATTTCGACGCGATCATGCTCACCGCGTTGATTCCCTTCGCCATTTCCACCGGCCCCAACAGCACCATCAATTCGCTGGGCGAGCTGATCGCGCTGGCCAGAAAGCAACCGGGCAAGATCGACACCGCGATCCCGAGCGTGACCGGCCAGCTCGTCTTCGAAATGCTCCGGCAGCGCGACGTGCCGCTCTTCGCCGTCAAGTTCAAGGGTTCGGCCGACTCAATGACCGCGGTGCTCGGCGGCCATGTGCAGGTGTTGATCGACACTGTGGCGGCCACCCGCACGCAACTGGGAAAGATCAAGCCGCTGGCGGTGACCACGGCGGCGCCCATGGCGTCGATGCCGGGCGTGAAGACTGCCAACGAACAGGGCCTGCCCAATTTCACCATCTCGGCCTGGAACGCGTTGATGGCGCCCAAGGGTGTGCCGCCCGAGATCCAGGCCAGGCTGGCCGTGGAGATGCGCAAGATTCTGAACCTGCCCGAAACCCAGAAGGCGCTGGCCGATCTGGGCTTTGAGCGCGCGCCGGTGTACAGCACCGCCGAACTGAATGCCTGGTTGCGCGACGAGCGCCGCAATTACGCCCAGATTGTCAAGTCGGCCCAGATGAAACCCGAGTGAGAAACACATGACCCAACTTCGCACCACCGCACTGCACAGCGACTTCGCCATCGAAGTCCACGGCCAGGCCATGGACCTGGTCAACGATCCCGATGCCATTGAGCAACTCAAGGGTCTGTGGCAGAAGTCCCCGGTCATGGTGTTCCGGCGCCAGTCGCTGGAGGAAGCGGAGATGGTCCGTTTCACCGAGCACTTCGGTCGCTGCGAATCGACCGGCCGCAAGGACATCCAGTCGCCCTATCACGAGCAGATCATCTACTTCAGCACCCTCAAGTACGCTGATGGCCGCTTTGTGGGCGGCTTCGCCGGCGGTGACGACGTGGACTGGCACTCGGACCAGACCTACCAGGTGCGCCCTGCCACCGGCGCGCTGCTGTACGGCACCGAAGTGCCGCGGGACGGCGGAGACATCTACTGGGCCAACCAGTACGGCGCCTGGGACCTCCTGCCGGCCGACATCCAGCAATTGATCGAAGGACGCAAGGGCACCTATCGCTACGCCAAGCGCTACGCATTGCTCAACGCGCTGGAGCTCAAGGACAAGGAAAAGGCCAACGCGATGCTCAGCCTGCCGGATGCGCAGCACCCCTTGGTGGTGAAGCACCCCCGCACCGGCCGCAAGGCGCTGTATGCCGACCCGACCACGCTGGTGGCCATCGAGGGCCTGTCCGACGAAGAGACGGCGCGCGTGATGCCGATCCTGTTTGCGGCCGGCGGCGATCCTTCACTCGTCTACCGCCACAAGGTGCACAACGGCGACCTGCTGATGTGGGACAACGGCTGCACGATGCACCGGCGCGACGAAATGCGGCTGGACCAGCCGCGCCTGATGAAGCGCACGACCTTCCGGCTCTCGGCCAGCGACTACTGCCTGCCGCAGTCTTGATGGCAGGGGTGCGCGTCAGGGTTTCGACCACTGGCGCGTGATGAAGCTGCAGGTGGCCAGCAGCAGTTGCGCGCACTCGGTGACGTTGTTCTCCATCCGGTGCCGCGGCCCGGCGATCGCGACGGCCAAGGTTTCTGAATTGACCGACAGGAATGCCGACACCGCCCACACGTCGGCCACGTTCTCGCCGCGCGTGAGGAAGTAGCCGCGCCGGCGGCTCTCCAGCACGTCGGCGACCAGTGCCTCTTCGTCCGTAAAGGTGGCGTCGGTCACCGGCGCCAGGGCCTGGCCTGCGACGAGGGCGCGCAGCTCCGGCTCCTTCAGGCTGCCGATCAGGGCCTTGCCGATCGCGCTGGAGTGCAGCGGCTTGAACTCGCCGGGCCGGGCCGAGTAGCGGATTGGATGCGGGCTCTCCACCACCTGCAGGTAGATCGCCGCGTTACCCTGGCGCTTGCCCAGGATGACGGTCTCGCGCGAGGCATCTCGCAACCGCTCGAGCATCGGCATCACACGCTCGACGAATGGATCCTTTTCATGGATGGCACGCGCGAGGTCGAAGAAGCGGCGGGTCGGGTACAGGGCGCGCGGGCGTGTGAGCGAGTACAGATAGCCCCGCGCGATCAGCGTGCCGACGATCGCGTGGCAACTGCTCTTGGGGATGCCCGTGAGCTCCGCGAGGTCGGTAAGCGACAGCGGCTTCTGGGCCTTGTCAAAGGCCTCGAAGATGTCAAGCACCCGCTCCACGGCGGTGACGGCGAGGCTGCTCATCTATTGGCGAAAGTTCAGCATGTCGAACAAAGTGACCGCTATATCCAACCCAGCAAGCTCGCGGACCGCGTTTGTTCGAAATGCCGAACATTGGTTCTTTTCAACGAACTGCGTTGAATCTAGCATGGCCCGATGCAAGCAACAACCGCCGAACCCATCGTCAACATACGCGTGACGCAACCGCACCCGGGCGCCGTGTGGGTGACCGTCGACCGCGCGCAGAAACACAATGCCCTGGCCCGACCCGTGCTCGCGGAACTGGCCACCGCAGTGCGCGGGGCGGGGCAGCGTCACGAGACGCGCTATATCGTCGTCACCGGTGCAGGCGAGCGCTACTTCGCGGCCGGCGGCGACCTGCGCGACCTGGCCGACGTGCGCGACGAAGCCGCCGTGATGGCAATGATGGAAGAGGCCGGTGCCGCGCTCGAAGCGATCCGCACCTGCCCGGTTCCGGTCATTGCATTTCTCAACGGCGATGCGATCGGTGGGGGCGCGGAGCTGGCCCTGGCCTGCGACATGCGCCTGCAGTCAGCGCACGCCCGCATCGGCTACATCCAGGCCAAGCTCGGCATCACGTCCGCCTGGGGCGGCGGGCCCGACCTGTTCCAGCTGATCGGCCCGGCCCACGCGATGCGCATGATGAGCCGCTGTGAGCTGGTGGGCGCCGACCAGGCGCTGGCCTGGGGCCTGGCCGACGCGGTGATCTCCGATGGTCCGCAAGGCCTGGACGTCGCCACTTTCACCAAGCCCCTGAATGCCTGCCCGCCGCAGGTGCTGCGAGGCATCAAGGCGCAGGCCATCGCGGCGCGCCAGGGCCTGGGGTGGAAAGCCCACCGCGCGGTGGAGCAGAAACACCTGGTCCGCACCTGGTTACACGAAGACCACTGGACCGCCTCCGAAAAACTTTTGTCCAAAGGTTCATGATGAACACAAGAGATCCCTTGGCTGCCACGGCTTCCACCAGTCCCGCTGAGCCTACGCTGGGCCCGGTCAGCCGCACCGGCATTCCCGTGCCTACCAGTGTCGGTGCGGACGCCGTCGACGCGGATCGCATCGGCAAGCCGGGAGAGTACCCGTTCACGCGGGGAATCTTTCCCGATGGCTACCAGGGGAGGCTGTGGACCATCCGCCAGTACTCGGGCTTCGGCACCGCCGAGGAATCCAACGAGCGCTACAAGTTCCTCCTGGACCAGGGCCAGACCGGCCTGTCGGTCGCGCTGGACCTGCCGACCCAATGCGGGTTCGACCCGACGCACGCGATGGCGCGGCCCGAGATCGGCAAGGTAGGCGTGTCGCTGTCGAACCTGAGCGAAGCGGAGATCCTTTTCAAGGACCTGGACCTGTCGAAGATCTCGACGTCGTTCACCATCAACGGCACGGCCGCGATCATCTATGCGATGTACCTCGCCGTGGCCGACAAGCAGGGCGTGCCGCGCAGCAAGCTCACGGGAACGATCCAGAACGACATCCTGAAAGAGTATGTGGCGCGGGGCACATGGATTTTCCCGGTGCGGCCCTCGATGCGCCTGATCGCCGACTCGATTCTGTACTCGAACGACATCACGCCGCGCTTCAACCCCATCAGCATCGCCGGCGCGCATGTGCGGGACGCGGGATGCACGGCCGCCGAAGAGATGGCCTACACATTGGCCAACGGCCTGGCCTATGTGGATGAACTGCAGCGGCGCGGGGGAGACGTCGAGAAGTTCGCCAAGCGACTGTCGTTCTTCTTCTATGTGCACATGGACTTCTTCGACGAGATCGCGAAGTTCCGCGCGGGGCGGCGCCTGTGGGCGCGCTTCATGAAGGAGCGCTATGGCGTGAAGGACCCGAAGGCGCAGCACTTCCGCTTCGGCGTGGTGTGCGGCGGCTCTTCGCTGGTCGCGCCGCAACCCTACAACAACGCCGTTCGCGTCGCGGTCGAGACGATGGCCGCGGTGTTCGGCGGCGCGCAGTCGATCTTCACTTGCGCCTTCGACGAGGCCTTCCAGATCCCGACCGAATTCTCGGCCGAACTCGCGGTGCGGACGCAGCAGATGATCGCCTTCGAAAGCGGCATCGGCCGCACGGTCGACCCGTTGGGTGGCAGCTACTTCCTGGAGCAGCACACGGACCGCATGGAAGAAATGATCATGAAGGTAATGAACGAGATTGACGCCTACGGTGGCGTGGTCCCCGCCATCGAGGACGGCTGGATCCAGCTGCGGCTGGCCGAGAGAGGACTCGAGCGCAAGCTGGACACGGACTCGGGCAAGAACGTGATCGTCGGCCAGAACTACTTCAAGAAGGAAGGCGAGCAGATCGGCGTGCGGGAGATCTTCACGCTCGATTCGACGGTGGCGCAACGCGCGCTGGAGAAGTTCCAGCGCGTGCTCGACACGCGCGACGCATCGGCAGTGGAAGCATCGCTGGCCAAGCTTTCGGCGGCAGCCGCCAAGGACAGCGAGAACGTGATGCCTTACCTGGTGGATTGTTGCCACGCCTACGCCACCGTCGGCGAGATGGTGGCCTGCCTGAAGAACCAATGGGGCGAATTCAAGGAACCGGTGAATTTATGAACGACGCAAAAGCGGCACGGCCCCTGGCCGGCAAGCGCATCCTGGTCGGCAAGCCCGGGCTGGACGGCCACGACATCGGCGCCAAGATCGTGGCGCTGACGCTGCGCGACGCAGGCGCCGAAGTCATCTACACCGGCCTGCGCCGCAGCCCGCTGCAGATCGCCCAGGTGGCAGTGGACGAAGGCGTCGACGCAGTCGGCCTGTCGATTCTCTCGGGCAGCCACAAGGAACTGGTCGCCGACGTGATGGCGCAGTTGCGCGAGCTGAAGGCCGGCGACGTGAAGGTGTTCGTCGGCGGCACGATTCCGGGCGAGGACCAGGCGCAGTTGCGGGCATTGGGCGTCGCAGCCATCTTCACCGCGGACATGCCGCTCGATTCCGTCGTGGCGCAGGTTGCGCAGTGCCTCTCATGAGCGGACCGCTCGCCGGCATCCGGGTGATCGAGGTGGGCCACATGTTGGCCGGTCCGTATTGCGGTCTGCTGCTGGCCGACATGGGCGCAGAGATCATCAAGATCGAGCCGCCGGAAGGTGACATCGGTCGCAAGGTCAGCCCGCACTTCATCGGCAAGCACAACGCGTATTTCGCCAGCCTGAACCGCAACAAGAAAAGCGTCGTGCTCGATCTGGCGAGCGCCCAGGGCAAGGCTGAACTGGAACGCATCGCGGCCGGCTCGCATGCGCTCATCACCAACCTGCGCCCTTCGGCCATCAAGAAACTGGGCCTGACCTATGCCGGCCTGAAGCATTGCAACCCGAAGATCGTGTGCGTTGCCCTCACCGGATACGGGCTCGAAGGTCCTTATTCCGAAAGTCCGGCCTACGACTACGTGATCCAGGCGCTGACCGGCGTGATGGCGCTCACGGGCGATCCGTCGGCACCGCCGACCAAGACCGGCTACTCCGCCGTCGACAACTCGGCGGGTATAGTCGCGGCGATGGGGCTGCTGGCCAAGATTGTCGAAGGGCGCGGCGGCCAGGTCGACGTGGCGATGTACGACGTAATGCTGTCGCAGCTGAACTACCTTGCTGGCGCCGCCCTCAACGCCGGTGAAGTCGTGGAGCGCCTGGCCAATTCCTCGCACCCGTACATGGTGCCGGCCCAGATCTTCCCGACTGCCGAAGGCTGGCTCACCCTCTTCATCACGCACGACAAGTTCTGGCAGAAGTTCTGCGCCGAAATCGGGCGGCCGGAGTGGATCGCAGACCCTGTCTTCGCCACGATGACAAGCCGGCGCGACAACCGGGCGGTGGTGCTGTCGTCCATCGCAGGCGTGCTGCTGCAGGCCACCGCCAGCGAATGGGTGCGCCGCCTCGCGCCACTCGGTGTGGTGGCGGCCGAGGTCGGCACGATGGCGCAGGCCTTGAACAGCGGCCAGGCCCGCTCGCGCGACATGGTCGTGGCGCTGGGCGACGGAACGCAATCGCTGCGGGCGATCGGCAGCGCGCTCAAGTTTGAGGGCTACACGCCGACCTATGGCATGCCGCCCTTGCTCGACGAACACCACCGCGAAGTGCTCGGGAAGGTACCAGCATGAGCCAGCCGCCGCTCGACCGGCATGCGCTGGGTCGCAGGCTCACCGCACTGGCGAACGCCACGCCGGCTGACCTGCTGAAGGCCCCTGCCGGTGTCACCGCGCCGGTGCGGGCGCGGCGTATCGGCCTGACAGGTGCGCCCGGCGCGGGCAAGAGCACACTGGCCGGGCGGCTTGCGATGCATCGCGGCCGCGGCCGCCGGCTGGGCGTACTGGCCATCGACCCGAGCAGCCCGAAAACCGGCGGCGCCATCCTCGGCGACCGCATCCGCATGGACGAACTCGAAGGCAGCTCAGAGCTCTACATCCGCTCAATCGGCTCGCGCTCGGCGCACGACGGACTCTCGGACAACCTGCCCGAGATGCTCGACACGATGGATGAATTCGGCTTCGAGGAAGTGCTTCTGGAGACGGTGGGCGTGGGCCAGGCCGAATACGCGGCCCGCACCCAGGTCGACACGCTGCTGCTCGTGTTGTTGCCCGAAAGCGGCGACATCGTGCAGGCCATGAAGGCCGGGATCATGGAGATGGCCGACATCTTTGTCGTGAACAAGTGCGACCTGCCCGGCGCGCAGAAGATGGCAACCGATATCAAGCGCATCGCGACGCTCGCGCGGCGGGGCGAGGGCAATTGGGCGCCGCCTGTGCTGCTCGTGTCCTCGTCGCAGCCCGACACCATTGCAGAACTGTCGGCATGCATCGACAAGCACCAGTTATGGCTGGGCGAAACCCATCAGCGCGACGCGCTGCTGCAGGCGCGCGCCCGCTATCGCTTGCGCCGCCTGATCGAACGCCGCGCGGCGGATGCTGTCGCATCACTCGATGCCCAGGCCCTGCAGGCGCCCATCGAGCAACAGTTGGATCGGGCCCTGCGGGACATCCGCGCAGCCCGGTGAACAAAAGACACCAGGAGCAAACATGTTGAACACACTGAAGAATTTCGCAGCCATCCTCGCGCTCGCCACCCTGGCGACTGCGGCTCAGGCACAGGACTTCCCAAGCCGCCCGGTCAAGATCCTTGTGCCGCAGACACCCGGCGGCGCGTCGGACTCGCTCGCCCGCATCGTCGCGCAGAAGCTCAGCGAAAAGTGGGGCCAGCCGGTGGTGGTCGAGAACCGGGCTGGCGCAGGCGGCAACGTTGGGATGGAAGTCGTCGCCAACGCGCCGGCCGATGGCTACATGCTGCTCATGAGTTATGTCGGCACGCATGCAATCAACGGCGCGCTGTACAAGAAACTTGCATTCGACCCCGAGAAGGATTTTGCGCCAGTCGCCACGCTCGCCACGCTACCGTTCGTGGTCGTGACCAAGTCGGACTCCCCGATCCGGACGATCCCCGACCTGATTGCTGCGGCAAAGAAAGCCCCGCTCACCTACGGCTCAGCCGGCAACGGTTCGGTGAACCACCTGCTGGGCGAAATGTTCAACAGTGCCGCGGGCGTGAAGCTGGTTCATGTGCCGTACCGCGGCGCCGCACCGGCGATGCAGGACCTGATGGGCGGCCAGATCAACCTGGTGTTCACCAGCTTGCCCTCCGTGTCCGGCGCAATCAAGCAGGGCACGCTCCATGCCATCGCGGTCACCAGCGCCAAGCGCGCGGCTTCCTTCAGCAACATTCCGACGATTGCCGAAAGCGGCTTCAAGGAGTTCGACGTGAATCCGTGGTTCGGCCTGTTTGCCCCGGCGAAAGTGCCGCCGCAAATCCTGCGCAAGATCAACGCGGACGTGAACGAGATCCTCAAGTCGAAGGACGTGGTGGAGAAGTTCGCCGCGCAGGGTGCCGAGCCCTACCTCACGGACCCCCAGCAATTCGCCAGCGTGCTGAAGGCCGACATCGTCAAATGGGGCCAAGTCGTCAAGGCCTCCGGCGCCAGCGTGGATTGAAGGGCCGGCATGTCATCCAAAGTCTTTCTCAAGGTCAACCGCGTCGCGGCCGACATCGTTGCGCAGGCCCGCGAGATCACTGTCGCTGACATCCATGAATCGATGGGACAGGTGGGACGCACCAACCTGATGTCCGCGCGCATGCGGCCGCTCAAGGATGGCCAGAAGATCGCCGGCCCTGCGGTCACTGCCTTTTGCTGGCCCGGCGACAACCTGATGATGCACCGCGCCCTGTACCTGGCCCAGCCCGGCGATGTGCTGGTGGTCGTCTGCCAGGCCGAGCTCTCCGGCGCGCAGTGGGGCGACCTGGCGACACGCTATGCGATGAAGAAGGGATTGGCGGGTGTCGTGGTGCAAGGCTGCGCACGCGACGTGGACCAGGTGCGCCAACTCGGCTTCCCGGTGTGGAGTACCCACATCCATCCGATCCACCCGGACAAATCCGGTCATGGTTTGGTGAACATGCCGGTGGTGTGCGAAGGCGTCAACGTGTGCCCGGGCGACCTCGTCGTTGCGGACGGCGATGGCGTGATCGTGGTGCCCAGGGACGACGCGGCCCGCGTGGTCGCGGCAGCGCGGGCCAAGATGCGCAAGGAAGACCAGGTCGCGGAAGCGGTGCGCGGCGGGGCAGCCGTCTGGAACCTCAGCGGCGCTGCCGAAATCTATGCGCGCATGGCGGTCGAAGAGGTCAACGCTGCCTACGACGACTAGAGCGGGATCGCCGTCCGGCAACTGGTGGGCGCTTGGGGTCACCCTCGCCATCCAGGCCCTGGTATCCATGGCGGTGCTCGCGGCGCCTGCGATGGCGCCCGCGATGGCGACCTGGCTGAAGGTGTCGCCGACACTGATTGGCGCCTATGTCGCACTGGTTTACGTGGGAGCGATGGTCGCCAGCCTGTTGGCCGGACCGCTGGTCATGCGCTATGGCGCCATCCGCGTGAGCCAGGCCGGTCTTGTGATCTGCGCCTGCGGGCTCATGTTGATGGCCTTCGCGCCCTGGCTTGCCGCGACTGCGTTCGCGGCCATCCTGGTCGGCGCGGGCTATGGGCCGATCACGCCTGCGAGTTCCCACCTGCTGGCGCGCACGACGCCCGCGCATCGCGTGTCACTCGTGTTCTCGATCAAGCAGACCGGCGTGCCGCTGGGCGGCGTGATGGCCGGCGCGCTGGTGCCGTCAATGTTGCTGGTCGGCGGACCGGACACCGCGTTGCTGGCGGTGGCCGCGGGCAACATCCTGTGCGCGCTGCTGGCGCAACCGCTGCGCAAGTCATTGGATGCGGATCGCGAGGTGGGCCGCAGCGTGAATTTCGCGAGCCTCGCGGGACCGTTGAAACTGGTCGCCTCGCATCCGCAACTTGCGCGGCTGGCGGCAGTCTCGTTCGTCTTCTCCACACTGCAACTGTGCCTGTCCACGTACCTGGTCACCTACCTGAACACCACGCTCGGCTTCAGCCTCGTCGCCGCGGGCGGCGTCCTGGCAGTGGCGCAGGCAGGCGGCATCGTTGGCCGCATCTTCTGGGGCTACCTGGCAGACCGCTGGGTGCCGCCGCGACGCATGCTCGCGATCCTCGCGGCACTGATGGCAGTGTGCAGCATCGGCACAGCCGCACTGCAGGTGGGCATGCCACCGGCGCTGCTGCTGGCGGTGATGGTCGTCTTCGGGGCTTCGGCCACGGGATGGAACGGCGTCTACCTGGCGGAAGTGGCACGGCTGGCGCCGCCCGGCATGGCGAGCGCCGCGACAGGCGGCGCGCTCGCCATCACCTTCCTCGGCGTGGTCCTGGGCCCGCTGCTGTTCGCCGCGTTCACCGGCATGTTCGGCAGCTATCGCGCGGGCTACCTGGCGCTGGTCCTGCCGGCGGCGTTGTGTGCCTGGAGCCTGTGGCGCGGCTCGGGCGCCGCTCGTGCCGCAACGCCGATGGAAAAAGTGTGAAGCCCGCCGTACGCCGGATTCTGTGCGTGCGCACCTTCTTGCGAAAGCACTCACGTGACCGCCATTCATCTGGGCCGGGGGTCGCCCCCCGGCTCGGTGCTACCTACCCGCACACAGCCCCCGGGACCAGGGGATCAGGAAGTCGGACGGGCCGCCCTCCATGTGTGTGCCTATTTGGTATTGCTGCGCGTAGAGATTGCCCGTTTCACCCCCACACACCTTGCGGCATGCAGGACTCGTCTCTGTTGCTCTGATCCTCACCTCGCGGTGGACAGGTGTTACCTGCTACGCTGCCCTGCGCAGTCCGGACGTTCCTCCAGTGCCAGGTTTCCCATGCGGCACCAGCGACGGCCTGGCTTGCTTCACGGGCGTATTATCCCCTCGCCTTCACCCTGCCCGGTAATTTCGGGCCCCGAAGACCATGATCCGACTCTCCGAAATCAAGCTGCCGCTCACGCAAGCCGAGCATCCTGAACCCGCGCTGCATGCCGCCGCCGCGGGCATCCTGCACATCGCACCCTCGCAGGTCGCATGCGTCGACGTCTTCAAGCGCAGCTTCGATGCGCGCAAGGCCGAACTCGCCGCGGTCTATATCGTCGATGTCACGCTGGCCGACCCCTCGCAGGAAGCGGCGCTGCTGGCCACATTCGCAGGACGACCGCACATCGCACCCACACCGGACATGACGTGGCATCCGCCCGTGACCGCGTCGGCTCCTCGGGCGGTGCGCCCTGTTGTGGTCGGCTTCGGCCCGTGCGGTATCTTCGCCGCGCTGGTGCTCGCGCAGATGGGCCTGCGTCCGATCGTGCTCGAACGCGGCAAGGCGGTGCGCGAGCGCACCAAGGACACGTGGGCCCTGTGGCGCAAAGGTGTGCTGCAGCCCGAGAGCAACGTGCAGTTCGGCGAAGGCGGCGCGGGTACCTTCTCCGACGGCAAGCTCTATAGCCAGATCAAGGACCCGCGACACCTCGGGCGCAAGGTGATCCAGGAATTCGTGAAAGCCGGCGCGCCGCCGGAAATTTCGTACGTCGCGCATCCGCACATTGGCACCTTCAAGCTGGTGAAAGTGGTGGAGGCCATGCGGGAGGAGATCATCCGCCTGGGTGGCGAGGTGCGATTCCGGCAACGCGTGACTGACATCGTCATCGAGGGCGGGCATGTGCGAGGCGTCACGGTGCTCGACCAATCGACCGGCCAATCGAGTGAGCTGCGCGCCGACCAAGTGGTGCTGGCTCTGGGCCACAGCGCGCGCGACACCTTCGAGGTGCTGCACGAGCGCGGCGTGTTCATGGAGGCCAAGCCCTTCTCGATCGGCTTTCGCATCGAGCACCCCCAGGGCCTCATCGATCGCGCTCGCTGGGGGCGCCATGCCGGCCATCCGCTGCTGGGCGCTGCCGACTACAAGCTGGTCCACCATGCGGCCAATGGACGCTCGGTCTACAGCTTCTGCATGTGCCCCGGCGGCACGGTTGTCGCGGCGACATCGGAGGTGGGGCGAGTGGTCACCAACGGCATGAGCCAGTATTCGCGCAACGAGCGCAACGCCAATGCTGGCATCGTCGTGGGCATCGAGCCTGCGCAGGACTATCCGGGTGGGCCGCTCGCGGGCGTCGTGCTGCAGCGGGAGCTCGAGTCGCACGCCTTCGTGCTGGGCGGGGGCGACTACAGCGCGCCAGGACAACTGGTTGGAGACTTCATCTCCGGCAAGCCTTCGATCGACTTCGGTACGGTACTGCCTTCGTACACGCCGGGCGTGAAGCTCGGCGACCTGCACGCGGCCCTGCCCCCCTTCGCCATCGAGGCGATTCGCGAGGCGCTGCCCGCCTTCGGCCGCAAGATCAAGGGTTTTGACATGCACGACGCCGTGCTAACGGGCGTCGAGACACGCACTTCCGCGCCGCTGCGCATCACGCGCGGCGAGGACTTGCAAAGCGTCAATGTGAAGGGCTTGTATCCCGCGGGCGAAGGCGCCGGCTATGCGGGCGGGATTCTCTCGGCGGGCGTGGACGGCATCAAGGTGGGCGAGGCGTTGGCTTCGAATCTCGTTCCCTCCCCCTCCGGGAAAGGGTGAGGATGTGGGGGCACCACGGCCGCAGCGCGCCCACCCCCTCCCTCCCCCGGAAGGGGAGGGAGAAAGTCAGGAAGCTTGCAACGCGGCGATCCGCTCTTCAATCGGCGGATGAGTCGAGAACAACTTGCCGACGCCCGACGTGATGCCGAAAGCCTGGATACTCTTGGGCAACTCGCCCGGCACCATGCCACCCAGCCGCGCCAGCGCGTTGATCATCGGTTCCTTGCGGCCCAGCAGGTGGGCGGCGCCGGCATCGGCGCGGAACTCACGCTGGCGGGAGAACCACGCGACGATGATGGCTGCAAGGAAGCCCAGCAGGATGTCCAGCACGATCGTGGTGATCCAGTAGCCGATGCCGGGGCCCGAGCGGTCGCTGCCGCGCGACAGGAACGTGTCCACCGCATAGCCGACCACGCGCGACAGGAACACGACAAACGTGTTCATCACGCCCTGGATCAGCGTCATGGTGACCATGTCGCCGTTGGCGATGTGCGAGACTTCGTGGCCGATCACGGCCTCGACCTCCTCGCGCGTCATGCCCTGCAGCAAGCCGGTGGACACCGCAACCAGCGCGCTGTTCTTGAATGCACCGGTAGCGAAGGCATTGGGTTCGCCCTCGAAGATGCCGACTTCGGGCATGCCCAGGCCAGCCTTGTCGGCGAACTTGCGCACGGTCTCGACGATCCAGGCCTCGTCGGCGCTGCCCCTGCCGTCGATGACCTTCACGCCTGCGCTCCACTTGGCGACGGGTTTGGAGATCAGCAGCGAGATGATCGCGCCGCCGAAGCCCATGATGAAGGCGAAGCCCAGCAACGAACCCAGGTTCAGGCCGTTGGGCGTGAGGAACCGGTTGACCCCGAGCAGGCTGGCGACGATGCCCAGCACCACCACGACCGCGAGGTTGGTCAACACGAACAGGACGATGCGTTTCATAAAGTGCGTTTCTCCAAGGGTGGAAAAAGTTCACCCCGCGCAAAGATGAGGCCCGACGAAGCCATTTCAAGCGTGGGGCGCCGCACGGGCCTGTTATGTGTTCTTCTGCCGCCCGGCAGGTCGAAATACCAGGGGGTCATCATAAAAGGAAAAGTCCTGGTTTCCGGCACTCCAGAGCGGGATGCCCATCAGCGGCAAAGGGGTGAAGGGCTTTTCCGCAAGCCGGCCGGCGGTCAGCTGCGCCGCAAACTCGACATCCCACCCGCTTTGTGAGATCGCGTTGACATTCGTGCGCCAGACGTGGGCCGTCAGGTCCTTGCGCGGGTGCACCAGCTTTTCGAGCAGCGCGTGGCCGAAGACGATGAGACGCGCTTCGCGCCAGAGTGGTCGCAGGTCAACGAACAAGCGCCGCCAATGCCGGGCCAGGAGAGCCTCCCAGAGTTCCTGCGGCGCCTGCAACAGCGCGCCGTTTTCGTCGAACACCGTGATCGCATCGCGCACCGCCCCACGCACGCCTGCGATGCCGCCCGCGTCAATCGCCTGAGCCTGCAGGCGGTTGAGCGCACGCTTGGAGTGGGGAAACGCGATCCAGCACAAGCCGTTGAAGAAATCGTGCAGGTTCTCGCGCGTCGGGCAGGTGCCGGAGCGATGGATGAATGCTTCGTAGGGTTCGCCGGGTGGCAGATCGTCCTGCGCAACGAATCTCACGCAAGGCGTTGCGCAAGAGTTCCACGCTGAGTTCAGCGCGTCATGAAACGGCGCGCCTGATCGGGCCACCGGCTCGCCGGTCGCCCGCCACGGTTCGAACCATGGCGCCGGCCAGTCGATCAGCCCACCAGTTTCCACGGCATTGTGTCGCCGCCGCGCAGGGGCTTGAGTTGCGCCTGGCCGTACGCGTAGCTCTCCGGCACGGTCCACGCTTCGCGGCGCAGCGTGACTTTGTCGCTGTTGGGGGGCAAGCCATAGAACGCAGGTCCATTCAAGCTTGCGAAGCATTCGAGTTTGTCGAGAGCGCCCGCGTTGTCGAACGCCTCGGCATACATCTCAATCGCCGCGTGCGCCGTGTAGCAACCCGCGCAACCCAGGGCGTGCTCCTTCAGGTGCGCCGCGTGCGGCGCGCTGTCGGTGCCCAGGAAGAATTTTCTCGTGCCTGAAGTCGCAGCCTGGACCAGCGCCTGCCGGTGCACCTCGCGCTTGAGCACCGGTAGGCAGTAGTAGTGCGGACGAATGCCGCCCGTGAAAATTGCGTTGCGGTTGTACAGCAGGTGATGCGCCGTGATGGTCGCGGCCAGGTAGCGGTCAGCAGAGATCACGTACTTCGCCGCTTCGCGCGTCGTGATGTGCTCCATCACGATCTTCAGCTCCGGAAAGTTCTTGCGCAGCGGAATCAGTTGCTGGTCGATGAACACTGCCTCGCGATCGAACACATCGACTTCCGGTGAAGTGACTTCGCCATGCACCAGCAGCACGAGGCCTTCGCGCTGCATTGCTTCGAGCGTGCGATGGGTCTTGCGAATGTCCGTCACGCCTGCGTCGCTGTTGGTCGTCGCGCCGGCGGGGTACAGCTTGAGCGCAACGACGCCCCCATCCTTGGCCCGCTTGATCTCATCGGGCGAAAGGTTGTCGGTGAGGTAGAGCGTCATCAGCGGCTGGAAGGCACTTCCCTTGGGCACCGCCGACAGGATGCGCTCACGGTACGCAGCCGCCAGCGCCGCGGTCGTGACCGGCGGCTTCAGGTTCGGCATGATGATCGCGCGCCCCATCTGTGCCGCACTGTGCGGCACCACCGCCTTCAGTGCGTCACCGTCCCGCACATGCAAGTGCCAGTCGTCGGGGCGGATGATCGTGATTTCGTCTGTCATGGGGGGATTTTCACAGATCGCCGGAATACGGGCAGCCGGACGCAGAGGACGCAAAGATTACGCAGAGGACGCAAAAAAGACTCCAGAAGTAAAAGACAAAAAAAAGAGCGGACCTCATCCGCTCTTTCGTAATATTTTTTGGACTTCCTTTTGCGTCCTCTGCGAATCCTTAGCGTCCTGTGCGTCCGGCTGCCCGCTTTCCGGGTGTTCAGTGCTGCAGGATCTTGTTCAGGAAATCCTTCGTCCGCGCCTGACGGTTCTCCGGGTGGCTGAAGAACTCGTCCTTGCTGCAGTCTTCCAGGATGCGGCCGCCGACATCGATGAAGATCACGCGGCTGGCCACCTTGCGGGCGAAGCCCATCTCGTGTGTGACCACCATCATGGTCATGCCTTCCTTGGCCAGCGTGACCATCACGTCGAGCACCTCGCCGACCATCTCGGGGTCAAGCGCGGAGGTGGGCTCGTCGAACAGCATCACGATCGGGTCCATCGAGAGCGCGCGCGCGATTGCCACGCGCTGCTGCTGGCCACCCGAGAGCTGGCCCGGGAACTTGTCCTTGTGCGCCATCAGGCCCACGCGGTCGAGCATCTTCAGGCCGCGCGCCTGGGCGTCATCGGCGCTTCGGCCCAGCACCTTGATCTGCGCGATGGTCAGGTTCTCTGTCACCGAAAGATGCGGGAACAGCTCGAAGTTCTGGAACACCATGCCGACACGCGAGCGCAGCTTGGGCAGGTCGGTCTTGGGGTCGTGCACGGCCTGGCCGTCCACGTAGATCTCGCCCTTCTGGAAA
>JBKJOM010000316.1:0-23923 GCA_046595775.1 Ramlibacter sp. | reverse complement strand
CATACCAGCCGGCGCCGGTCTTCTGGCCGAACCGGCCGAGCTCGCACAACTTGTCGGCGGTGCGGCTGTACAGCATGTTCGGTCGCTCCTGCGAGCGGCGCTTGCGAATGGCCCAGCCGATGTCGTTGCCGGCGAGGTCGCCCATCCGGAACGGGCCCATCGCGAAGCCGAATTTTTCGACCGCCTTGTCCACCTGCTGCGGCGTTGCGCCTTCATCGAGCAGGAAACCGGCCTGCCGGCTGTACTGCTCGATCATGCGGTTGCCGATGAAGCCGTCGCACACGCCGGACACCACGGCCGTCTTCTTGATCTTCTTGCCCACGGCCATGACTGTGGCCATCACGTCCTTGGCGGTCTTGCCGCCGCGCACCACTTCCAGCAGCTTCATCACGTTGGCCGGGCTGAAGAAGTGCAGGCCCACCACGTCCTGCGGACGCTTGGTGAACGAGGCGATCTGGTCGACGTCGAGCGTCGAGGTGTTGGAGGCCAGGATCGCGCCTGGCTTCATCACTTCGTCGAGCTTCTCGAACACCTTCTGCTTGACGCCCATTTCCTCGAACACAGCCTCGATCACGAGGTCCTTGTCCTTCAGATCGTTGTAGTCGAGCGTGGTGGTGAGCAGCGCCATGCGCTGGTCATATTTGTCCTGCTTCAACTTGCCCTTCTTGACCTGGGCTTCATAGTTCTTGCGGATCGTGGCGACGCCGCGATCGATGGCTTCCTGCTTCATCTCGAGCATGGTCACCGGGATGCCGGCGTTCAGGAAGTTCATGGTGATGCCACCGCCCATGGTGCCGGCACCGATCACGCCAACCTTCTCGACCTTGCGTTGGACGGTGTCTTCCGGCACGTCGGGGATCTTGCTGGCAGCGCGCTCGGCCACGAACAGGTGGCGCAGCGCCTTGCTCTCCGGGGTGAGCATGAGGGACGTGAAGATTTCGCGCTCGAGCACCATGCCTTGGTCGAACTTCTTCTTCGTCGCCGCTTCCACGGCCTCCACGCACTTGAGCGGCGCGGGGTAGCCCTTGGCCATGCCGCCCACCATGTTGCGCGCGAACTGGAAGTAGGCGTCGCCCTGCGGATGCTTGCACCGCATGTCGCGCACCAGGGGGAAGGGGCCGGGGCCTGCGACTGATCGTGCGTAGGCCAGCGACTCCTCTGCAAGCGACTCGGACGATTGGGCCATCTTGTCGAACAGCTTCTGGCCCGGCAGCATCGCGAGCATTTCGCTTTTCACGGGCTCGCCGCTCACGATCATGTTCAGCGCCGGCTCGACGCCAAGCACGCGCGGCAGGCGCTGCGTGCCACCGGCGCCGGGGATCAATCCGAGTTTGACTTCGGGCAGCGCGATGCTCGCGCCGGGCGCGGCGATGCGGTAATGGCAGCCCAGGGCCAATTCAAGCCCGCCGCCCATCGCGACCGAGTGAATCGCCGCGACAACCGGCTTGGACGAGTTCTCGACGGCGACGATGACCGACAGCAGGTTGGGCTCGGCCAGTGCCTTGGGCGAACCGAATTCCTTGATGTCGGCGCCGCCGGAGAAGGCCCTGCCCGCGCCGGTGATGACGATGGCCTTGACCGACGGGTCGGCGTTGGCCTTTTCCAGCCCATCGGTGATGCCGACGCGGGTTGAGTGGCCCAGCCCGTTGACGGGCGGGTTATTCATCGTGATCACTGCCACGTCGCCGTGGACCTTGTACTCAGCAGTCATGTCGGGTTCCTTCGCCTTCGGGTCAAAAAAGTACGGTCGTTCTATTCGTCGATTCTAGGGGGTGCTTCCGTGCGCGCAATCAGGGTCAGTCGCTGGGGGGACACGAAGACAGACACCCGTACGCAGAAGGCGCAGAAGTCACGCAGAAGACGCAGAAAAGAAAATTCAAAATTTGGCTTTTGAATCCTTTTGCGTCTTCTGCGAAATTTTTGCGTCTTCTGCGTACGGGAGTCCGGCTGTCAGACCTCCAGCCACTCCTTGCGAATATAGGCGTCTGCGCGCAGGCTGTCAGGTGTTCCATGGAACACGATGCTGCCGTGTCCCATGACCAGGGCGCGGTCCGAGATGGCCATGGCGATGGTCAGCTTCTGCTCGATCAGCAGCACCGAGATGCCCCGCTCCTTGAGCTTCTTCAGGTATTGCCCCACCAGTTCCACAATCTTGGGCGCCAGACCCTCGGTCGGCTCGTCGATGATGATGAGCTCGGGATCGCCCATCAGCGTACGGCAAAGTGTGAGCATCTGCTGCTCGCCACCGGAGAGCACGCCGGCTTCGGTGTGCTGCCGCTCCTTGAGGCGCGGGAACATCTGGTACATGTCATCGAAAGACCAGCGCCCCTTTTGTTTGGCGCTTTTCTGGCCGAGCATCAGGTTCTGGTGGACGGTGAGCTTGGGGAAGATGTCTCGGTTCTCGGGAACATAGCCAAGGCCCAGGTGCGCGATCTCGTAGGGTTTCATGCCCATCGTGGGCTTGCCCTGCCAGTCGACCGTGCCGGTGCAATCGACCATGCCCATGATGGCCTTGGCCGTGGTGGAACGACCCGACCCGTTGCGCCCGAGCAGTGCGACGATCTCGCCTTCGCCCACTTCGAAGTGGACGCCATGGAGCACGTGGCTCTTGCCGTAGAAGGCGTGGAGGTTTTCGACTCTTAGCATTTGTGGTGGTTCGTAGAAGAAATCGGGCAGCCGGACGCAGAGGACGCAAAGATTACGCAGAGGACGCAAAAGAAGTCAGAAGACATTTTTTTGGCTTTCCTTTTGCGTCCTTTGCGAATCCTTCGCCTCCTCTGCCTCCAGATGTCCGCTTTCAGGATTCAATGCGCACCCGCCTGCGCATCCGCCACGTGCGAGCCCAGGTACGCTTCCTGCACACGCGGATTGGCGCGCACGTTGCCGGGCGTGTCGAATGCGAGCACCTCGCCGTACACCACCACCGCGATCTTGTCGGCGAGGCCGAACACCACGCCCATGTCGTGCTCCACGGTGAGCAGTGTCTTGCCGACGGTGACTTCCTTGATCAGTTCGATGAAGCGGCGGGTCTCGCTCTTGCTCATGCCCGCAGTGGGTTCGTCCAGCAGGATGACGTTGGCGCCACCGGCAATGGTGATGCCGATCTCCAGGGCGCGCTGCTCGGCGTACGTGAGGTTCGTTGCCAGCACGTCGCGCTTGCGGTCCAGGCGGATCATCTCCATCAGTTGCTCCGCGCGCTCGTTCGCATCATCGAGGTCCGCCAGGAATTTCAGGAACGTGTACTTGTACCCCAGACTCCAGAGCACGCCGCAGCGCAGGTTCTCGAACACCGACAGCTTGGGAAAGATGTTGGTGATCTGGAAGCTGCGCGAGAGGCCCATGCGGTTGATCTCGAACGGCTTCTTGCCGTCGATACGCGCGCCGTTGAGCACGATCTCGCCGCTGGTGGGCGCGAAGCGGCCGCTGACCAGGTTGAACAGGGTCGACTTGCCGGCGCCGTTCGGGCCGATCACTGCGATGCGCTCACCGCCATGCACCGCCAAGTTGACACCGCGGATGATCTCGGTCTTGCCGAAGCTCTTGCGCAGGTCCTTGAGTTCGAGGGCGTAAGTCATGACAGGGCCTCGCGGCGCTTGATCTCTTTCTCGATGAATTCCTGGATCTCGCCCCACTGGCGCTTGAAGTGGCGCCGCGTTACCTCGAACAGGCCCAGGCCGGTGAGCATGACGAAGGCCGCGCCGAACCAGCTGTCCACGCCCTTGGCATCCAGCGTGGCGCCCATGAAGTGCAGTTCGTTGCCCAGTGCCACATTCAGCTGCAGGTGGTAGACCATCTCGATCATTGCCGCCGCGCCCAACAGCACCAGCAGGCCGGTGACGAACAGGGCCAGGTAGCTCACCCACAGCTCTTTCAACCGCCCGAACGAGGCCACGCGCAGGTTCATCATCACCAGGCTGGCGATGCCGCCGGGCGCGTACATCACCATGAACATGAAGATCAGGCCCAGGTACAGCAACCAGGCCTTGGTGAATTCGGAAAACAGCACGCTGGCCAGCACCATCATCACTGCGCCGATGATCGGCCCGAAGAAGAAGGTGGCGCCACCGAGGAAGGTGAACAGCAGGTAGCCGCCCGAACGCCCGGGGCCGACCACTTCGGCGGTGGCGATCTCGAAATTCAGCGCGCCCAGGCCGCCTGACACGCCCGCAAAGAACCCGGCAATGATGAAGACGAAGTAGCGGATGCGCTGCGTGTCGTAGCCGACGAATTCGACGCGTTCGGGATTGTCGCGCACCGCGTTCAACATGCGGCCCAAGGGCGTGCGCGTGAAGGCGTACATCGCCGCCACGCACAAGAACGTGTAGATGGCGATCAGGTAATACACCTGGATCGGCGGGCCAAATGAGATGCCCAGGAAAGGCTTGCCGATGACCCGGTTGGCCGAGATGCCGGCCTCGCCGCCGAAGAATTCGGCGAACATCAGGGACATCGCGAAGATCAGTTCGCCCACGCCCAGCGTGATCATGGCGAAGGTCGTCCCGGACTTCTTGGTGCTCACGTAGCCGAAGAGCACCGCGAAGAACATGCCACCCAGACCGCCCACCAGCGGCAACATGCTGACCGGAATCGGCAGCACGCCCTTGGCCGCAATATTCAGCGCATGAATTGCAAAGTAGGTGCCCAGGCCGGTGTACACCGCGTGGCCGAAACTGAGCATGCCGCCCTGCCCCAGCAACATGTTGTACGACAGGCAAGCGACCATCGCGATCCCGATCTGCGACAGGATGGTGATGGACAGGCCGCTGGTGAACACCATCGGCGCGATGGCCAGGACCAGCGCGAAAGCCGTCCAGATCACAACGCGGGTGATGTTGTAGGGCTTGAATTCGTAGTTCTGCTGGTTCATGGTCAACCCTCGCGCGTGCCAAGGAGGCCACGCGGCCGGAAGATCAGGATCAGCACCAGGAACAGGTACGGCAGGATCGGCGCCACCTGCGAAACCGTGAGCTTGAGGAAGGTGCTGTTGGCCGCGCCTGCGCTCACTGCGATGCCCGCGCTTTGCAGCAAGGAGCCCACCGAGTAGTCCAGCGCCACTGCGAAGGTCTGGACCAGGCCAATCAGGACCGAAGCAAGAAAAGCGCCTGACAGCGAACCCATCCCGCCGACCACGACGACCACGAAGATGATGGAGCCGACCGTTCCTGCCATGTTGGGTTCGGTCACGAAGGTGCTGCCGCCGATCACACCGGCCAGGCCCGCGAGCGCCGCGCCGGCACCAAATACCAGCATGAAGACCCGAGGCACGTTGTGGCCCAGTGCCTCGACGGTATCGGGATGCGTGAGCGCCGCCTGGATGACCAGGCCGATGCGTGTCTTGAGCAGCAACAATCCGACGGCGAACAGCATCACCAGCGCGGTCAGCATCATGAAGGCGCGTGTCGCCGGGAACGGCGAGCAGATCACCTTCACCGCTGCGTCCACCGGGTTGCAGACCGCCGCCGGCGGTGTGCCGGCGAAGACGCCAAGTCCCTCCACGGAGTGCTGGACCAGCGTGAACGCCGCGCCCTGCAGCGCTGCGGGCGGCGTGAATTCCACGGCGGTGCGGCCCCAGACCAGTTGCACCAGTTCCAGCAGCACATAGGACAGCCCGAAGGTGATGAGCAGTTCGGGCACGTGGCCGTACTTGTGGACCTTGCGCAGGCACAGGCGCTCGAACGCGGCACCCAGGCCGCCGACGACCAGCGGCGCCAGCACCAGCGCGGGCCAGAACCCGGTGATTCGGGCGACGGTGTAGCCGACGTAAGCCCCGACCATGTAGAAACTGGCGTGTGCGAAATTCAGCACGCCCATCATGCTGAAGATCAGCGTGAGGCCCGAGCTGAGCAGGAACAACAGCAGCCCGTAGCTAAGGCCGTTCAGGGTGGAGATGACCAGGAATTCCATTGCGTTGATGGTTGCACTCGTTGAAGGCTCGGGTCGCAAAGGAAAGGGCCCGCCACGATACCGCAGTGGGCCCTCCGGACAGTTGCCCGGCGCGAAGGGTGGATCAGGCGCCCGGGCGCTTCATCTGGCAGCTGGTGGGCGTACTGGACACGTAGCTCGGGTACTCCTTGACCGGCGCCAGTGTCATGCCTGTGTTCTCCGGGCTGTAGGGATACTTGCCGCCGGCCTTCTGCCACACCGTCATGTACAGCGGTTGCTGCATCTGGTGGTCAGTCCTGCGCATCTCGACTTCGCCGTTGAAGCTGGAGAACTTCAGGCCCTCCATCGCCGCCGCGACCTTCACCGGGTCGATCGAGCCGGCCTTGGCCATCGCGTTCCCGAGCAGGCCGAACACATGCGCGAACGCATGCGTGTACAGGTCATCCTTGAACTTGGCCTGGAACTCGTTGCCCCATGCGCCGATCTGGCCGCCCATGTTGTAGTGGCTGTAGGCCACCTGGAAGACGCGGCCTTCACCGCCAGTGCCCAACGCGGAAGGCGTGCCGGTGACACCGGTGTAGTACGTGTAGAACTTGCCCGTGTAGCCGCCTTCGTTGGCGGCCTTGACCAGCAGCGCCAGGTCGGAGCCCCAGTTGCCGGTGATCACGGTGTCGGCGCCCGAAGCCTTGATCTTGGCGACGTAGGGCGCAAAGTCACGCACTTGCGCGAGCGGGTGCAGGTCCTCGCCGACGATCTTGACGTCGGGGCGCTTGCGCGAGAGCATTTCCTTCGCGAACTTCGCGACCTGCTGGCCGTGCGAGTAGTTCTGGTTCAGCAGGTACACAGACTTGACGTCCGGCTTGTCCTTGATGAAGGTGGTCATCGCCTCCATCTTCATCGACGTGTCGGCGTCGAAGCGGAAGTGCCAGTAGTTGCACTTGCTGTTGGTGAAGTCGGGGTCGACCGCGGCATAGTTCAGGTAGACCACTTCCTTGCCGGGGTTGCGCTCGTTGTGCTTGTCCACAGCGTCGATCAGCGCGCCGGCGACGGAGGAGCCGTTGCCCTGGAGGATGTAGCGAACGCCCTGGTCGATGGCTGCCTTGAGCGCGTTCAGGCTTTCGGCGGGGCTCAGCTTGTTGTCCAGGCCCTGGACTTCGAACTTGACGCCGGCCGGGTTGCTGGCGGAATACTTTTCTGCCAGGAACTGCACGGACTTGAGCTGGTTCGTGCCGACCGGGCCCATGAGCCCGGTGAGCGGGTCGATCCACATGATCTTGACAACCTGGCCCTTGGTGGCGGCTGGCGCGGTGGCCATCGCTGCGGCCGGCTTGGCGGCAGGGGCGGGAGCAGCCTTGGCAGCGGCGGCAGGTGCGGGCTTGGCTGCGGGCGCGGCGGTCTGCGCGCCGGCGGTGAAGGCACAGGCCAGCAACGTGGCGAAGGTGACTGAATTGATCGTCATTTTCATGGCAGGTTTCCTTGTGAGCATCAGCGCGCAGGGTACAAGTTTTGTGCACTGCAACCGTCAGGGATTGCCCCTAAGGGCAGTGGCATCTATCGCGCAGGTGACAAAGCCACTGCGCGCAGTTGGTGCGTGCGGTTTCAGGTCCCGGGCAATTTGTAGTCCTTGAGCACTTCGCGCAGTCTCGTTTTGAGAATCTTTCCGGTCGCGCCGAGCGGGATCGCGTCGACGAAGACCACGTCGTCCGGGATCTGCCACTTGGCGGTCTTGCCCTCGTAGAAGGCCAGCAGTTCGTCCCGGGTCACCTCAGCGCCGGGCTTTTTCACTACGACGACAATAGGCCTTTCATCCCACTTGGGATGGCGCACGCCGATGCACGCAGCCATGGCGATGGCCGGGTGCGCCACGGCGATGTTCTCGACGTCGATCGAACTGATCCATTCGCCCCCGGACTTGATCACGTCCTTGCTGCGGTCGGTAATCTGCATGTAGCCGTCGGCGTCGATGGTGGCCACGTCGCCGGTGGGGAACCAGCCGTTCACCAGGGGGTCGCCGCCCTCCCCCTTGAAGTACTCGCGGATCACCCACGGACCTTTCACGTACAGGTCGCCCGATGTCTTGCCGTCCCAGGGCATCTCTTCGCCGTCCGGCCCGACGATCTTCATGTCGATGGCATAGATGGCACGGCCCTGCTTCAGGCGGATCTTCATCTGCTCGGGCGGGGACATGTCCAGGTGCTTGTTCTTCAGGGTGCAAAGGGTGCCGAGCGGGCTCATTTCGGTCATGCCCCAGGCGTGCAGCACCTCGACGCCGTAGTCTTCCCGGAAGGCGTCGATCATGGCCGGCGGGCACGCCGACCCGCCGATCACGGTGCGTTTGAGCGTGGAAAAGCGCAGGCCGTTCAGCTTCATGTGCCCCAGCAGCATCTGCCACACCGTGGGCACGCCCGCGGAGTAGGTGACCTTCTCGGCCTCGATCAGGTCGTAGACCGACTTGCCGTCCATCGCCGGCCCCGGAAAGACCAGCTTCGCACCCACCAGCGCCGCCGAGTACGGGATACCCCACGCGTTGACGTGGAACATGGGCACAACCGGCAGGATGGCGTCACGGGCGGAGATCGACATCACGTCCGGCAGCGCCGCTGCGTACGCGTGCAAGGTGGTCGAGCGGTGACTGTAGAGCGCCGCTTTCGGGTTGCCCGTGGTGCCGCTCGTGTAGCACATGCTCGATGCGGAGTTCTCGTCGAACGTGGGCCACTCGTACTGCGTGGACTGCCCGCCGATCCAGTCTTCGTAGCTCATCAGGTTGGGAATGCCGCTGTCCCGCGGCAGCTTGTCGGCATCGCACATTGCGATGTACTGCTTGATCGTTGTGCACTTCGAATGCACCGCCTGCACGATCGGCAGGAACGTGAGGTCGAAGCAGAGAACCTGGTCCTCGGCGTGGTTGGCGATCCACGCGACCTGCTCCGGGTGCAGGCGCGGGTTGATCGTGTGCAGCACCCGGCCGGAGCCGGACACGCCGAAGTACATCTCCAAATGGCGGTAACCGTTCCAGGCGAGGGTGGCCACCCGGTCGGAAAACTGCAGCGTCATGCCGTCCAGGGCATTGGCGACCTGCTTGGCCCGCGCCGCGACGTCCTTCCAGGTGTAGCGGTGGATGTCGCCCTCGACCCGGCGCGAGACGATTTCCGCGTCGCCATGATGGCGCTGGGCGAAATCGATCAGGCCCGAAATCAGGAGCGGTTGGTTCTGCATCAATCCAAGCATTGAAATTCCTAGGTGCTGCTGTTCAACGCGAATAGTAATCCGCGGAATGTGCAGCAATCGTGCTGCACCGCGCAACACGTGTCGGCGCCCCGACAAACGGCGCGAAGCGGACCGTCTCAGCGCGTAAAGCGTCCGTTGGCGCCGATGATTGCCAGCTCCACGAAGCGGGATGCTTGCTGACCCCACGCCTCGGATGCGCAGCGGGCGGCGCAGGCGCTGCAGTGTGGAAGCCCACCTTGACAACCGCAAACCATGTAGTTAAACCGACAGGAATCGTCGCCTTGACGACAGGTACCGTCGGCCGCCCGACGCCCCTCCTTTGCATGCCCATTTCGCCATTGCCTTCCCAGTCCCCGTTATTCCTGCAGGCCGTCGGCCGTCCCGGCGTGCAATTCATCGCGCGGCAGCCGTGGTTTCCCACTCTGCCACCAGCGACCCAGGCGCGCGTTGCCGAGGCGGTCTGCACGCTGCGGGGCAACAAGGGGGAAACCATTCTGCGCGCCGGCGAGCAGGTGAAGGGCTGGTACGCCGTGCTGAACGGCCTGGTCAAGCTGCAAAGCGAAAGCTCGCAGGGGCGGCGGCAGGGCTATCTGGGCATTCCGGGCGGTGAGTGGTTCGGTGAGGGCTCCGCCATGAAAGCGGATGTGCGCCACTACGATGTGATCGCGCTGCGCGATACGGAGCTGCTGTGCCTGCCGCGCGCGCTCTTTGACGAGCTGCATGCCACCAGCCTGCCGTTTACGCAGGCCATCGCCCAGCATCTGAACATGCGTCTCGGGCAGGCCATGGCCATCATCGAGACAATGCGGCTGCGCTCGCCGCAACAGCGCGTGGCGATGTACCTGGGGCCGATGCTCTGGCACGGCTCCCGCCGGATGAACCTGTCGCAGGAGGAGCTCGGCATTCTCTCGGGCCTGTCGCGCCAGACGGTGAATGCCGTCCTGAACGACTTCGAGCGCGCCGGACTGGTGGCGCTTGATTTTGGCCGGATCGAGATCCGCAACGAAGCCGGGTTGCGCGACTTGCTTTGAAGCGGCGCGCGGCCCAGAATCGCGCGAACGACAGCCTTGAGGGAGGCATGCCATGGCGGAAAGATCGCAACGGGTCCTGGACGCTCGGCCGGACCGACTCGACCTGAGGGACCTGCCCTATCGCCCTCCCTTGCGCTCGCTGCCGCCGCGCTTTCCCACCGAAGCGCACCTGCAGCAATTCCTGCCCGGCTACGTTGCTGCCAATCTGATCCTCGACCAGGGCAAGCAAGGCGCCTGCACCGGCTTCGGGCTGGCTTGCGTCGCCAACTACCTGTTCTGGGTGCGCCACGCGCAGGAGCCCGGAGCTGCCGCCTTCGAGCGCGTCAGCCCGCGGATGTTCTACGAGCTCGCGAAGCGCTATGACGAGTGGCCGGGGACCGACTACGAAGGCTCAAGCTGCCGGGGCGCACTCAAGGGCTGGCACAAGCACGGCGTGTGCGCCGATGCGCTCTGGCCCTATCCCTTGTCCAGGGGCGGCAAGCCGAAGTTCGTGAGCCCTCAGCCGCAATGGTCCGCCGACGCCGCGCAGCGTCCGCTCGGCGTGTACTACCGGATCGACCGCCATTCGATTGTCGACATCCAGGCTGCGATCGCCGACATCGGTGCCGTCTACGTTTCGGGCCTGGCCCACGACGGCTGGGAGGCGCTCACGCGCAGCGCGAAAGCTGCCCTGCCCGCGCCGGCCACGCACGATGCGCTGCCGGAGATCGGGCCCATCGTCGACCGGAAGAGCCGGGGCGGCCATGCCTTCGCGCTGGTCGGCTACAACGAGCGCGGGTTCATCGTGCAGAACTCATGGGGCGTGGTGTGGGGCGCGGCGGGCTTTGGCGTACTGCCCTACGACGACTGGATCGTGAACGCGACGGATGCCTGGGCCGTTGCGCTGGGCGTCCCGGCATTTGTGCGCAGCAGCGGCGGCAAGCCGCCGCGCGCCATCGTGTCTTCAGCCTGGCGCATGGGCTCAGGCACCTCGCTCACCAGCCTGGACCCGGCGACGCGCCAGCCGAACAACCCGCCCGAAGACCCGTGGCCCTTCGACCATCCCTTCAACTTCGCGGACTACGAGCCCTGGCGAACGTCCGAAGCCTACGGGCACACGCTGGTCACCGGCAACGAGGGCGTGCTGATGCCTACCGAGTTCACGCTCGACCCCTCGCAGCCCGAAGCGCTGGCCCGCCAGATCGTGCGTTCCGCGCCGCAGATGTGGCTGGCCGCCCAGCCCGCAGCGCAGGTGCTGCGGCTGGCGATCTACGCGCACGGCGGCCTCAACAGCGAGGAGGAATCGATCCAGCGGATCCGCGTGCTCGGCCCCTGCTTCGAGGCCAACGGCATCTACCCGCTGTTCATCGCCTGGAAAACCGGTGTCGGGGAAACCATTGCCAACATGGTCGAGGATGCCACGCGACGCCGGCTGGGAGATGAAGTGATGCGCTCGCAGGGCCTGCTGGACTTGCTTGGCGAAGCCAAGGACCGGATGGTGGAGACCATCGCGCATGTGCTGTGCAAGGGCCTGTGGACGCAAATGCGCGAAAACGCGGCCGCGTCAGCGAAGAAGGGCCACGGCCTCGACCTGCTGGTGCGCAACCTGCTTGACCTGCAGTCGGACCTTGCCGCCCAGGAGCGGACGCTCGAAGTGCACCTCGTGGGCCATTCGGCGGGCAGCATCCTGATCGGCCACCTGGCGTCGAGCCTGGCGAGCGAACGTCCTGCCGCGGCACCAGCAATCGCGATTGCCTCCACTTCCCTGATGGCTGCGGCCTGCTCATGCACTTTCGCCAACCAGCACTTCGTCGCGGCGCAGGCCGCCGGAGTGCTGCAACTTGAGCAGCTGCACCTGTACGTGCTGACCGACGAGAACGAGAAGGCCGATGGCCTGCCGACCCCGCGGGTCCCGGCGTATGGCAAGTCATTGCTCTACATGGTTTCGCGCGCCCTGGACGACGTGCACAAGATGCCGCTCCTGGGCATGGAGCGCGCCCAGATGAAGGAGTACGAGAACAACACCGACCAGTGGGAGCGGCGCCAGTTGCGCCAGCTGCAGCAATGGCGCTCGGCGTGGCCGGGTGAGCCCGCCGGCTTGTTGCATCGTGTGACGGCGCCGCAAGTGCCGTGCACTCGTGAAGACGGGCGCACGCCTTCCACGCACGGCAGCTTCGACAACAACATCCCGGTGATTGCGGGAATCATCGGGCGCATCAGGGGCGCCCCGCTCGTGTCGCCCCTGGAATGGCTTGACTACGGCTGACCGGCCTTGAAGAACAGCGAGACTGCGGTTCCCCTTCAGAGTTGCGACTCGACCTCGCCACCGAACAAAAGTGGTTCATTCTTGAATTCGCTCCCTCGCAATGCCGCCGAGCCCGACTGAGAGGCCCTTGTGACGGTTGCTGAGCCATTGCGCCAACTTTGCGCAAGCGCTGCAATATGGAGGATCAAGGAAATTGCCTGACCCCCATACGGGAGTTGCTCAAGGTCCTCTGTGCCCAACTCAAAGAACGGGGACAATCCAGTGATGACAGCAGTCCTGGATACAGCCACCGTCGACCTGGGTCTTGCGTGGCGAAACAGCTTCGCCGAGCTCGGGCCCGCTTTCTTTACCGATCTGCAGCCGACACCCTTGCCATCGCCGCACCTCGTAGCGATGAACGAAACGCTCGCGCGCGAGATGGGCCTGGACCCTGCGCTGCTCGCGACGGATGAAGCGGTCAATGCGTTCAGCGGAAACCTGCCGCTGGCCGGCAGCCGGCCGCTGGCCAGCGTTTACAGCGGCCACCAGTTCGGTGTGTGGGCCGGCCAGTTGGGCGATGGTCGCGCCATCCTGCTTGGCGAGGTGCAGGTGCCATCGGGTGCGCTGGAGATCCAGCTCAAGGGTAGCGGCCGCACGCCCTACTCGCGCATGGGCGATGGCCGGGCGGTGTTGCGATCGAGCGTTCGGGAATTTCTGGGCTCCGAGGCCATCCACGCCCTGGGCATCCCGACCACGCGCGCCTTGCTGGTCACCGGCTCACCGGCGCCAGTGCGGCGCGAAGACGTCGAGACTGCCGCGGTGGTGACACGCGTCGCGCCCAGTTTCATCCGCTTCGGCCACTTCGAGCACTTTTCGGCACGCGGGCAGTTGGAAGAACTTCGCAAGATCGCTGACTTCGTCATCGACCGCTTCTATCCCGAGTGCCGGTCGACTGGCAAGTTCGCAGGCAACGCCTACGCCGCATTCTTGGAGCACGTGAGCGAGCGCACGGCAGCGATGGTCGCGCAGTGGCAGGCAGTGGGTTTTTGCCATGGCGTGATGAACACCGACAACATGAGCATCCTGGGCCTGACGATCGACTACGGACCGTTCCAGTTTCTCGATGCGTTCGATCCCGGTCACATCTGCAACCACAGCGACGAGCAGGGACGCTACGCCTACAACAAGCAGCCCAACGTCGCTTACTGGAACCTGTTCTGCCTCGGCCAGGCCTTGTTGCCGCTGATCGAGGACCAGGAACTGGCGCTGGCGGCCCTCGAGTCCTACAAGACCACGTTCCCGCGCGAGCTCGAAGCCCGCACTTGCGCCAAGCTCGGGCTCGCCGATGCGCGGGACGGTGATCGCGAACTGGTCGAAGGCATCCTCAAGCGGCTGGCCGCCGGCAAAGTGGACTACACCATTTTCTGGCGGCGCCTGTCGCGCTTTGTGGGCGGCGAAAGTGTGGAAAGCGTTCGCGATCTTTTCCCCGACCGTGAAAGTTTCGACCAGTGGCTGCGACTCTATGAAGCGCGCCTGGGTGAAGACCGGCAGGCCGCAGCCCGGGCGATGATGCGCACGAACCCGAAATTCGTGCTCCGCAACCACCTGGGCGAGGTCGCCATCCGGCAGGCCCGGCAAGGCGATTTTTCCGGTGCCCGCACCTTGCTGGCCATCCTGCAGGCGCCCTATGACGAACACCCGGCGCATGAAGACATGGCCGGCTTTCCGCCCGACTGGGCGCAACACATCGAGATCAGTTGCTCCTCATGACTTACTCCATTGAAAAGACCGCCGAGGAATGGAAAGCCATCCTCGCCAAAAAAGGGGCCGAGCCTGGCGCCTTCCAGGTCACGCGCCATGCCGCGACCGAAAGGCCGTTCAGCGGCAAGTACGAGCGCGTCTGGGACGACGGCAGCTACCACTGCATCTGCTGCGGCAACAAGCTGTTCGACTCATCAACGAAGTTCGACGCCGGTTGCGGCTGGCCCAGCTTCGACCAGGCTGTGCCGGGCGCGATCACGGAGATTCGCGACAGCAGCCACGGCATGGTGCGCGTGGAGACGGTGTGCGCCGAGTGTGGCGCGCACCTGGGGCACGTCTTCAACGACGGGCCGAGCGATAGCGGCCTGCGGTACTGCATGAACTCAGCGTCTCTCGACTTCCAGCCCGGCAAGAAAGACAGCGAATAATTGCCGCCCATGAAACTGCTTCTCGACTTTTTCCCGATCATCGTTTTCTTCGTGGCGTTCAAGCTGGCGGGCATCTACGTGGCCACCGGCGTGGCGATCGCCGCCACGGTCGCCCAGATCGCCTGGGTGCGCTACAGCAAGGGCAAGGTTGAACCGATGCAATGGGCAAGCCTCGCAATCATCGTGGTGTTCGGCGGCGCGACCATCCTCCTGCACAGCGAAACCTTCATCAAATGGAAGCCAACGGTGCTCTATTGGCTGATGGGTGCCGTGCTGGCGGGAGGGCTGCTGCTTCGAAGGAACCCCCTGAAGTCATTGATGGGGTCGCAGCTCGAACTGCCCGAAGCGGCGTGGCGCGTGACCACCTTGAGCTGGGTCGTTTTCTTCGCACTGATGGGCGCGCTCAACCTCTGGGTGGCGTTCAACTTCTCCACCGAAGACTGGGTCAACTTCAAGCTGTTCGGCGGTCTCGGGCTGATGGTCGTCTTCGTCCTGGGCCAGGCGGTCTATCTGGGGCGCTTCATGAAGGCCGAGGAAGCGCCCGACTCATGACAGTGGGCACTGGAATCACAGCACAGGCACTTCGCGAACGCCTGCAGGAACTCCTGGCGCCGACCCAACTCGAAGTGCTGGACGAAAGCGCGGCACATGCCGGGCACTCCGGTGCGGACGGCACGGGCTTCGGCACCCACTTCCGGGTGCGGATCGCCTCGCCGCTCTTTACCGGCTGTTCACGGGTGCAGTGCCATCGCCTTGTGTATGATGCCCTTCGCGATTTCACCCAGCGCGGGCTCCATGCCCTTGCCATCGAGACGCTCTGAACTTCGTTCCCCTTTCCTGACCTCTAGGCACACTTCCATGAAGAAAATCCTCCTGGCCGCCGCCGCGGCTGCCGCCTTCGGTATCGCCCTGCCTGCCACCGCGCAGAACCTGGCCATCGTCAATGGCAAGGCCGTGCCCAAGGCACGCGCCGACCTGCTCGCATCGCAACTGGCCAAGGCGGGACGCCCGGTCGGCCCCGAGATGCAGGACCAGATCAAGCAGGAAGTGATCGCGCGCGAGATCTTCCTGCAGGAAGCGCAGCGCCGCGGCCTGGACGCCACCGACGACTACAAGGCGCAAATGGAACTGGCCCGCCAGACCATCCTGATCCGCGAGCTGTTCGCCGATCACCAGAAGGCCAACCCGGTGACCGACGCCGACATCCAGGCGGAATACGATAAGTTTGCGGCGGCCAGTGGCGGCCGCGAATACCGTGCCCGCCACATCCTCGTGGAGAACGAGGCGCAGGCCAGGAAGATCATTGCCGACCTCAAGCGCGGGCAGAAATTCGAGGACATCGCCAAGAAGCAGTCCAAGGACACCGGCTCCGGCGCCAACGGTGGCGACCTCGACTGGGCCGCACCGCAGAGCTATGTGCCCGAGTTCGCCGGCGCACTGAAACAATTGAACAAGGGCCAGCTCACGCAGGAACCCGTCAAGACGCAGTTCGGCTACCACGTCATCCGCGTCGACGACATCCGCGAGGCGCAGCTGCCCAAGTTCGACGAAGTCAAGCCGCAGATTGCGCAACAGCTGCAGCAGCAAAGGTTGGGCAAGTTCCAGGAAGACTTGCGCGGGAAAGCCAAAGTGGAGTGATTCCCGTCATCCCGGGCGGGGATCCAGAACGGCGGCTCCTTCGGGCCGCCGTTTTCATTTCGCGAGCGCAGTGACCGCCATCAGCGCCCCGATCATTACCGGCTGGTGCACCATGTACCAGGACAGACTCCAGCGCCCCAGCCAGGCCAATGGCGCGGTGGCACGCGGCAGGCGCATCATGACCAGCTCGCGCCGCTTTGCCAGCAGCCACTGTCCTGCCGCCATGCCCCACCACATCACGCCCAGCCAGGGAACCAGCGGCACGTAGTCTTCCGTGATCGGTTTGCGCGAGACGAGTCCCAGCCAGTTCCAGCTGCGGTCATTGAGAAAGTCCAGAGCAGGCTCGTGCCCGATCCACCATGCCGCAAGCGGTCTGGTAGCAATCGCGACAGCTCCAGCCAGCCATAACCAGCGTCCCCAGGCCGCGCTGAGCCGCACGACAATCAACATCACCGCGATGCCGTGCAGCACGCCGAAGTAGATGAAGCTGGCGGGGTACATGTACGCCGAGCCCGCAGTCACCAGGGCGGCGCACGCAGCGACCTGAGCCCAACGCTTCCAGAAGCGCGGCCAGCTTTGTTGCTGCGCCACCGCCACTGACTGCCCCAGGCCCGCGCAGAAGAGGAACAGGCTGACGATGGCCGTCCGTTGCCAGGTCCACAGCGGGTCCTGGTAGAAATCCTGGCGCATCCATCCGAAGTGGTTGAGGTCGAAGCAGAAATGAAACGCCGTCATCCAGACGATCGCCGCGCCGCGCAGGGCGTCGATGCTGTTGAAACGGCTGGTCGAGGGGCTGGCCATCGCCCGAGTCTAGCGGCGGGATGGGGCTGGCCCCGTTGACGGCAGGCACCGGCCTCGCTCCAATGGTGGCATGCCAACCTACCCCACCCTTCCGCCGGCTGTCACGCAAGCCCTCGATCGCGGCCAGCTGGTCGAGGCGATCAAGCTGCTGCGCGCCAGCGGCATGGAACCGACCGCCCTCAAGGAGGCGGTGGACGGCTACATGCGCACCGAGCGTCCCCGTTTCGAGACGCGGGCCGAAGGCTCGCACGCCAGGGAGCAAGTCATGCAGCAGATCAACCATCCGGCCGACACCTTGCGGGGACTCTCACCGGGCCAGATGCCCGAGTCGCGATTCGGCCTCTGGTGGCTGGGCGCCATCGTGGTGGCGGTCCTGGCCGCGTGGATCCTGTCGGGTTGCGCATCGGCGCCGGGCGCACCGGTGGTGGATCTTGCGCCCTCGGGCAAGTCGCGGCCGGCAATCAGCTTCGGCAACCCGATACTGGCTTCGCGCGGTGCCAGCGGCGAGGCTTGCTGCGCTAGCCGACCCAGCGGCGCGCATTGCGCCAGATTCGCATCCACGGGCTGAACTCGCCCTTGTCGCCCGAAGTCCAGCTCATCTGCACATTGCGGAACACGCGTTCCGGGTGCGGCATGATCGCCGTGAAGCGGCCATCTGCCGTTGTCACCGAGCAGAGGCCTCCCGGGCTGCCGTTCGGGTTGAAGGGATAGGTCTCCGTTGCGTGCCCGCGGTTGTCGATGAAACGCGCGGAGGCGATCACGTTGGCCTTGTCCCCGCGGTAGGCGAAGTTGGCGTACCCCTCGCCGTGCGCCACCGCGATCGGCAGACGGCTGCCCGCCATGCCTTCAAAAAATAGCGATGGCGAGTCGAGCACCTCCACCATCGAAAGCCGTGCCTCGTAGCGCTCGCTGCGATTGGTGGTGAAGCGCGGCCAGGCCTGCGCACCCGGGATGATGTCTGCCAGCTCGGCCACCATCTGGCAGCCGTTGCACACGCCCAGCGCAAAGGTGTCCTGGCGTGCGAAGAACTCTTTGAAGTGCGAAGCGAGCTGCTCGTGGAACATGATGCTGCGAGCCCAGCCGATGCCTGCGCCCAGCGTGTCGCCGTAGCTGAAGCCGCCGCAGGCGACGAAGCCCGCGAAGTCGCCCAGCTTCGCCCTGCCCGACTGCAGGTCGGTCATGTGGACGTCGTAAGCGTCGAAGCCCGCTTCGGTGAACGTGTAGGCCATCTCGACATGCGAGTTCACGCCCTGCTCCCGCAGGATCGCCACCTTCGGGCGCGAAAGACTCAGGAAGGGCGAGGCCACGTTCTCTCGAGGGTCGAACGTGAGCGCGACATGCATCCCCGGATCGGCCGGCTCGCCTGCTGCCGCGTGCTCGCTGTCAGCGCCGACCGGGTTGTCGCGCTGTTGGCAGATCTTCCAGCTCACGCTGTCCCACACCTGGTGCAGGTCGGCAAGCGTTGCCGAGAACACTGCCTTGGTGTCGCGCCAGACCTGGACCTCGCCCTTGCCCATTTCGATTTCCGATGACGCGGGCCGCGTCTTGCCGACGAAGTGGCTGTACTTCGACAGGCCGTGCTGGCGCAGCACCTGCATCACCTGGTTGCGCACATCGGTGGGCACTTGCAGCAGCACGCCCAGTTCCTCATTGAACAGCGCCTTGAGCGTGAGCTCCTCGCGGCGCGCACTGACCTGCGACGCCCAGTTCTTGGCGTCGCCGTACTCGGCGCGGCTGTCGTTGATGCCGTCGCCTTCCGTGACCAGCAGGTCGACGTTCAGCGACACGCCCACGTGGCCGGCAAAGGCCATTTCGCAGGCGGCGGCAAAGAGCCCGCCATCGCTGCGGTCGTGATACGCCAGGATGCGCCCCTGCGCCCGCAACCCGTTCACCGCGTTGACCAAGTTCACCAGGTCTTGCGATTCGTCGAGGTCCGGCACAGTGTCCCCCACCTGGCCCAGCACCTGCGCGAGGATGCTGCCCGCCATTCGGTGCCGGCCCCTACCAAGGTCGATGAGCACCAGCGTGGTGTCGCCCTCGGCCGCCAGTTGCGGCGTCAGCGTGCCGCGCACGTCTCGCAAGGTGGCGAAGGCGGAAACGATCAGGCTGACAGGCGACGTGACCTTCTTGCGGATGCCATCGGCACTCCATTGCGTGCGCATCGAAAGGCTGTCCTTGCCCACCGGAATCGAAATGCCGAGCGCCGGGCACAACTCCATGCCGACAGCGCGCACGGTTTCGTACAGCGCCGCGTCCTCGCCCTCCTCGCCACAGGCCGCCATCCAGTTGGCGGACAGTTTCACGCGCGGCAACTCGATCGGCGCGGCCAGCAAGTTGGTGATGGCCTCGGCCACCGCCATGCGCCCTGAAGCGGCGGCGTCGATGATGGCGAGCGGCGTGCGCTCGCCCATGCTCATGGCCTCGCCCGCAAAGCCCTTGTAATCAGCCAGCGTGACCGCGCAGTCGGCCACTGGCACCTGCCAGGGGCCGACCATCTGGTCGCGATGCGACAGGCCACCGACGGTGCGATCGCCGATGGTGATGAGGAAGCGCTTGGAGGCCACGGTCGGATGCGCAAGCACCTTGATCGCCGCATCCTGCAAACTCACGTCCGTCAGGTCCAGCGGTTTGAACGCGCGTCGCACTGTCTTCACGTCGCGGTGCATCTTGGGCGGCTTGCCCAGCAGCACATTCATCGGCATGTCGACGGGGTGTTGGCTCCCTCCCCCAAAGGGGGAAGGAGCAAGTCAATTTTGCCCACGGTGAGTTGACGCTCCTCGGTGGCCACGCCGACCACGCTGAATGGACAGCGCTCGCGTTCGCAGAAAGCCTGGAACTGCGCGAGCGATTCCGGCGCGATGGCCAGCACGTAACGCTCCTGGCTTTCGTTGCACCAGATTTCCTTGGGGGCCAGGCCCGACTCTTCCAGCGGAACGCTGCTCAGGTCAAAGCGCGCGCCGCGTCCTGCATCATTGGTGAGTTCCGGGAAGGCATTCGACAACCCACCCGCGCCAACGTCATGGATCGCGAGGATCGGGTTGGCTTCACCCAGCGCCCAGCAGTGGTTGATGACCTCCTGCGCGCGCCGCTCGATCTCCGGGTTGCCGCGCTGCACGGAATTGAAGTCCAGCTCCGCCGCATTGGCGCCGGTAGCCATCGAACTGGCCGCGCCGCCGCCCATGCCGATGCGCATGCCCGGCCCGCCCAGTTGCACCAGCAGCGCGCCGGCCGGGAACTCGATCTTCTTCGTCAGGCGCGCATCGATGACGCCCAGGCCGCCGGCGATCATGATCGGCTTGTGATAGCCGCGCTGCATGTCGCCGGCCTGTTGCTCGTACTCGCGGAAGTAACCCAGCAGGTTGGGCCGGCCGAACTCGTTGTTGAAGGCCGCGCCGCCCAGCGGGCCTTCGATCATGATTTGCAAGGGGCTCGCAATGTGTTCCGGCTTGCCGCCGGCCTCGTCGCTCCAGCCGCCCCACAGCTTCGACACCGTGAAGCCGGTTAGGCCCGCCTTGGGCCTGGAGCCGCGGCCCGTTGCACCTTCGTCGCGAATCTCGCCGCCCGCGCCCGTGGATGCGCCAGGGAAAGGCGAAATCGCTGTCGGATGGTTGTGAGTCTCGACCTTCATCAGCACGTGGTGCAGTGCCTCTTCCTTCGTATAGCGTGAGGCGGTAGCGCCGGTCGCGAGA
Organism: Ramlibacter sp.; assembly: GCA_046595775.1. Taxonomy (GTDB): domain Bacteria; phylum Pseudomonadota; class Gammaproteobacteria; order Burkholderiales; family Burkholderiaceae_C; genus Ramlibacter. Next base: position 3,240 of record JBKJOM010000316.1, on the reverse strand, counting down.
AAGCTCTCGACATGCGACCCTTCCATGACAGACGCGTTGTCTGAATACGCGATGACGGTGTGCTGCGGGCTGGTCTGGTGGGTGTGCCGGATCATCCCGAACATGCTGCGTTCCTGGGGCTGCCCGTCGATGGTGAACTGCGCATTGAAGATCTTGTGGCGGCAGTGCTCGCTGTTGGCCTGCGCGAACATCATGAGCTCGACGTCGGTCGGGTTGCGGCCCAGTCCGGTGAAGGCATCCACCAGGTAGTCGATCTCGTCGTCGGCCAGTGCCAGGCCGAATTGCGTGTTGGCCTTTTCCAGCGCCGCGCGGCCGCCGGCGAGCACGTCGACGTATTCCATCGGCGCGGCATCCAGCTCGGTGAAGAGCGCATGCGCCTCGCCGCGCGAGAACATCGCGCTTTCGGTCATCCGGTCGTGCAGCAGCGCTGCGATGGCCTGCAATTGCACCGGCTCGATCGGGTTCTTGCCGCCGAGCAAGCCGCTCCTCGTGGTAATCCGAAACTCGGTGATGCGCTCGACCCGCTTGAGCGCTATGCCGCAGTTGTGCGCGATGTCGGTGGCCTTGGACGCCCAGGGCGAGACGGTGCCGAAACGCGGCGTGACGACGACCAGCGCGCTGTCGGGGTCCCCATCGAAGGGATCGCCATAGGTCAGCAGTGCGGCCAGCCGCGCCTTTTCGGTGCCACCTGGCGCGTGATCCGCGGCCACGAGGTGCACAAAACGGGCTGAAATCCCGCTGACCTTGTCATGGATCGCCGCCAGGCGTGGCAGCAATTGCCGGATTCTGAAATCACTGAGGGCATTGCCGCCCTCGAACTCGGTAATGTGGAGCGTCACGGTGAAGCCTGGTGTCGTCGGGAATCCGGGGGCGCTGGCGAGCCGCTGACTGGGGCCCGTGCACAGCCGGCATTGTACCTGCGGGGGTTTGCCCTCTCTGGGATAATCCCTCCCCATGATCACGTACAAGGACTCCGAGGGTGTCCAGGGCATGCGGGTGGCGGGACGTCTCGCCTCCGAAGTGCTCGACTACCTCACGCCCCACATCAAGCCGGGCATCACCACGCGCGAAATCGACCGGCTGGCGGCGGAATGCATGAAGAAGCAGGGCACGACCTCGGCCACGCTGGGCTACCAGCCCGCGGGCTACCCGCCTTACCCGGCTTCGCTGTGCACCTCGGTCAACCACGTGGTGTGCCACGGCATCCCCAACGACAAGCCGCTCAAGAAGGGCGACATCGTCAACGTCGACGTCACTGTCATCAAGGACGGCTGGTTCGGCGATACCAGCCGCATGTTCACGGTCGGCGAAGTGTCGATCGCGGCCAAGCGCTTGGTCAACCTCACGTACGAGGCCATGTGGCATGGCATCACCAAGGTCAAGCCCGGTGTGCACCTGGGCGACATCGGCTGGGCGATCCAGAAATTCGCTGAGAGCAACGGCTTTTCGGTGGTGCGCGAGTTCTGCGGCCACGGCATCGGCCGCAACTTCCATGAGGGGCCGCAGGTGCTTCACTACGGCAAGCCCGGCATGACCTTCACCATCGAGCCGATGATCAACGCGGGGCGCAAGGAAGTGAAGGAATTCGGCAGCGACGGCTGGACCATCGTCACCAAGGACCATTCGCTGTCGGCGCAATGGGAGCACACCGTGCTGGTGACCGATACCGGCTGGGACGTGCTCACGCAGTCCGCTGCCAGCCCGCCCCCGCCGCCCTTCGTCAACGCATGATGACGCCCGCGGTGGAACCGTCCCCCACCGCGCCCGAACTGCAGGCGCTGCGCGAAGACCACCGCGCCCGCAAGGAAGCCCTGCTCGAATCGCTCCAGGCCCAGGGCAGTTCCGCACGCGGCATCTCCAAGCTGCTGCAAAGACTGGCCCGTGAGGCCGACATCACGCTTTGTGCGCTGTGGGAAGCCACCGCTTTCCCGGCCAGCTTCGCGCTGCTGGCCGTAGGCGGCTTCGGCCGCGGCGAACTCTTTCCCCACTCGGACGTCGACGTGTTGGTGCTGATGCCCGACGGCATCTCAGCCGACCACGACCCCGAGCTCAAGCGCAAGGTCGAGTCCTTCATCGGCAATTGCTGGGACGCCGGGCTGGAGATCGGGTCCAGCGTCCGTACGGTCTCCGAGTGCGTGGCGCAAGCCCAGAGCGACGTCACGGTGCAAACCTCGCTGCTCGAGTCGCGCCGCATTTGCGGCGACCCGAAGCTGTACGCGGGTTTCCTCAAGCGCTTTGGCGGCACGGTGGACGCGAACGCCTTCTTCGTGGCCAAGACGCTGGAGATGCGCCAGCGCCACACCAAGTTCGAGAATACGCCGTACTCGCTCGAACCCAATTGCAAGGAATCCCCCGGGGGCCTGCGTGACCTGCAGGTGATCCTTTGGGTGGCCAACGCCGCAGGCCTGGGCAAGAGCTGGGACGCGCTGGAGCGCAACGGCCTGGCCACCGCGTTCGAGATTCGCCAGATCAAGCGCAACGAAGCGCTGCTCGACCTGATCCGCGCGCGCCTGCATGTGATCTCGCGGCGTCGCGAGGACCGGCTGGTGTTCGACCTGCAGACTGCCGTGGCCGAATCATTCGGCTACCGCACCGTGATCAGCGAGAGCGGCCGCGTGGTGTCGCGCGCCAGCGAGGCGCTGATGAAGCGCTTTTACTGGGCCGCGAAAGCCGTGACCCAGCTGAACCAGATCCTGCTGCTGAACATCGACGAACGGCTCAACCCCAACATCCATCCGCCGGAGCGCATCAACGAGCGCTTCTTCAACAAGGGCGGAATGATCGAGGTCGCGAGCGACGACCTGTACCTGAAGAATCCCCATGCGGTGCTGGAGACCTTCCTGGTCTACCAGACCACGCGCGGTGTCAAGGGCCTGTCGGCGCGCACGTTGCGGGCGCTGTACAACGCGCGCACAGTCATGGACGGCGGTTTCCGCAACGACCCGGTCAATCACGCCACCTTCAAGGCCATGCTGATGCAGCCCGAAGGCATCACGCACGCCTTGCGGCTCATGAACCAGACATCCGTGCTCGGCCGCTACCTGTGGGCGTTCCGCCGCATCGTCGGCCAGATGCAGCATGACCTGTTCCACGTCTACACGGTCGACCAGCACATCCTGATGGTGCTGCGCAACGTGCGCCGCTTCTTCATCGCCGAGCATTCACACGAGTACCCGTTCTGCTCACAACTGGCCGCGGGTTGGGACAAGCCCTGGCTGCTGTCCATCGCCGCCATCTTCC
>JBKJOM010000267.1:0-3295 GCA_046595775.1 Ramlibacter sp. | reverse complement strand
GGTGCCGGCTGCGTGCGGCGCCGGACTTGGCGTCTCCCCCGCACTGCGCATGGGTTCGCTCATGCCGAGGCTCCAGCGGGAACGCTCGTGGCCGCAGCGCTGGCACCCGGCGACCCCACCTGCTTGATGCCGGCGAGCTTGGTGCGCTTGAGCATCAGCGCGTTGATGGCCACCACCGCCGAGCTGCCCGACATCGACAGCGCAGCGATCTCCGGCGACAGCGTGAAGGGATAGAACACACCCGCCGCCAGCGGAAAGGCGATCACGTTGTAGCCCACCGCCCACCACAGGTTCTGGTGCATCTTGCGCAGCGTGGCGCGTGACAGTTCGATGGCACCGACAACGTCGTAGGGGTCGCTCTTCATCAGCACGACCTGGGCGCTTTCCATCGCCACGTCGGTGCCGGCGCCGATGGCAAAGCCCACGTCGGCCTGGGTCAGCGCAGGCGCATCATTGATGCCGTCGCCGACCATGCCGACCTTGTTGCCCTGGTCCTGAAGCTCCTTGATCTTGGCGGCCTTCTGGCCCGGCAGCACTTCGGCCAGCACGATGTCGATGCCCAGTTCCTTGCCGATGCGATCGGCGGTGGCCTGGTTGTCACCGGTCATCATCGCGACCTTGACACCGCGTTCCTGCAGCTTGGCGATCGTTGCCTTCGAGGTGGGGCGCACAGCGTCGGCAATCGCGATCAGGCCGATGAGCTTGCCCGCACGCGCCACGAACACCACCGTGCGGCCGCCGCCTTCGAGCCGCATGGCCTCTGGCGCCAACGCCGCCAAAGAATCGGCGCTGACGCTCTCCGCCTGCATCAGCTTGCGGTTGCCCAGCAGAACGGCGTCGCCGCCGATGGTTGCGCGAGCACCCTGCCCGTCGATATTGGCGAAGCCCGTGGCCACCTCGACCGGCGCGGTGCCCGCTCGTTTGAGCACGGCCTGCGCCAGCGGGTGCTCGGAGAACTTCTCCACTCCGGCAGCGACAGCGAGCAGTTGCGCTTCGCTGACTCCGGTTGCTGTGACCATCTCAACCACATCCGGCTGGCCGATGGTCAGCGTTCCCGTCTTATCGAACACGACGACGGTCAATTTGGTGGCGTTCTCCAGCGCGGATGCGTTCTTGAAGAGAATGCCGTTCATCGCACCCAGGCCGGTGCCGACCATGATGGCCATCGGCGTGGCGAGGCCCAATGCGTCGGGGCAGGCGATGACGAACACCGTGATGGTCAGCGTCAGTGCGAACAGCAAGGGCTGGCCCAGCACCCAGAACCACACGGCGAAGGTCAGCAAGCCAACAGCAATGGCGGCCAGCACCAGCCACTGCGAAGCCTGGTCTGCAAGCAACTGCCCCGGCGCCTTGGAGTTCTGCGCCTCCTGCACCAGCTTGACGATCTGCGCCAGTGCGGTGTCGGCCCCGACCTTGGTGGCTTTGTAGCGGAAGCTGCCGCTCTTGTTGATCGTGGCGCCGATGACGGGGTCGCCGACCACCTTCTTCACCGGCATTGATTCGCCGGTGAGCATCGACTCGTCGACCTGCGAGCTGCCCTCGAGGATTTCGCCATCGACCGGGATCTTGTCGCCCGGCTTGATGACGACGGTCTCGCCGGCCAGCACCTGCGCCGTGGGCACTTGGGTCTCGACGCCGGCGCGAACAACGGTAGCCATCGGCGGGGCCAAATCCATCAGTGCACGGATGGCGTCCGACGCGCCCGCGCGCGCCCGCATCTCCAGCCAGTGGCCCAGCAGGATGAAGACCAGCAGCACGGCCGACGCCTCGAAGAACACCTCGCTCTCGTAGAAGAACGTGGCTCCCACGCTGAAGAGGTAGCCCGTGCCGACCGACAGCACGATCAGCGTCGCCATATTGGCGACCTTGTTGCGCGCGGCCCGCACGGCTGCGACCACAAAAGGCCAGACCGGATAGGCGATGGCAGCCGTGGCGGCGAAGAAGAGAAAGAGCTTGCGGTCCATCCCGAACGGCGTGGGGAAGTTGCCGAACATCTCGCCCATCGGCGAGTACAGAAAGACCGGCACTGCAAACACCAGAGCGACCAGAAAACGGTTGCGCATGTCGTCGGCCATGCCCTGCATCGACATGCCGGGCGCATGGCCCATGTCATGCATCATGTCGGCCTTCTGGTCGCTTGAAGATTCGCCTGGGCCTGCGTGCGCAGTGTGAGCGCCATGGCCTGCATGCAAATCCTTGACCGGGGGCGTCGGCGCTTTGGCCTTCGAATCGACGCCGCTGACGCTGGCGCCTTTGCCATCCGCGCCGCCGGGCATCGAGTGACCTGCGTGTCCCGCATGGGCATCACCAGCCGGCCGGTGGTCGGCGGGTTCGCAAACATGGGCAGGAGCGAGTTCACCGCGGCAGTGGTAGCCACAATCGACGACACGTTGCCGGATGGCGTCCAGCGTGGTCTTCGCCTCGTCATAGTGCACCGTCGCACTGCCGGCCACATAGTTCACGTCGGCGTGATGTACACCGGGCAGCGTCGACAACTGCCGTTGGACGCCCGCTGCGCTCAAGGTGGAGACCAACTCGCCGACTTCGATGGTGCTTGTTTTCATGGTGGTTCCTCAGCCGGGTTCAGATTCAGCGTTTCAGCGGGCCAGCCGTTTGGCAGCGATGCATTCCGGCGTGAACGCGAACGCCACATTCAGGTCGGGCTGAACAAGCTTGTTCTTCTTGCCGGCGTAGTGCAGCCGCGAGAGGATGTCGCGCATCAGGTTCAGACGCGCAAGGCGCTTGTCATCGGCGCGCACAACGTGCCACGGCGCCAACGCTGTATGCGTCCGCAGCAGCATGGCATCGCGCGCTTCGGAGTAGGCTTTCCAGTGCTTCAGAGCCGCTGCATCGACAGGGCTGCTCTTCCACTGCTTGAGTGGATCGCGCTTGCGCTCTGCAAGACGCCGCGTCTGCTCGTCCTTGCCGATGTCCAGGTAGTACTTCATCAGCTTGATGCCCGAGTTGACGAGCATCTCCTCGAACTTCGGCACTGACAGCATGAACTCCTCATGCTCGTCCTTGGAGCAGAAGCCCATCACGTGCTCGACGCCGGCGCGGTTGTACCAACTTCGATTGAAGAGAACGAGTTCCTCGGCCACCGGAAGCTGCGCGACATAGCGCTGGAAGTACCAGCCGCGACGCTCTCGGTCGGACGGCTTGCCGAGTGCGACGACCCTGGTGTCGCGCGGGCTCAGGTACTCGACGATGCGTTTGATGCTGCCGTCCTTGCCAGCCGAGTCGCGACCCTCCAGAAGAATCAGGATCTTGTCGCCGCAGCTGATGAAGTGGCGCT
>JBKJOM010000227.1:0-19095 GCA_046595775.1 Ramlibacter sp. | reverse complement strand
CGCGAAAGCGCTTTTCGCCGAGCGTTTCGCAAAACGCCGCCAGACCTTCGAGGTCGAAGTCGAGGAGGTTGGCCGTCATCGCATCCGGCGCAGCGCCGGGCCGCCCCAAGCGCGCCGAAGCCCCCTCGGGGGGTAGCGGAACGCAGTGGAGCGTGGGGGCACCATTTAACGCGAGTAGACGTTCATGCCGGGGAAGAAGAAGCCTACTTCGACCTTGGCGGTTTCGGGCGCGTCGGAGCCGTGCACGGCATTCGCATCGATGCTGTCGGCGAAGTCGGCGCGGATGGTCCCGGCGGCGGCCTTCTTCGGATCGGTGGCGCCCATCAGGTCACGGTTCTTGAGAATGGCGTTTTCGCCTTCCAGCGCCTGGATCATCACCGGTCCGGAGATCATGAACTCGACCAGGTCCTTGAAGAAGGGGCGCTCCTTGTGGACGGCGTAGAACTGCTCGGCTTCGCCACGCGACAGGTGGGCCATCCGGGCGGCCACAACCTTGAGCCCGGCGGCTTCGAAGCGCGCGTAGATCTGGCCGATGACGTTCTTGGCCACGGCGTCGGGCTTGATGATGGAGAGGGTGCGTTCGATTGCCATTGGTCTTTTCCTGAGCTTGAAGTTTTTTTTGAGATGGGCCAAACCCGAAAGTTCGGCAAAGCCTGCGATTTTAGCTTGTGGCGATGACAGGCGCATTCAACGCCCGCGGCCGCCGCGGCGATTTCCACCGCTGCCGCCGCCGCCGAAGCCACCACCACCACCGCCACCACGGCGCGGGCCGCCCGGTCCGCCCTGCCCCGAGCGTTGGCGGGTGAAGCTGTCGGCGCCGATGTACCCGAGCGAAGTCTTCATCGGGTCCGGCTGGTTGCTGGCGCCCTGGCGATCGCCGCCCTGGCGGTCACCGCCACGGTCGCCGCCGCGGTCCTTGCGGCGCTGCTGCTGGCCCTGGCCCGTGTTGCCTCCGCCCTGGGCACCTTGCCCGGGCCCGCCCTGCCCTCTTTGCGGGGCGCCGTTCCCGCCGCGGGCACCCCGGCGGCGCCGGTTGCGCGAGTTGCCTGAGCCCTGGTCGCCGTCGGCTGGCCGGTCGGTGCGCGGGCCGCGGTTGCCGCCGCTGTCGCCGGCTGCTTGCATGAGCGAACGGATATCGCGCTCGTCGAGTTCCATGAACGCGCCGCGCTTGAGTCCGCGCGGCAACATCATCGCGCCGTAGCGGATGCGGATCAGGCGGCTGACCGCATGGCCCAGTGCCTCGAACAGCCGGCGAACCTCGCGGTTGCGGCCTTCGGAGATGGTCACGCGGTACCAGTTGTTGGCGCCTTCGCCGCCACCCTCTTCCACCGTGCCGAACTGCGCCCTGCCGTCGTCCAGCTCGATACCGTCGAGCAGGCGCTGCTTGTTTTCGTTGCTGAGGGTTCCCAGGATGCGCACCGCGTACTCGCGCTCCAGGCCAAAGCGCGGATGCATGAGCTTGTTGGCGAGTTCGCCCGAATTCGTGAAGAGCAGCAGGCCCTCGGTGTTCAGGTCCAGCCTCCCTACCGACTGCCACTTGCCTTGCTGGAGGCGGGGAAGCTTGCGGAACACGGTGGGCCGGTTCTGCGGATCGTCGTGCGTGACGACCTCGCCCGTGGGCTTGTGGTACGCAATGACACGCGGCGGGGGCGGCGCGATACGCACACGGATCGGCTTGCCATTGACCTTGATCGAGTCACCGAACTGGATGCGCTGGCCAATGTGGGCGGGCTCGTTGTTGACCGAGATGCGCCCTTCCATGATGAGCTGCTCCATCTCGAGCCGCGAACCCAGGCCCGCCTGCGCCAGCACCTTGTGCAGCTTGGGCGTCTCGGCCTGCGGTGCCAGCACGCGCTTGGCCACCGGCTCACCTTCAGCCTGCTCGTCGAACTGGCCCGACACGACGTCTGCAAACCGGATCGGGGGAGCAGGCGGCTCGGCCGGCTCGGCGCGCTGGCGGCGCGGCTCGTCGCCGTCGGCTTCGCGCTCGTCGTCGTCCCGGTCATCGTCCTCGTCGTCGAAGTGCTCATCGTCACCGTCGCCGTCATCGTCCACGCGGCCCTGCTCGGCCCGGGGCTGCTGCCCGTGCTGCACTGGCCTTTGCTCGGCCGCCTCGGCTTCCGCGTCCAGGGGGGCGGGCGGAATCGCCGCGCCAGACTCAGGTTGGTTCATGCTGGGGGCGAGAGGGCTGCCTGTGCGGCGTCCTCGGGTCCGTTGGTGGCTGGGTCGGATGCCGTTTCGGCGGCGGGACTGTGGGATTGCGCTTCAGGCTCGGGCTCGGGTTGCAGCTCGGGCTGGCTGCCGGCGAGCGACGCCATCAGTTCGGTTTGTTGCGCGGGGCTCCCGAGCACTGGCAACTGGTCGAGCGACTCGATTCCGAGGTCGTCGAGAAACTGGCGCGTGGTTGCGAAAAGGGACGGGCGCCCTGGCGCTTCGCGATGCCCGATAACCTCAACCCAGCCACGGTCCTCGAGCTGCTTCAAGATCAGCGCGTTGATGGTTACGCCCCGGATGTCTTCCATGTCGCCGCGTGTCACGGGTTGCCGGTAGGCGATGATCGCCAGCGTTTCGAGGACGGCGCGCGTGTACTTGGGCGGCTTCTCGGGGTGCAGGCGGTCGAGGTACTCGAGCATCTGCGGCTGGCTCTGGAAGCGCCAGCCACTGGCGACCTGCACCAGTTCGACACCGCGTTGCGTCCAGTCGTTCTGCAAGTCCGCGAGCAGCGCCTTGATGGTGTCGGCGCCCAGTTCATCATTGAACAGGACGCGCAACTCCCGCACCGGCAGCGGCTGCTGCGAGCAGATCAAGGCGGTTTCGAGGACGCGCTTGGCATCCGTCGTATTCATGGTCTGGCCGTTTCGAGGGTCTCGGGCGCCTTGCGGGCGCTCCAGTCAAAGGGCTGAACAGGGGCGAAAGGGTTTCGTTCGCTGCGCCAGCGCCACCCGGGGGTGGCCGGCGCATGCCCCGCGAGTCAGGGGGCGTGGCTCGTGAGCCATTCGGATTCATTGTAGCGCAGGCCCCAGCGCTTCGACGCTTCCTGGATGTCGGCAGGCGGCGCGGCATGAAACGCCAGCGGCGCGCCGGTGGCGGGGTGCGCAAAGGCAAGGTGAAAAGCATGCAGGCCCTGCCGTTGCAAACCGGCATCGGCAGCGCCGCCGTAAAGCTCATCGGCGACCAACGGGTGCCCAATGTGCGCCATGTGGACGCGGATCTGGTGTGTGCGGCCGGTATGCAGGCTGGCGCGCACCCAGCAGCCCTTCTCGGCGTCCTGCATCAGCTCGAGCGTGGTCATGGCAGCCTTCCCACTTTCGACCACGGCCATGCGCAGGCGGTTGCGCGGATCGCGCCCGATCGGCGCCTCCACACGCCGCTGTCTGGCGCCCTGCCACTGTCTGTGCGCAAGCGCCAGGTACTGCCGCGTCACATCGCGCGCGGCAATCTGCTGCACCAATGCATCCATGGCGGCGCGTGTCCGGGCCACCACCATCAGGCCACTGGTGTCCTTGTCGAGCCGGTGCACGATCCCGGCTCGTGGCAGCGCGGCCGCCTTCGGGTCACGCGCCAGCAGGCCGTTGAGCAAGGTGCCACTCCAGTGACCGGCCGCCGGATGCACGACCAGGCCCGCCGGCTTGTCGATGACCAGCAGGTGCTCGTCCTCGTGCACCACGGGAAAGTCGACGTGCTCGGGGCGAAAGGCCTGGCTCTGCGCTGTGGGGCGCAACTCGACCTGGCCCGCATCGCCCGCTTTCACCTTCTGCGACGCGCGTGTCGCGACCGCGCCCGAGACAGTGACCGCGCCGGCCTCGATCAATTGCTGCAAGTAGCTGCGCGAAAATTCAGGCACCAGCACAGCCAGGGCCCGATCGAGGCGGTCGCCGTGGTGCGCCTCATCGATACGGAAGGCGCGTTGCTCGACTTCATCGAGTCCCTGCTCGGTTTCGACACTGAAGGGATCGGTCGCGCTTATGATTTCGCCTCTTTGTCTTGCGGGTCCGGCACGAGTTGCATGCCGGATTATCGGCTTCGGGCGCTTCGCGCCCCGGGAATCAAACAATGATCAAACACACGGCCAGGCGCGTCCTTGCCGCCATGCCGCCCCGGATGGCGCAATGGGCCCTGGCGCGATACCACGCGCTCAAGTCCTCCGAGGCGCGCCGCGCCATCGCGGACGTCGGGGCCACCGACGTGGCGATGGCGGACATCAACCACTTGTTGCACCACCTGCGGGGCGAGGCGCTGCGCAAGTTGCCGCAAGGCTCCCGCCACTTCGTGAGTGTGGGTTGCTCGGGCACGTGGTACTTCGAGTGGATCGAGCAGATGTGCCATCCGCAGCGCCACACCGGCATCGAGTTCTACTCGCCGCGCCCCGATGACCTGCCACCCAATGTGGACTGGATAGCGAACACCGCCGGCAACATGGAAGCGGTACCCGACGCGACCGCCGATGTGCTTTTCTCCGGCCAGAACATCGAGCACCTCTGGCCCGAAGACATCGTGAACTTCCTGCTGGAGAGCCACCGGGTTCTAGAGGACGGCGGCTTGCTGGTGATCGACAGCCCGAACCGGGATATCACCGCGAAGCTCGCCTGGAGCCATCCCGAGCACATCATCGAGCTCACGGTGCCCGAGATCGAGGAGCTGCTGGCACTGGCGGGCTTCGACATCCAGCGCCGCGAAGGAATGTGGTTGTGCGAGGACCCTGCCACCGGCCAGGTGCTGCCCTTTGCCGAACTGACCAGTTCGGGAGCGTGGCCGCTGCGCCGCCGTGTCGAGCACGCCGCCAGCGACCCCGACCATGCCTTTTGCTGGTGGATGGAAGCGCGAAAGTCCAATCGCATCCCGAATGCAGATCGTCTGCGAGAGCGCGTCACGCAAATCTACGCGATCGCCTGGCCAGAGCGCCTGAATCGCCTGCAGACGGTGATCGGCCGCGAGCGGATTCGCAACGGCGAACGCTGGCTGGATTCTGAAGGCCGAGCGGGCGCGCTGGTCTATGGGCCTTATGCGCCCCTGCTGGCGGGACAATTCAGGCTCGCGATGGCGCTGGTGTTCGAACAGCGTCCTCGCGAAGGTTCGGCACCCACGGTCGTACAGGTCAGTGCCGGCAACGAAGCGCGAGTGCTTGCACGCCACGAGATCGCCGCGTCGTCGGTGATCCCCGGCGAGCCGGTGGCGGTTTCACTCGATTTCGAAGTGACTGAAACGACTTTCGGCGTGCAGTTCGTCGTGGTCGGCGTTGAAGGGGTGCCCGTGCTTGCGAAGCGGTCGGTTTCGCTGGCCATCCGGCCGGCATGAGCCTGTGACTTATTATTGGTGCCCTTGCGTCCCAGAAAGTTGTCCGTCATGCGAGTGAGATTCCCGGTGGTCCCCGTCCTGGCATTGGCCCTCGTCGCCCTGTTGGCGGGCTGCTCCTCGACCAGCCTCGACAAGGCGGCGACGATGAGCCCCAACAAGATCTACGAAGAAGCCAAGGACGAGTTGAGCGGCGGCAGCTACGAGCGCGCCATTCCCCTGCTGGAAAAGCTGGAAGGCCGTGCAGCCGGCACGCCGCTCGCGCAGCAGGCCCAGCTCGACAAGGCCTATGCCCAGTTCAAGACCCAGGACCAGGCTTCGGCGATCGCCACGCTGGACCGCTTCATGAAGCTGCATCCCGCAAGCCCGGCGATCGACTATGCGCTGTACCTGAAGGGCATCGTGAACTTCAACGACAACCTGGGCATGCTGGCCTTCATCACGCGCCAGGACCTTGCCGAACGCGACCAGAAAGCCGCGAAGGAATCGTTCGAGTCGTTCAAGGAGCTGAGCACCCGGTTCCCCGAATCGAAGTACACCCCGGACGCGCGATTGCGCATGTTGTACATCGTCAATTCGCTGGCGCAATACGAAGTGCACGTCGCCCGCTATTACTACATCCGCGGCGCCTACGTCGCAGCGATCAATCGCGCACAGAACGCCGTCACTGACTACCAGGAAGTGCCGGCCGTCGAGGAAGCCCTGTACATCCTCATGCGTTCCTACGAAGCCCTGGGGATGCAGCAGCTCTCAACGGATGCGCGCCGCATCCTGGAGAAGAACTTCCCGAGGAGCGATTACCTCGCCCGTGGTTTCAGGGGTAGGCAGGATCCGTGGTGGAAGTTCTGGTAAGCGCATCGAGCGCCGCCAGCCACTCCTCTTTTCCCTCGATCCGCCGCATCGGCGGCAACGCCGCCAGCAGGCGCTTCCCGTAACCCATGCTCGCCAGCCGCGTGTCGCAGACCACGAGCACGCCCTGGTCCGACTCGCGGCGGATCAGACGCCCGGCGCCCTGCTTGAGCGCCACGGCCGCTTCGGCCACGAAGTAATCGTCGAACGCGCTGCGCCCCTGCGATTCCAGGCGTTGCGATCGCGCCTCCACCAGCGGGTCGTTCGGTGGCGGGAAAGGCAGCTTGTCGATCACCACGAGCTGCAATGCGTCGCCGGGAACGTCGACGCCCTCCCAGAACGATGCCGATGCAACCAGCACGCAACCCGCGCGACCCAGTGAGTTGCCCTCGCGGAACCGCTCGATCAGGCGGCGCTTGGGCAACTGCCCCTGCACCAGCACTTCGATCTCACCCGCGCCTTCGAAGCGGCGCTGCATCTCCTCCCCGATGGCGCGCAGCGCACGCAATGTCGTTGTGAGGACCATGGTGCGTCCGCCCAAGCGCAGCGCGCCATCACCCGCAAGTTTGGCCACTTGCGCACTGTGTGCAGGATCGTTGGGCTTGGGCAATTCGCGCGGCACGTACAGGGCTGCCTGTGTCGCATAGTCGAAGGGACTGCCCACGCGCAGCACCTGCGCCTCGGACAAGCCACAGGGCTCGGTGAACCACGTCAGCCGGGTGTCGTCGCCCAGCGTGGCCGAGGTGAAAACCCAGGCGCGCCGGGATTCGTCGGGCTGGCCTTCGCGCAGCAGCTTCTCCCGCACGGCCTGCGCGATATCGAGTGGCGATTGCACCAGGCGCAACTGCGTGCCCACATCCATCCAGCGCACCGAGCCCACCTCGCAATCGCCTGCGAAGGTCGCAAGTTTGTCGATAAGGCCCTGCGCTCGTTCATGCAGACGCTCGAAGTCCGGCGCGATCTCGCTGACTGTCGCCAGTGCTTCCATCGCCTGGGCACACGCAGCCGAGACATCGTTCAGTGATTTGACCCATGCGCCTTCGTCCAGCCCGGCGGGCGCGCGGTCGACCCATCGCAGCCGCGCGCCTGGCGCCATGCGCCCGACAACCAGCCGCAAGTCGCGTGTTGCGCGTTCGACCACTGCAACCACTTGTTGCCAGTCGACCAGTCCGCGTGCGAATTGCAGCCCTGCGGCCAACATGTCACGCGCAAAGTCGAGCAACTGTCCCGTCGTGAGGTTCGTGCCGAGGAACTGGACGCCGGTCTCGTTCAGTTGGTGCGCTTCGTCGAAGATCGCGATGCGCACTGTGGGCAGCAGTTCGGCCATGCCCGACTCGCGCACCGCGAGGTCCGCAAAGAACAGGTGGTGGTTGATCACCACGACGTCGGCGGCCAGCGCCTCCTTGCGGGCCTGGTTGACGTGGCAGGAGCGGAATTTGGGGCACTGCGATTGCAGGCAATTCTCGCGAGTGGAGGTCACGAGCGGGATCAGCGGGGAGCGCTCGTCCAGGCCTGGCAGTTCAGCCAGGTCGCCGGTGCGCGTGCTCTGCGACCACTCTTCTATCTTTGCAAGTGCACGCAGCGACGTGCGGTCCGGGAGGTTGGCATCGCGCCGGGCGAGCTCCATGCGGTGCAGGCACAGGTAACTGGCGCGGCCCTTGAGCAGCGCCGTGCGCACCGGGAGCCCGAGCGCTTCCACGAGCCTGGGCAAGTCGCGTCCATACAACTGGTCCTGCAGAGTCTTGGTTGCCGTCGACAGCAGCACGCGTTCTCCGCTGAGCAGCGCAGGCACGAGGTACGAGAAGGTCTTGCCCACACCGGTGCCGGCTTCCACCACGAGGGCCCCGCCTTGCGAAATGGTGCGCGCCACCGCCATCGCCATCTCGGTTTGCGCGGCGCGCGGGCGGTAATGCTCGGCGGCGCGGGACAGCACGCCGCCCTGCGCGAAGGCTTCGCGCACGGGATCTTCCAACGTCATCTAGGCCGGTTCCTTGGGGTCCAGTGCCAGCTCCATCCGGGCGATCTGGTCGCGCAGGGCAAGGCGCCGCTTTTTCAGGCGCCGCATCATGAGTTCGTCCACTGGGGATGCTTCGGCCGTGCGATCGATCAGCGCATCAAGGTCAGCGTGCTCCATCCGCAGCTCGATCAGGCGGCGCTCCGGTGAGTGATGGTTCGATTCCAATGATTTAGAAGCCCATTGGCCCCTACGGTAGTGTTCGCTTCCATAATACGTCTTTCATAGTCAATCTTCGAGTGCTTTCCCCCCGGGACGGCCACTGGACTCCACAAATGGGCAAGGGATACCGACTTACCGCCTCGACGGGCATCCACAAGGGCGACCGCGAATACCAGCAGGACCAGGTCGCGCTGATATCGCACGCTCGCGTACCGGGCTGCGTGCTGGCGATCGTCGCCGACGGGATGGGCGGCCGCAGCGGCGGGCGCAAGGCATCCGACCAGGTGATGCTCACCGCAAAGCAACTCTTCGAGCGCTACTCACCCGACCACGACGACGCCTCGACGCTGCTCAAGCAAATCGTGACTGAGTCGCACATCGTGATCAAACTCACGGCCATCTCGTCCGAGCAGGAACCGCACAGCACCGTGGCGGCCTACCTCATCAACCCCGCCGGTGACTGCCACTGGATCCACGCGGGCGATTCGCGCATCTACCACTTCCACAACGGCAAGCTGGTCAAGCGCTCGATGGACCACTCGTACGTGCAGACCCTGGTGGACCGCGGTGAGCTGACCGAGGAAGAAGCTAACGTGCATCCGCAGTCAAACATCCTCATGGGTTGCCTGGGCGCGGAGGAAGACCCGCCGGCCGACCATCACTTCGTCCCTCAGATGCGGCCCGGCGATGTGCTGATGGCCTGCAGCGACGGCGTTTGGCACTATTTCAGCCCGAACGAGCTGGGTTCGGTCCTGTCGTCGCTCTCACCGCGCGAAGCGACGGAGTTCCTGATCGAGAAGGCGCGTTCGCGCGGGCGTGGAGGCGGCGACAACCTCTCGCTGGCCATCGTCAAGTTCGAGCCGCTGGAATCCTGATCACGGGGGAACCGGCAGGGGCTTGGCGGCAGGCTTCCTGCGCTCGGCCAGGCGCTGGTCGAGTTTCTTCTTGCGCTCCCGGGCTTCCGAAGCATGTTGTTCGCGCTCCCTTGCGGTCCGTGCGGCGTCCTTCGCCTGCCTTTGGTGAGCTGCTTCCTTGCCGGCCTGCTTGCGCTTTTGCTGCTCCTCGTGGGCCACGGCTTTTGTGGGTGCGCCTGCAGCCTGCGAAGCCCGCGCCGCGGCTTTGTCCAGAGCGCGCGACTGCCTGTCGTTCTCCTGCACGGAACTGTCGAGCACCTGCGCCTCCTGGCGCTTTGCTTGCTCCTGGTTGCGCTCGTCCAGCGACTGACGGCGCTCTGCGGCTTTGCGTTTGCGTTCGGAGTCGTTCAGAGAAATTTCCTGGCGGCGCAGGTCGGACAGGGCCAGGCGGCGCTGGGTCCGCGCTGCCGACAGGCAGTCGGTGACGCCAAACTTTCCGTAGCACGCCTTCTCCTGCGCCTTGAAACTGGTTTCAGCGCGGTTGCGTTCAGCACCCAGGCGGGCGCGCTCTGCGGCAACGGTCGGGTCTTCCTGTGCGAAGGCGCATCCCCAGGCGAGGAGCAGCAATGAGGTGATGCGCTTCATGTGAGTTTTGTATCCACCATGCGGTGCTCAAGAGCGAGGAAGTCGGCGGACTGCATCTCGTTGAGCCGCGACACGGTACGCGGGAATTCATGGGCCAGCGGGCCGTCCGTGTACAACGCTTCGGGCGGCACAGCCGCCGACATGATGAGCTTCACCCGCCGATCGTAGAGCACATCGATCAGCCACGTGAAGCGCCGCGCCTCCGAAGCCATGCGCACCGGCATGTGCGGCACGTCGGACAGCAACACGGTGTGGAACTGCGTGGCGATCTCGAGGTAGTCGTTCTGCGAGCGCGGCCCACCGCACAGCGTCCGGAAGTCGAACCAAACCACGCCTCCGGCCCTGCGCCGTGAGCGGATCTCGCGGGATTCGATGTGCAGCACCGGGTCTTCGTCTTTCGACTCGGCCAGCCGAGTGAACGCATCGTTCATCTCGGCGTCGGCCTGTTCGCCCAGCGGGGTGTGATAGAGCTTGACCTGCTCCATCGTACGGCGCCGGTAGTCAACGCCGTTGTCGACGCTGATCACCTCGAGCTTGTCGTTCAGCAGCTTGATGGCCGGAAGCACGCGGTCGCGGTGCAGGCCGTCGGGATACAGGTCGTTGGGCTTGAAGTTCGAGGTGGTGACGAAGCCCACGCCGTTGTCGAACAGAGCGTCCAGCAGCCGCTGCAGGATCATCGCGTCGGTGATGTCGGCGACGTGGAACTCGTCGAAGCAGAGGAGGCGGTAGCGGCGCGCCATGCGCTCGCCCAGTTCATCCAGAGGGTTCACCGTGCCTTGCAGCTCGGCCAGCTCGCGGTGGACCTCGCGCATGAATTCGTGGAAGTGCAACCGCGTCTTGCGCACGATCGGCACCGCTGTGTAGAAGCAGTCCATCAGGAAACTCTTGCCGCGGCCCACGCCGCCGTACATGTAGACGCCGCGCGGAATCTCGGGGCGGTTGATAAGTTTCTTGAAGACGTTGGAGCGCTGCTCCTTGTACTCGCCCCACTCGCGTGCACAACGGTCCAGCGTTTCGACGGCTCGCATCTGTGCCGGGTCGCTGTCGTAGCCCCTCGCCTTGAGTTCGGCTTCGTAGACTTCGCGGACACTCATTCAGGACATCCGGACGCAGAGGACGCAAAAACTACGCAGAGGTCGCAAAAGAAAACCGTAAGAAATTTCGAATTCCTTCTGCGTTCTCTGCGAATCTTCTGCGTCCTCTGCGTGCGGATGTCCGCATTAGAAGTTCAACGTCCGCTTGTCCACCGCCAGGGCTGCTTCCTTCGTGGCTTCCGACAGCGACGGGTGTGCGTGGCAGATGCGCGCGATGTCCTCGGCGGACGCCTTGAATTCCATCGCCACGACAGCCTCGGAGATCAACTCGCTGGCCATCGGGCCGACGATGTGCACGCCCAGGATTTCGTCGGTCTCGGCGTGGGCCAGGAACTTGACCATGCCGGTCGTGTCGCCCAGCGCGCGCGCGCGGCCGTTGGCCATGAAGGGGAATGTGCCGGCCTTGTATTTCACGCCTGAGGCCTTCAGCTGTTGCTCGGTCTGGCCGACCCACGCGATCTCGGGGCTGGTGTAGATCACCCAGGGGATGGTGTTGAAGTTGACGTGGCCGTGCTGGCCGGCGATGCGCTCGGCCACCGCAACACCCTCTTCCTCTGCCTTGTGGGCGAGCATGGGGCCGCGCACCACGTCGCCGACTGCCCACACGTTCGGCAAGTTCGTCTTGCAATCGCCGTCGACGACGATCGCACCGCGTTCGTCCAGCTTCAGGCCCACGGCTTCTGCGTTGAGGCCAATCGTGTTGGGTACCCGGCCGATGGAGACGATCAGCTTGTCAACGTCGAGCTTCTGCGCCTCGCCCTTGGCGTTGGTCCAGGCAACCGACACGCCTTTCTTGCCGGTCTTGATCTCGCCGACTTTTACGCCCAGTTCGATCTTCAGGCCCTGCTTGTCGAAGGCCTTCTTGGCCTCCTTGGCGATCTGCTCGTCGACCGCGCCAAGGAAAGTGGGCAGCGCTTCGAGCACGGTCACTTCGGCGCCGAGCCGCCGCCAGACCGATCCCATCTCCAGGCCGATCACGCCTGAGCCGATGAGGCCGAGCTTCTTCGGTACGCCCTCGATTCGCAGCGCACCGTCGTTCGACAGGATGTTCTCTTCGTCGAACGGCACGCCGGGCAGCGCACGTGCGTTGGAGCCGGTCGCCAGGATGATGTGCTTGCCGAGCAGCGTCTCGCCGGCCACGGTGATCTCGTAGCCTTCGTCACCGGCTTTCGCGAATGCGCCGCGGCCATGGAAGAACGTGACCTTGTTCTTCTTGAACAGGAACTGGATGCCATCGTTGTTCTGCTTCACGACCGTGTCCTTGCGCGCCAGCATCTTCGCCACGTCCAGCGTCATCCCGGTCATGCTGATGCCGTGGTCGGCGAAGTGCTTGCCGGCATGCTCGAAGTGTTCCGAAGATTGCAGCAGTGCCTTGGAAGGGATGCACCCCACGTTCGTGCAAGTGCCGCCCAGAGCAGGCTTGCCGTCCTTGTTCTTCCACTCGTCGATGCAGGCCACGTTGAAGCCCAGTTGCGAGGCACGGATCGCAGCGATGTAGCCGCCGGGGCCGCCACCGATGACGATGACGTCGAAATTCTTGGCCATGGCCGTTCCTTAGATATCGAACAGCAAACGCGCCGGGTCTTCCAGCGCTTCCTTCATCGCCACCAGCCCCAGCACGGCTTCGCGGCCGTCGATGATGCGGTGGTCGTAGCTCATGGCCAGGTAGTTGATCGGGCGGACGACAACTTGCCCGTTCTCCACCACCGCGCGGTCCCTGGTAGCGTGCACGCCCAGGATGGCCGACTGCGGCGGGTTGATGATCGGGGTGGACAGCATCGAGCCGAACACGCCTCCGTTGGAGATGGAGAACGTGCCGCCGGTCATCTCCTCGATGCCCAGCTTGCCGTCACGCGCCTTGGCGCCGTACTCGGCAATCTTCTTCTCGATGTCGGCAAACGACATCTGGTCGGCGTTGCGCAGGATAGGCACCACCAGGCCGCGCGGCGAGCCCACCGCGATGCCGATGTCGAAGTAGCCGTGGTAGACGATGTCGTTGCCATCGACCGAAGCGTTGAGCACCGGGTACTTCTTCAGCGCATGCACCGCGGCCTTCACGAAGAAGCTCATGAAGCCGATCTTGACACCGTGCTCCTTCTCGAACTTCTCCTGGAAGCGCTTGCGCATCTCCATCACCGGTGCCATGTTCACTTCGTTGAACGTGGTCAGGATCGCGTTGCTCGACTGCGACTGCAGCAGGCGCTCGGCCACGCGTGCGCGCAGGCGGCTCATGGGCACGCGCTGCTCTGGGCGGTCGCCGAGGTTGGGTGCAGCCACCGGCGAGGCGACTTGCGCAAGCAACGCGTTCGGCGCGCCCGTAGGTGCAGCGACCGGCACCACCGACGGCTTGGCCAGCGCGCCGATCACGTCGCCCTTGGTCACGCGGCCATCGCGGCCAGTGCCTGCGACCGAGCCGGCGGCCAAGCTGTTGTCGGCCATCATCTTCGCGGCCGAAGGCATCGCGACATCCGACTTGGAGCCGCCTGCGGGCACAGCGGCCTGTGCGGGCGCCGGTGCGGCAGCGGGCATGGCGGCTGCGGCAGGCGCTGCGGCGGTGGCTTTGCCTTCGGTGTCGATCTTCGCAATCACCTGTTCCGCGGCAACGGTTGCACCATCGGCCTGCACGATCTCGGCCAGCACGCCGGCGGCGGGCGCCGGCACTTCGAGCACGACCTTGTCGGTTTCGATCTCGATCAGGATTTCATCGAGGGCGACCATGTCGCCGGCCTTCTTCTTCCATTGCAGCAGGGTCGCTTCGGCCACCGATTCGGACAGTTGCGGGACCTTCACATCCACGAGAGCCATTTTGTTTTCCTATCTTTGTTCAACATCCGCAAGTCGACCGGCCTTCAAGTCCGGGGCGAACGAGCGGAGCCGGTGCCGCGCGCATCGCGCGTCGGCATCCGGCATCATTTGGTGAGGACGAATCCCTTGAGCTTGCCGAAGGCACCATCGACCAGGCTCTTTTGCTGCTCCTGGTGCAGGTGCGAATAGCCCACGGCAGGCGAGGCGGATGCCGCGCGGCCGGAGTAGCCGAGCTTCTGACCTTCGGTCATGTTCTCGTGGATGTAGTGCTGCACGAAGAACCAGGCGCCCTGGTTCTGGGGCTCGTCCTGCGTCCATACGATGTCGGTCGCGTTGGGGTACTTCTTCAACTCGGCCGCGAAGACCTTGTGCGGGAACGGGTACAGCTGCTCCACGCGCAGGATCGCGACGGTGTCGTCCTCGCGTTCGTCCCGTTTCTTGGCCAGGTCGTAGTACACCTTGCCTGAACAGACGACGATCCGCTTGACCTTGTCGGCCTTGATCTCCCGGTGCTCCGGGATCACGGTCTGGAAGCCGCCCTTGGTGAACTCGGACAGGGGCGACGTAGCGTCCTTGTTTCGCAGCAGCGACTTGGGCGTCATGATCACCAGGGGCTTGCGCAACGGGCGCACCATCTGCCGGCGCAGCACGTGGAAGATCTGGCTGGCCGTCGTCGGCTGCACCACCTGCATGTTGGTGTCGGCGGACAGCTGCATGAAGCGCTCCAGGCGTGCCGAGCTGTGCTCGGGGCCCTGGCCTTCGTAGCCGTGCGGCAACATGAGCGTGATGCCGTTCACGCGGCCCCATTTCACTTCGCCCGATGCGATGAACTGGTCGATGACCACCTGCGCGCCGTTGGCGAAATCGCCGAACTGCGCTTCCCAGATCACCAGCGTGTGGGGGTCGTTCGATGCATAACCGTACTCAAAGCCCAGCACTGCCTCTTCCGACAGGATCGAATCGATGCAGACAAAAGGCGCCTGGTTATCGGCGACGTTCTGCAGCGGAGTGTAGGAACCCACGTCCCACTTTTCGCGGTTCTGGTCGTGCAGCACGGCGTGGCGGTGGGTGAAGGTGCCCCGCCCCACGTCTTCCCCGGAAAGGCGCACCGGGTAGCCGCTGGCCACCAGGGAGGCGAAGGCCATGTGCTCGCCCATGCCCCAATCGACATTGACTTCGCCGCGGCCTGCTGCGGCTCGGTCTTCCAGCACCTTCCTGACCAGCGGGTGCACGGTGAAGTTGGCAGGAACCGTGGTAATCCGGTCGGCCAGGCGTTTCCACTCGGCCGTGGGGATCGCGGTATCGGCTGAATCGGTCCACTTCTTGTTCAGGAAGGGGCTCCAGTCCACCGCGTACTTGCTCTTGAAGTTGGTCAGCACCGGATCGACTGTGTGCTTGCCCGAGTCCATCGCGGCGCGATAGGCCTTGACCATGTCGTCGCCCAGCGTCTCGCCCATGCCCTGCGCCGCCAGCTTGTCGGCGTAGAGGCGGCGCGTGCCGGGATGGGCCGCGATCTTCTTGTACATCAACGGCTGCGTCAGCGAAGGCGTGTCTTGCTCGTTGTGGCCGAGCTTGCGGAAGCAGACGATGTCCAGCACCACGTCTTTGGCGAACTCCATGCGGTACTCGAGTGCCAGTTGCGCGGCCAGCACCACTGCTTCAGGGTCATCGCCGTTCACGTGCAGCACCGGGGCTTCGATCATCTTGACGACGTCGGTGCAATACAGCGTCGAGCGGCTATCGCGCGGGTCCGACGTCGTGAAGCCGATCTGGTTATTGATGACGATGTGCACCGTGCCGCCGGTGAAATAGCCACGGGTCTCGGCCAAAGCCAGCGTCTCCATCACTACGCCCTGGCCGGCGATGGCTGCGTCGCCATGCACCAGCACGGGCAGCACCTGCTTGCCCTTCGGGTCAGCGCGGCGGTCCATGCGGGCGCGCACCGAGCCTTCAACCACCGGGTTCACGATCTCGAGGTGCGACGGGTTGAAAGCAAGGGTCAGATGGACCGGGCCGCCGGGTGTCGTCACGTCGGAACTGAATCCCTGGTGGTACTTCACGTCGCCGGAAGGCAGCTCTTCCTTGGCCGTGTGGTCGAACTCCGCGAACAGGTCGGCGGGCATCTTGCCCAGCGTATTCACCAGCACGTTCAGGCGGCCGCGGTGGGCCATGCCGATCACGATCTCCTGGACCCCCTGCTTGCCGCCGCCCTGGATGATCTCGTCCATCGCGGCGATGAAACTCTCGCCGCCCTCAAGCGAAAAGCGCTTCTGGCCGACGTACTTGGTGTGGAGGAAACGTTCCAGGCCTTCGGCCGCAGTCAGCCGGTCGAGGATGTGCCTGCGCTTTTCAACCGTGAAATTGGCTTTGCTGCGGACCGACTCGAGCTTCTGCTGCCACCAGCGCTTGAGCGTCTGGTCGCTGATGTACATGTACTCGACACCGATCGTGCCGCAATACGTTTCACGCAGCGCGTTGGTGAGCTCCCGCAGCGACATGCTCTCCTTGCCGAAGAAGGTGTTGCTGGTGTTGAACACCGCTTCCTGGTCGGCATCGTTGAAGCCATAGAACGAGGCCTCCAGCTCGGGGATGTTCTCGCGCTCGGTGCGCTTGAGCGGATCGAGATCGGCCCAGCGACATCCGACGTTTCGGTACGCAGCGATCAGCTGCTGGACGGCGGTGCGCTTGCGGGCAAGCTCCGGGTCGGCTCCGCCCGCCACCACCACTTTCGTTCCACCCTGCTTCGCGCGCTCAGCGAAGGCATTGACGACCGGCAGGTGCGGCACGTCCTTGGCGTTACTGCCGTCGGCGGCCGGGACGTGCTGGAGCGCGTCGAAGTAGTCGCGCCAGGTGTCGGGCACGCTGCCGGGGTTGGCCAGGTAGTTTTCGTACATCTCCTCGACGTAGGGCGCATTGCCGCCGAAGAGGTAGGAGTTGCCCTGATAGGACGTGTAGACGGAGCTAGGTTCGCTCATTGACTCGCTACTTTCCGCCCCCCTGCAGGGAGCTTTGGCTGGTTGGAAAACCTCCCGCGGCACGGCTGGACCGGTTGGCGGATGCGACTGTGGCTGGAAGGGCCGGGTTGCGGCGCGATTGTGCCACACCCCACTTCTCGCGCCTTTCGTCCGCGGCGAGTAAATCGAAAGGGGTAGAAAGGCTGTAGGATTTTGGTAACAGACTGCACAGGACCGACAAAGTGTGAACAAAGAGTTTTGGATTGTTACTGCATCCCCCTAACATTGCCACTGACTAACGATCTTATGGTTGCTAAACGCATGCTTTTCATACCCCGGAGTGGAGTTGCCCTGGCCGCGCTGATGGGGACGTGCGTGTCGTTCGGACAGACTGCCGTTGTACAGCAAACCGAGGAAGTCGCTCGTTCTGGCACAGCCATGGACGCCTTTGAAAAGCTCGCCCTCCAGGAACCCCAGCGTGCTGGCGAAATCGAATTCGACCTTGCACTGGGCATCGCCGCCAATGAAGCCGGCCAGTTCACCCGCGCGATCATCGCCCTCGAACGCGTCCTTGCGGTCCAGCCCGCGCATGAGCGGGCCCGCGCGGAATTCGGACGGGCGTTGTATGGCGTCGGCGATAACAAGGCGGCGCGCGCGTTACTCGCAGAAAGCCAGCAAAAGGGCTTCACCTCCGTCGCGGGCGACACCATCGACCAGCTGCTGCATGCGATCGATCGCGTGGAAGCCGAAGGCCGCTCGTCCGCCAAGGCTTACCTGGAACTGAATACGGGCTGGGACAGCAACATCAACAGCGCCCCGGGTCTGTCGAGCGTGGCCGTTCCCGCCTTTGGAGGCGCCATCCTGGCCGTGGACCCTTCCGGAACGCGCCGCAGCGGGGGCTACCTTGGGTGGACAGCCGGTGCCTCGGGGCGGATGGTGCTAGGCCCCCGTTGGTCCCTGATTGGAACCGCATTGGCGCGGGGCACATCCTTTGGCGACGGCAACCGCGTTTCGAACAATGCGCAGGCCGATATCAACGTGGGCGTGTCTTATCGTGTCGAACGCGAGGAGTACAGCCTGGCCGTGCAGGGTGGCACATACACCGTAGGCGGCTCCCGCGCACGGGACAACCTGGGACTGGTTGGCGAGTGGACCTACCGCTTCGACGGGTTCCGCCAGTTCAACGCCTACTTCCAGACCAGTCGCCTGGTGTACCCGGCCCAGCACGTCGCGGATGCCAACCGGAATGTGGTGGGCTTCACTTATGCGCACCTCACTGCCAAGGGCATGTGGACTTATGGCGGGGCGTATGTTGGCGCTGAAACCGTCGATGACGGGAGTGCGCAGCACCTGGGTCATCACCTTGTGGGCGTGCGCGGCGGCCTGCAATACCCGTTGTTCGCATCGGTAGGCGCGTTCGCGTCGGGCGGCTACGAGCGGCGGCGCTACGGAGCACCTGATCCGCTGTTCAACGTGTATCGTGTTGACCAGCAAGTGAACCTGGCGCTGGGCCTGTCATGGGTGCCGGCGCCGTACTGGCGTGTCACGCCCCAGTTGTCTTGGGTCAAGACCGATTCGAGCGTCCCGCTCGGCCAATACAGCAAGAAGGCTTACGCCATTGCTGTACGGCGTGAATTCTGAAACAGGGAAGCGAGGCCTCCAATGCAAACCCCGTTCAAGCTGAAAAACGCGATCCTCACAGTATCGATAGCGCTCGCCTATTCGCCTGTCATCCACGCAGCCAACCAGGCGGGTGTTGCCCAATTTGCCGTCGGCGATGCGCAACTCAAGCGCGGGAATTCTTCTGACGGGCTGGCCCGCGGAAAGTCCATTGAAAGCGGCGATACGATCGTGACGGGGCCAGACGGCCAGGCGCAGATCCGCTTCAGCGACGGAAGCATTGTCTCGCTGCGCGCCAATTCACTCTTCAAGATCAATGAGTACGCCGACACCAATGACCCGAAGAGCGATCGCTACCTGGTCGACATCCTGCGCGGTGGCATGCGCGCGATCACGGGCCTGATCGGCAAGCGCAATCGCGAGAACTACAAGGTGACGACGACCACCGCCACCATCGGCATCCGCGGCTCCGCTTTCAACCTCGAATACAACGCGGACGGCAGCCTGTCGGTCTCCGGCGAGAAGGACGAAATCGAAGTCTGCACGATCGCCTGCGTCGGCCTGAAAGCCGGTGAATCAGCGCGCGTGGTCAACAACCAGGAACCGCCGGTGCGGACCAACCAGCGCGTATCGCTGCGCGTTCCCGAGCCGCGCCAGGAACCCGGCGTAGTCGCCAACAAGGTGGACGAGCACGGACAGAGTGCCGTCATTGCCGCGCTGGCTCCTGCTCCGACGCCTGCTCCGACGCCTGCTCCGACGCCTGCTCCGACGCCTGCTCCGACGCCTGCTCCGACGCCTGCTCCGAC
>JBKJOM010000078.1:0-9736 GCA_046595775.1 Ramlibacter sp. | reverse complement strand
TGCCCACATGGTTGAAAAGTACTGGGGCCGCATCGTCAACATCAGCAGCTTGAACGGCGAGAAGGGCCAGGCCGGCCAGACCAACTACTCGGCCGCGAAGGCGGGCATGCATGGCTTCAGCATGGCGCTGGCGCAGGAGCTGGCCAACAAGGGCGTGACCGTGAATACGGTGAGCCCCGGCTACATCGGCACCGACATGGTCAAGGCGATCCGCCCAGACGTGCTGGACAAGATCGTCGCCACCATCCCGGTCAAGCGCCTCGGACAGCCCGAAGAAATCGCATCCATCATTGCGTGGCTGGCTTCGGAAGAGGGCGGCTATGCGACGGGCGCCGACTTCTCGGTCAATGGCGGCCTGCACATGGGTTGACCCGGCCTTCAGGCCTGGGCCGGCAAGGTGACGCGAAAGGTCGCGCCTTTGCCGAGCCCCCCGCTGGAAGCTTCGAGGCTCCCGCCATGGAGTTCGACCAGGCGCCTGGATAGCGCCAGGCCAACGCCCAGCCCGCCCTGCTGGCGCCCGCCCCCTTGGGGCAGTTGCGAGAACAGCACAAAGAGTTCCGGCAACGATTCACTCGCGAAGCCGATGCCTTCGTCGCGTACCTCGATCACTGCGGTTCCTTCCCGTATTTGCGCGGTCAGGAAAATGCGGCGCTCGGGCTCGCTGTAGCGCGACGCATTGGTGAGCAGGTTGGTGATGACCTGCGCGATCCGCAAACCGTCGATTTCCAGCAGGTGCCCGGGCTCGGCTTCGATGTGCGTCTCCAGACGTTGCTGCTTCGCGGCGATAAGCGGCTGCACCGTCTGGACCGCCATCGCGATCACTTCCTGCAATGTCACCGGAGACCGGCGCAATTCGAGTGCGCCGCGCTTGATGCGCGCAACATCCAGCAGGTCGTCGAGCAGGCGCGCCATGACGCTCACCTGCCGCCTGATGATGTCGGCCGCCCAGGCGACGCGCTCGGCCGCGACTGCGGGCATGGCAAGGATCTCGGCCGCGGTTCGCACGGGTGCGAGAGGGTTCCGCAGCTCGTGTGCGAGCGTCGCGATGAATTCGTCCTTGCGGCGGTCGTCGTTTCGCAACTCGGCCTCGCCCTGCCGCAGCGCCAACAGTGTTTCGCGCAACTCGCGCTCTGCGGCCTTGCGCTCGCTGATATCGCGGACCGTCGCCGTAAACAAAGGCTGTTCACCGCGCACAACGCTGATCGAGAGCTCGACCGGAAATTCCTCGCCGCTGGCCCGCATGGCGATGATTTCGATCCGTTTCCCCAGCACAGGCCCTGAGCCGGTGAGCAGGTAGCGCCGCAACCCGTCCTCGTGCGCAGCGCGCAGTGCCGGCGGGATGATCAGCTCGCTGAGCCGGCGCGTTACGGCTTCCTCACGCCGGTACCCGAAAATGCGCTCTGCGGCGTGGTTGAAGTCGAGCAGCTGACCCTGTGCGTCCATGGTGAGGATCGCGTCCAGCGAAGCTTCGAGGATCGCGGCCTTGCGGGCGTCCGCTGCTTCCAGCGCCTGGAGCGACTGGTGCAACTCGAAAATGTCGCGCGTGAAGACGCGGGCGTGGACGAAGCGCCCCTCCCGGTGAAGCACGTTGGCGGACATGAGAACGTGCACGATCGCACCACCACGGCCCCGAAGCCTGACTGGGTGACTGTTGATTGCTTCCCCCCGGGAGAGCAGGCCGATCACCTCGAGCGCGGCGGCGCGCTCGGCGTAGAAGTCGGCGATGTTTCGCCCCGGCAGCTGAGCCAGGTCGCAGCCCAGCAGTCGGGCCAGCGCCGGATTGGCGTGTTTAATCGTGCCCGACTCATCCTGCCAATGAAGAGCAACGGGCGCGTTATCAAAAAAGTCCGCGAGGAGTTCATAGGTCTCATCCGCGGCCCTGGGGGCAAGCTGGTCCACGCGCTCAACTATAAGTCGCGCGCGGGCCGGATAGCACGAATCACTCGACGAGATCTTCGATCACCAGCTGCCGGTACTTCTGCCCGTAGGAGATCTTCGCGGGCTGGAGCACTTCCATGATGTGCTCGGTTTCATGCCCGGTTGGTGCATGAATCAGGAGCGCATGGTGGCCTTGCAGTGCGAGCTGCACGAAGTGATGCACCGTCGCGGCTTCGGTGCCAGGCGAGGGCATGGCAGGGTCGTGGTCGCCCAGGGTGGGCGCAATCTTGTCCTGGATGTCGCCAGGCGTCAGCAGCGAAATTGCGTCACCGGAACAACCGTCGCCGATCAGCAAACCCACGGCGTCGCGTGCCTCCTGCTCGGTCGGGAACATGACGAACATGTGGCCGGTGGGGTAGAAAACGCCCCGCATCGTGAGCATGTTGGGTTCCAGGGCAAAGGGCTTCATTCGCACTCCTTGTAGTGGCGGCACATGCAGCCAGAATCGTCGGGCCAGCACCGCTTGTCAATCGGACGAAGGCTTGACCGCTTAAAGTCCTGCCGTGGAAATCACGAAACCGAACAATTCGAGCCGCTGGCGGATGAGCGTCGCGCCCATGATGGACTGGACCGACCGCCACTGCCGGTTCTTCCATCGCCTGCTCAGCCGACACGCGCTGCTCTACAGCGAAATGGTGACTACTGGCGCGCTGGTCCATGGCGACGTGCCTCGGCACCTCGACTTCAACATGGAAGAGCATCCCGTCGCGCTGCAGCTCGGCGGCAGTGACACCGGTGAGCTCGCCCACTGCGCGCGGCTGGGCCAGCAGTGGGGTTACGACGAGATCAACCTCAACTGCGGCTGTCCCAGCGAGCGCGTGCAGCGCGGATCCTTCGGTGCCTGTCTCATGGCCGAGCCGCAACTGGTGGCGGACTGCGTCAAGGCCATGGTCGACGTGGTGACAGTGCCAGTAACGGTCAAGCACCGCATCGGCATCGAGAAGGGTGAGAACTACCAGTTTGTGCGCGATTTCGTGGGCACCGTGAGCGAGGCCGGCTGCGATGTCTTCCTGGTCCACGCACGTAACGCCTGGCTCCGGGGACTGTCGCCCAAGGAGAACCGCGAAGTACCGCCGCTGCGCTACGACTTTGTGAACCAGCTCAAGCAGGACTTTCCGCACCTGGTGTTCGCTTTGAACGGCGGGGTGAAGACCACCACGCAAGTCCATGAAGCGCTTGCCCACGTGGATGGCGCCATGATCGGCCGCGAGGCGTACCACAACCCCTGGTGGATGGCGCAATGGGACAGCGAGTTCTATGGCGATACATCCCGCGAACTGACGCGCGAAGAGATTGAGCGGCACATGGCCGACTACATGGTGCGCGAGGCGAAGGCGCATGGCACGGCATGGACTTCGATTGCGCGCCACATGTTGGGTTTGCGCAATGGCTTGCCGGGTGCAAGGCGTTGGCGGCAGGTGTGGAGCGACCACAAGTTGCGTGACTCTGATCCGCATGATGTGATGGTTTTGGCCTATGAAGAGTTGGCGCGCGTCGCCTAAGTCGTTCAGGGTGGATCAGGACGGCGCGGCGCTCTGTGCAGCGAATGTCCTCCGCCAGCGGCTTCGCCGCACCTACACGTCCGTCATGACAGGGCTCGGCAAATGCTTTAAACTTAAACTATATAGGTTGGAGCGATCATGAACATCGTGTGTATCGGTGGGGGCCCCGCGGGTCTGTACTTCGCGCTCCTGATGAAGCAGCAGGACCCGAGCCACGACATCACTGTGGTGGAGCGGAACCGTCCTTACGACACCTTTGGCTGGGGCGTCGTGTTCTCCGACCAGACGCTCGGGAACTTGCAGACAGCGGATGCGCTGACGGCTGCGGAAATCCTGGGCGCTTTCAACCACTGGGACGACATCGAGGTCAACATCCGTGGCCACAAGGTCGTGTCGGGTGGCCACGGCTTTTGCGGCATCGGCCGCAAGCGCCTGCTCAACATCCTGCAGCAGCGCTGCGAGCAACTCGGCGTGAAGCTGGTGTTCGAAACCGACGTGCAAGGCGACGAACAGTACCCCGATGCAGACCTCATCATCGCAAGCGACGGACTGAACAGCCGCATCCGCACGAAGTACGCCGCCACCTACCAGCCCGACATCGACATGCGCCGTTGCCGCTTCGTGTGGCTGGGCACGCACAAGATGTTCGACGCGTTCACCTTCGCGTTTGAAGAGACCCGGCACGGCTGGTTCCAGGCCCATGCCTACCAATTCGACGGCGACACGTCGACGTTCATCGTCGAAGCGCCGGAAGAGGTCTGGCAAGCCGCGGGCATCGACCGCATGGAGAAGGAGGAGTCGATCGCGTTCTGCGAGCGTCTGTTCGCGAAGCACCTGGACGGGCATCCGCTGATGTCGAACACGGCGCACCTGCGTGGCTCGGCACAGTGGATCCGCTTTCCCCGCGTCGTCTGCCAGACCTGGGTGCATCACAACGGCCGCGCGCCCGTGGTGCTGATGGGCGACGCAGCGCACACCGCGCACTTCTCCGTGGGCTCGGGCACCAAGCTTGCCCTTGAGGATTCGATAGAACTGGCGCGCTGCATCGGCCGCTTTGGCGGTGACCTGGCGCAGGCGCTGGCTGACTACGAAGCCGTGCGCAGCATCGAAGTGCTGAAGATCCAGAACGCCGCGCGCAACTCGACCGAATGGTTCGAGAACGTCGCGCGCTACGTCAACCTGCCGCCCGAGCAGTTCGCCTACTCGCTGCTCACGCGCAGCCAGCGCATCAGCCATGAGAACCTGCGTATTCGCGACAAGGACTACGTCGAGCGCTACGAGGACTGGATCGCGGAACATGCCGGCTTGCAGCGTGCGCCTGCGCAGCAGCCCGTGCCGCCGATGTTCACCCCATTCACGCTCCGCGGCGTGACCTTGAAGAATCGCGTCGTGGTCTCTCCGATGGCGCAATACTCATGCATCGACGGCCTTCCGGCTGACTTTCACCTGGTTCACCTTGGCGCGCGGGCGATGGGCGGCGCGGGCATGGTCTTCGCCGAGATGACATGCCCAACGCCTGATGCGCGCATCACCCCTGGCTGCCCCGGTTTGTGGAGCGATGCGCAACGCGATGGCTGGAAGCGAATCGTGGATTTCGTCCATGCAAGCACCGATGCGAAGATCGCGATGCAGCTCGGCCATGCTGGCGCGAAAGGCTCGACGTGCGCGCCCTGGGACGGGGAAGACCAGCCATTGGCTGAAGGGAATTGGCCGTTGATCTCCGCGTCGCCGCAGCAGTATCTCGACGGCGTCAGTGACTGGTCACGGGCCATGAACCGGGCCGACATGGATCGTGTGCGCGATGACTTCGTGCGCAGCACGCGCTACGCGGCCGAAGCGGGATTCGACTGGCTCGAGTTGCACTGCGCCCACGGCTACCTGTTCTCCAGCTTCATATCGCCATTGACCAACCTGCGTACCGACGAGTACGGCGGCTTGCTCGCCAACCGCCTGCGCTATCCGCTGGAGGTGTTCAAGGCGATACGCGCAGTATGGCCAGGACACCTGCCGATGTCGGTACGCATCTCCGCCCACGATTGGGTCGAGGGCGGCATCACCCCGGACGACGCGATCGAGATTGCGCGGGCCTTCAAGGCCGCAGGCGCCGACATGATCGACTGCTCGTCGGGCCAGGTCAGCCCGAAACAGAAACCGGTGTACGGCCGCATGTACCAGACGCCGTTTGCCGACCGCATCCGCAACGAGGCCGGCATTCCGACGATCGCAGTCGGCGCGATATCTGAGGCCGACCACGTCAACAGCATCATCGCCGCGGGCCGTGCCGACCTTTGCGCCATCGCGCGGCCGCACCTGGCCAACCCGCAATGGACCTTGCTGGAGGCGGCGAAGATCGGCTACACCGACTTGCACTGGCCCCAACAATATCGTTCCGGCAAGACCCAGCTGGAACGAAACCTCGAACGAGAAAAGCAGCTTGCCAAGCAAGCGCAGGAGGCACCGAATGAACGATTCAACTGAGCGGCTCGATCCCGCACTCGCCTCAGGCAACCGCAAGCAACTGGCGGGCTATCGCGCGCAGCACTTCCAGTGGGAAGTGCGGGGCGGCGTGGCCACGGTGACGCTCAACCGGCCCGAACGCAAGAATCCGTTGACCTTCGACTCTTACGCGGAACTGCGCGACCTGTTCGGGCAACTGAAGTACGCGACCGACGTGCATGCCGTCGTCATCACCGGTTCTGGCGGCAACTTCTGCTCGGGCGGCGATGTGCACGAAATCATCGGGCCTTTGGTCAAGCTCGAAGCTCCCGAGCTGCTGCTGTTCACCCGCATGACGGGTGACCTGGTCAAAGCCATGCGAGCCTGCCCGCAGCCGATCGTCGCCGCGATCGATGGCGTGTGCGCTGGGGCTGGAGCCATCGTGGCGATGTCGTCCGACCTGCGCCTGGGCACGGCGCGCAGCAAGACGGCCTTCCTGTTCAACCGGGTCGGACTTGCGGGTTGCGATATGGGAGCCTGCGCGATCCTGCCGCGCATCATCGGCCAGGGCCGGGCCAGCGAGCTGCTCTTTACCGGACGTTCGCTGGGAGGCGAGGAGGGCGAGCGCTGGGGCTTTTTCAACCGGCTGTGCGCGCCGGAACAACTGCTGGGCGACGCGCAAAAGCTCGCCAACGACCTCGCCCAGGGCCCTACCTTCGCCAACGGCATGACCAAGACCATGCTGCACCAGGAATGGGCCATGACCATCGAGCAGGCCATCGAGGCCGAGGCGCAGGCCCAGGCGATCTGCATGATGACCGAGGACTTCAACCGGGCCTACGAAGCGTTCGTGGCCAAGGGCAAACCTGTCTTCCAGGGCAATTGAGATGGCCGATACCCGGTACCTCGACTGGCCATTTTTTGAAGACCGGCATCGCACGCTGGCGCGCGAGCTGGACAGCTGGGCCGCGCAACATGTCGCCGACTCGCACGACGGCGATGTCGATTCGCAGTGCAAGGGGCTTGTGAAGTCCCTGGGCGCCGCGGGCTGGCTGCAGCATGCCGTCGGCGACAACATCGACACGCGCGCCATCTGCCTGATACGCGAGACACTCGCCCGGCACAACGGATTGGCGGACTTCGCGTTCGCGATGCAGGGCCTGGGCTCCGGCGCGATCAGCTTGCAGGGCAGCCCCGCGCAAAAGGATCGCTACCTCGGCCGCGTGGCGAAAGGTGAGGCGATCGCGGCCTTCGCGTTGTCGGAGCCGGGCGCTGGATCGGACGTCGCGGCGATGGCTTGCAATGCACACGTCGAGGGCGACGCCGTCGTGATCAACGGCGAGAAAACCTGGATTTCCAACGGCGGCATCGCGGACTTCTACCTGGTCTTCTGTCGTACGGGCGAAGCGCCCGGTGCGCGTGGCATTTCTGCCTTCATCGTCGATGCGGGCGCGCCGGGCTTCGAGATCGCGGAGCGAATCGACGTCATTGCACCGCATCCGCTGGCACGCCTGCGCTTTACCAATTGCCGCGTACCGCTGGCGCAGCGCGTTGGCGCCGCGGGCGAGGGCTTCAAGGTGGCGATGCGTACACTGGACGTGTTCCGCACTTCGGTCGCGGCGGCGGCACTGGGGTTTGCGCGAAGGGCGCTCGAGGAAGCGCTGCATCGTGCCGCATCGCGCCGGATGTTCAACCAGCACCTCTCGGATTTCCAGCTGACGCAGGCCAAGCTCGCGCAGATGGCTACGACCATCGACTCGGCCGCGTTGCTGGTGTACCGCGCCGCGTGGATGCGTGACCAGGGCCAGAACGTCACGCGTGAAGCGGCGATGGCCAAGATGGCCGCCACCGAAGGCGCCCAGCAGGTGATCGACGCGGCCGTCCAGATTTTTGGCGGCCAGGGCGTGGTGAGCGGCGAGCCGGTGGAGCGCCTCTACCGCGAAATCCGCTCGCTGCGCATCTACGAAGGCGCTACCGAGGTGCAACAGCTCATCATTGCCCGCGAACTTTTGAAAGACATGAAATGACAGCCACCGCGATTCTCCCGGCCGGGTGGCCGCGTCCCAAGGGCTATGCCAATGGTGTCGTCGCCAGCGGCAGGACGCTCTTCATCGCAGGCATGATTGGATGGGATTCACAGGGTGTGTTCCACAGCGACGATTTCGGCCGGCAGGTGCAACAGGCATTGCGCAATGTCGCCGAGGTGCTGCGCGAGGCGGGCGGCGTGCCCGAGAATATAGTAAGGATGACCTGGTACGTGACCGACAAGCAGGAATACCTGGCCGCCTCGCGTGAGGTGGGGCAGGCATTCCGCGAAATCATCGGCTATTACGACATCGCCATGACCGCGGTGCAAGTGACGGCCCTGATGGAGGATCGCGCCAAGGTCGAGATCGAAGTGACAGCCGTCCTGCCGGACTGAACGAGGAACACACCATGGCCACCAAAGCGTCTTTCAACTGGGCCGACCCGCTGCTGCTGGACCAGCAGATCACGGACGACGAGCGAGCCGTGCGCGACGCGGCCCACGCCTACAGCCAGGAGCGCCTGCTGCCCCGCGTGCTGGAAGCCTTCCGCAACGAGCAGACCGACCTTGCGATCTTTCGCGAGATGGGCGAGCTGGGCCTGCTGGGCCCGACCATCCCCGAACAGTACGGCGGTGCGGGCCTGAACTATGTTTGCTATGGCCTGGTCGCGCGCGAAGTGGAGCGCGTCGACTCCGGCTATCGCTCGATGATGAGCGTGCAGTCGTCGCTGGTGATGGTGCCGATCCACGAGTTTGGCAACGAAGCGACGCGGCAGAAATACCTGCCCAAGCTGGCCACAGGAGAGTGGATTGGCTGCTTTGGCCTCACCGAGCCGAACCACGGCTCCGACCCTGGCAGCATGATCACCCGCGCGAAGAAAGTCGATGGCGGCTACAAGCTCTCGGGCAGCAAGATGTGGATCACGAATTCGCCCGTGGCCGACGTGTTCGTCGTCTGGGCCAAGGACGACGAAGGCTCGATCCGCGGCTTTGTGCTGGAGAAGGGCTGGAAGGGCCTGACCGCCCCCGCGATTCACGGCAAGGTGGGCCTGCGCGCATCGATCACCGGCGAGATCGTGATGGACGAAGTGTTCTGCCCTGAAGAGAACGCTTTTCCCGATGTGCGCGGCCTGAAAGGCCCCTTCACCTGCCTGAACTCCGCGCGCTACGGCATCGCCTGGGGCGCACTCGGTGCGGCCGAGGACTGCTGGCACCGCGCTCGCCAGTACGTGCTGGACCGCAAGCAGTTCGGCAAGCCCCTGGCCGCCAACCAGTTGATCCAGAAGAAGCTGGCCGACATGCAAACCGAGATCACGCTGGGCCTGCAAGGGTGCCTGCGCCTGGGCCGCATGAAAGACGAAGGCACGGCGGCCGTGGAGATCACCTCGATCATGAAGCGCAACTCGTGCGGCAAGTCGCTGGACATCGCCCGTATGGCGCGCGATATGTTGGGCGGCAATGGCATCAGCGATGAATTCGGCGTGGCGCGCCACCTGGTGAACCTCGAAGTGGTGAACACTTATGAGGGGACACACGACGTGCATGCGCTGATCCTGGGGCGGGCAATGACGGGGATTGCGGCTTTCTGAGGTTCCAAGGTCAACCGTAAGGCTGGGTCACGCGTTGTTGGGGGGACCGTCATTTTCGACGGAGACCTCCAAACCCGATCGGACCCTCAATGACCAAGCTCCTCGCCCTCATCGCCGCAGCCTTCATCGCTGCCCCCGCCTTCGCTGCTTCGCACGCTGGCGCCCCGATGGCCGCCTCTTCGGCAGCCAAGACCGCCCCCATGGCCGCCACTGCGGCATCCAAGACTGAAATGAAGGCCGAAGCC
>JBKJOM010000104.1:0-4599 GCA_046595775.1 Ramlibacter sp. | reverse complement strand
CGCACGCCCTTGAACTTTTCGCTGGTGAGGATGGCAGTCCGCTGCAAGCTGGCCAGCAGCGGCGCCCGGCCGAGGGTCACCGAGTTCTTGTGGTTCTTGGGGATCACGCGGTTGTAGTCGGGGAACTTGCCTTCGACCAGCTTGGTGACGAACTCCATGCCGCCGAACGAGAACTTGGCCTGGTTCGACGCGAACTGCATCTCGATGGCGCCTTCAGCGTCCGACAGCAGGCGCTGCATCTCGAGCACGGTCTTGCGCGGCAGGATCACTTCCTGGCGGGGCACTTCGACGTCGAGCGTGGCATTGGCAAAAGCCAGGCGGTGGCCGTCGGTGGCCACCAGCGAGAGCTGCTTGCCTTCGGCGACGAACAGGATGCCGTTGAGGTAGTAGCGGATGTCGTGCACCGCCATCGCGAAGGAGACCTGGTTGAGCAGGTCCTTCAGGGTCTTTTGCGGCACGCTGAACGAGGGGCCGAAGGTGGCGGCTTCCTGGACCAGCGGAAAATCTTCTGCCGGCAACGTCTGCAGCGTGAACTTGCTCTTGCCGCCCTTCAAGATCAGCTTGTTGGCGTTGCTCTCCAGGCTGACGCTTTGGTCGGCCGGCATGGTGCGCAGGATGTCGATCAGCTTGCGCGCGCCCACGGTGGTGGTGAAGCTGCCGTTCTCGCCGCCAAGCTCGGCGTTGGTGCGGATCTGGATCTCCAGGTCGCTGGTGGTGAACTGCACCGAGCCGCCCGCCTTGCGGATCAGCACGTTCGCCAGGATCGGCAGCGTGTGCCGCCGCTCGACGATGCCTGCGACCGACTGCAGCACGGCCAGCACTTTCTCTTGGGTTGCCTTCAAGACGATCATGTCTTCCTCTTCTCTTCTTTTCTTTAATTCAATTTAGTAGTAGCTAGTAAGGGAGCGTCACTTCTGTGGACAACCGCTATTTTCCCCTTTTTTGACAGGCACTTACCTCGCCGGATAAGCCTGTGTTGCGCGCTGCGTTCGGTGTACCCGCCACGGGGACAACTTTGGCATTCTGGCCGGTCGTGTGGACAACTGGGCAGTTGTGCCGGATCGCTCCACAGGGTTTGGCGGCCATCGGTTTTCAGCCTTTCAGCGTCTGTTCCAGCACATGCAGCTGCTGGTTCAACTCGGTCAGCTGCTGGCGCTCGGCGGATATCTTGCGCACGGCGTGCAGCACCGTGGTGTGGTCGCGGCCGCCAAACAGCTCGCCGATCTCGGGCAGGCTTTTCTGGGTCAGCTCCTTGGCCAGGTACATCGCGATCTGGCGCGGGCGGGCGATCGAGGCCGGACGCTTCTTGCTGTACATGTCGGCAACCTTGATCTTGTAATAGTCGGCCACCGTCTTCTGGATGTTCTCCACGCCGATCTGCCGGTTCTGGATCGACAGCAGGTCGCGCAGTGCCTCGCGGGCCAGCTGGATCGAGATTTCCTTCTGGTTGAACCGGCTGTAGGCCAGGATCTTGCGCAGCGCTCCTTCGAGCTCGCGCACGTTGCTGCGCACGTTCTTGGCCACGAAGAAGGCCACTTCCTCGGGCATCTCGGCGCTTTCGGTGCGGGCCTTGTTGATCAGGATCGCAACGCGCATCTCGAGCTCGGGTGGCTCGATGGCCACGGTCAGGCCCGAGTCGAAGCGCGAGATCAGCCGCTCGTGGATGTCGGCCAGACCCTTCGGGTAGGTGTCCGACGTCATCACGATGTGGCTCTTCTTGGCCAGCAGGGCCTCGAAGGCGTTGAAGAATTCTTCCTGCGTGCGGTCCTTGTTGGCGAAGAATTGCACGTCGTCGATCAGCAGCAGGTCGAGCGAGTGGTACTTGTCCTTGAACTCGTCGAAAGTCTTGCGCTGGTAGGCCTTGACCACATCCGAGACGAACTGTTCAGCATGGATGTACAGAACTTTGCTGCCCGGCTTGTCGGCCAATAACTTATTGCCTACCGCATGCATCAGGTGGGTCTTGCCCAGGCCGACGCCGCCGTAGATGAAAAGCGGGTTGTAAAGATGGCCGGGGGTGGTCGACACGTGCATTGCGGCGGCGCGCGCCATCCGGTTGGCAGTCCCTTCAACCAGGGTGTCGAAAGTCAGCGCCGTATTCAGCCGGTTCTTGAAACCGTTGGCTGCCGGGTCTTCGGCGATCTCGGTCGGCTCGGCAGCCCGGCTCGCATCGGAATTGGTTGCCGACGAGAAAGACCGGTTCACCGGTTCCCTGAGTGCAAGCGCTAACTCAAGGGGTACCGGCTGCCCATAGATCTTCTCCAGCATGCTCGCGATACGGCCGGCGTACTGCGCACGCACCCAGTCGAGCTTGAAGCGGTTCCCCACGAACAGGGTGACCTTGGAGAAGTCTTCGGAAACCTGGGCCGCAAGCGGTTTGATCCAGGTGTTGAACTGCTGCTCGGGCAGCTCCTGCGCCAGCTGGTCCATGCAAGCCTGCCATAGGCTGTCGCCTGCGCTCAGGCCGGCGTGGTTGACCAGGCTGTTGTGTTGCCCCTCACTCATTTTTGGCTGCCGCCTCTGTGGATAATAGTTTTGCAGGAAAGGGGCGGATTCTAGATTACCCCCGCCTTATCCACAAAGACCTTTTGGCGATGATGAGCCCGGTTTGACATGCCCTTTAAGGCCATCCATTGGCCAAGCGACGCCTTTTCAGGGATAATGCCGGGTTTTCCCGAGAACGATTATGAAACGCACCTACCAACCCTCCAAAGTGCGCCGCGCCCGCACCCACGGCTTCCTGGTCCGCATGAAGACCCGTGGCGGCCGCGCCGTCATCAACGCTCGCCGCGCCAAGGGCCGCAAGCGCCTGGCTGTCTAAGCTTGCCGTTCCGGGCTGAGCCCTGCTTAAGCCCACCGACGTGCAGCGGCTGAAGACGCGTGCGCAATTCCAGGCCGTCATGGCCGGCGTCACGGTCGCCCGCAGCGCCCATTTCGCGTTGCACCGCATGGAATTCAATGTGCCACAGGCACTACCAGGGTCTGAGCCGTCACGGCTGCAGACCCTGTTTGTTGTTCGCGACGAACCGTGGATCGGCTGCATCCTGCCCAAACGCTGGGCCAAGCGCGCCGTCACCCGCAATGCCATCAAGCGCCAGGTCTACAACGTGAGCAATGCGCTGACACCGTCCCTGCCCGCGGCCGCCCATGTGGTGCGGCTGCGCTCGGGCTTTGACCGCAAGCAGTTCGCCAGCGCCACTTCGGATGCGCTCAAGGCGGCCGTGCGCGGCGAGCTGCAGGCCCTTTTCGCGCGGGCGGCGCGATGATGCGCAAGCTGCTCCTGGCCCTGGTCCATGGCTATCGCCTGGCTTTCGCGTGGCTGCCACCGAGTTGTCGCTATTACCCTTCATGCTCAGGCTATGCCATCGAAGCCTTGCAAATGCACGGCGCATTGGCTGGCTCGTACCTCGCGGCGCGGCGAATCTGCCGCTGCATGCCTTGGTGCGACGGCGGCGACGATCCCGTACCGCTTGAAAAGCCCCGTTTCTTTACCCATCTGCTCCCTCCTTCCTCCCAGAAGAACAACACATGAACGACATTCGCCGCACCATCCTGTGGGTGATCTTTGGCTTTTCCATGGTGCTGCTGTGGGACCAATGGCAGGTCTATAACGGCCACAAGGCCACTTTCTTCCCGCAAGCCGCCAAGACCAGCGCCACGGCGCAGGCACCCGCCGGTCCGTCGAGCGTGCCCAGCGCCAGCGGATCGGCCCCGGTTGCCGGCACTGCCGGCGCCAACACGGTGCCAGGCACAGTGACGCAGGCGCTCGCCACCGGCGAGAAAGTCACCGTCACCACCGACCTGCTGAAGATCACTTTCGACACCGAAGGCGGCTCGATCGTGCGCACCGAGTTCCTGCACGTGCTGGGCGACACCAAGACCAGTACCTTCGTGTTGCTCAATGACGGTGCGCCCAGCAAGTACGTGGCCGAGTCGGGCCTGATCGGCGGCGACTTCCCCAACCACAAGACCGTGATGGCTTTCAGCGGAGACAAGCAGCTGAAGGACGGCCAGGACGAGATGCAGGTGCGCTTTGAGTCGCCCGAGAAAAGCGGCGTGAAGCTGGTCAAGACCTACACGCTCAAACGCGGTGCGTACGACATGCCGGTCAAGCACGAGGTGCTGAACACCGGCAGTGCACCGGTGTCGCCGCAGCTCTATTTGCAAATCGTGCGCGACGGCAGCAAGCTGCCCGGTGACTCGTCGTTCTATTCCACCTTCAACGGCCCGGCGGTCTACACCGAGGCCAAGAAGTACCAAAAGATCGACTACTCCGACATCGAGAAGAACAAGGTCGAGATCGACAAGGAGTCGACTTTCGGCTGGGTGGCGATGGTGCAGCACTACTTCGCCAGCGCGTGGATCCTGCCCGATGGTCTCAAGCGCGAGCTGTTCGTGCGCAAGGTCGACACCAACCTGTACTCGGTCGGCATGATCGCCGCGCTGCCCGCCATCGCACCGGGTGGCAAGCAGGCGATCGACGCGAAGTTCTTTGCCGGTCCGCAGGACGAGACCATGCTCGAGAAGATCGCGCCGGGCCTGGACCTGGTCAAGGACTACGGCTGGCTCACCATCCTGGCCAAGCCGCTGTACTGGTTG
>JBKJOM010000084.1:0-3952 GCA_046595775.1 Ramlibacter sp. | reverse complement strand
AGCTCGACGGACTTGACGCACCCGTCGAACCCGACGCCCCGGCGGCCACCACGATAGAGAAGCACCAAGGGATTATGAGTCCCCTGCTCTAACCAACTGAGCTAACGGCCCGCCAACGCCAATTGTAGGGGCCGCGGCGGCACCTTACTTGTGGTGGCTGAGCGCGTTGCCCACCAGCTTCGACGTGATGTCCACGATCTGGATCATCCGCTCATACGGCATGCGGGTCGGGCCGATAACGCCCAGCCTGCCGACGATCTGCCCGTCGACCACGTAGGGCGCGCTCACCACCGACAGCTCCTCGAAGGGCACCACCTGGCTTTCGCCACCGATGAAGATGCGCACCCCCTCGGCCTGTGCCGAGATATCCAGCAAGCGCATCAGTTGCGTCTTCTGCTCGAACAGCTCGAAGGCGCGGCGCAAGTGCGTCATGTCGCCGCTGAAGTCGCTCAACGCCAGCAGGTTGCGCTCGCCGGAGATCACCACCTCGTCCTGCTCGCGCATGGCCTCGGAGCCTGCCTGCACGGCCGTCTCCATCAGGCTGGCGATCTCCACGCGCAGCGTGTCCACCTCGCTCTTGAGCCGCTCGCGCACCTGCTCGATGGCCAGGCCCGCATAGTTGGCGTTGAGGTAGTTGGAGGCCTCGATCAGTTGCGATTGCGTGTAGTCGGTGGCGGTGAACACCACGCGGTTCTGCACATCGCCTTCGGGCGAGACGATGATGACCAGGATTCGCTTTTCGGACAGGCGCAAGAATTCGATGTGCCTGAACACCGACGTGCGGCGCGGCGCCATCACCACGCCCACGAATTGCGAGAGGTTCGACAGCAGCTGCGCTGCGTTGGCGATCACCTTCTGCGGCTGGTCGTGTTGCAGGCTAGGCGTGGTCGCGAAGTTCTCGCGCTGCGCAGTGAGCATGGTGTCGACAAAAAGCCGGTAGCCGCGGGCGGTGGGGATGCGCCCGGCCGAGGTGTGGGGGCTGGCTATCAGGCCAAGCTCCTCCAGGTCGGCCATCACGTTGCGGATGGTGGCGGGCGAAAGCTCGATCCCCGATGCGCGCGACAAGGTGCGAGAGCCCACCGGCTGGCCGTCGGCGATGTAGCGCTCGACCAGGGCTTTCAACAACAGCTTGGCACGATCATCGAGCATGTTTAGGGGCGTTTCGCCAATTTTAGTGCTGTAATTTACGCATGAAACCCCTCTTTCGGCACGTTGCGGTCATCGGCAAGTACCACGCCGCCGTCGCGCCGGGCGTGGCTGCCTCCACCCGGGTGGCCCTGGGGGAC
The DNA here is from genome assembly GCA_046595775.1 of Ramlibacter sp. GTDB lineage: Bacteria > Pseudomonadota > Gammaproteobacteria > Burkholderiales > Burkholderiaceae_C > Ramlibacter. Next base: position 2,666 of record JBKJOM010000084.1, on the reverse strand, counting down.
ATCGCGCACTTTCTGGCGGACCAGGGTTGCGACGTTGCATTCGAGCACGAAACGGCGTCCAGTGCCGGAATCACCGGCTATCGCAACCTCGATGTGCCCGGCATAGGCGCCAATTGCGACCTGGCCCTGGTGGTTGGCGGCGACGGAACCATGCTTGGCATCGGCCGCCAGCTGGCGCGCTTTGGCGTGCCGCTGATCGGCATCAACCAGGGCCGGCTGGGCTTCATCACCGACATCCCGCTCGAGCTGTTCCGCGAAACGCTCACCCCCATGCTCGCCGGCGAGTACGAGGAAGACCATCGCAGCCTGATGAATGCCCGCGTGATGCGCGGCGAGGAATGCGTCTTCGAGGCCACCGCGATGAATGACGTGGTCGTCAATCGCGGCGCCACCTCCGGCATGGTCGAACTGCGTGTCGAGGTCGACGGGCACTTTGTTGCCAACCAGCGCGCGGACGGCTTGATCATCGCGACGCCCACCGGCTCAACAGCCTACGCACTGTCGGCGGGCGGCCCCTTGTTGCATCCGTCCAACCCCGGCTGGGTGCTGGTGCCGATTGCACCTCACACCTTGTCGAACCGGCCGATCGTGCTGCCCGATGCGTCCGAGATTGCCATCGAGCTCGTGTCCGGCCGCGACGCGAGTGCCAATTTCGACATGCAGTCGCTGGCGTCGTTGCTGCATGGCGACCGGATCACGGTGAAGAGATCACAGCATCGCGTGCGATTCCTTCACCCGCGTGGCTGGACGTACTTCGATACGCTGCGCAAGAAATTGCACTGGAACGAGGGGCACTCATGAGTTTGCGCAGGATCGCGCTGCGCGATTTCGTCATCGTGCGCGAGCTGGAGCTTGACCTGGACACCGGCTTTTGCGTGCTCACGGGCGAGACGGGTGCAGGCAAGTCGATCCTGGTCGATGCGCTGCAGCTCGCATTGGGCGCACGGGCCGACGCACTTGTCGTGCGCGAGGGCGCTGCGCGCGCGGAGATCAGCGCCGAGTTCGACCTGCCGGCTTCGCTCAAGCCCTGGCTGGAAGAAGCTGGGTTCGAATCGCAGGACGTGCTGCTGCTTCGACGCAGTATCGACAACCAGGGCAAGAGCCGCGCGTGGATCAATGGCAGCCCGGCCACTGCCACGCAGTTGCGCGACTTGGCCGATGAACTCGTCGACATCCATGGCCAACATGCCTGGCAAAGCCTGACGCGGCCCGATGCGGTGCGCGGGCTGCTCGATGCCTATGCGGGCATCGACACGCACCCCTTGCAAGTTGCATGGCAACGCTGGCGCGCGGCTGGCAAGACACTGGCCGAAGCCCGCGCCGCGCAGGATTCGCTGCAGCGTGAACGCGAGCGCCTCGCCTGGCAGATCGGCGAAGTGGAAAAACTTGCGCCCGGAACCGACGAGTGGGATGAACTCAATACCAGCCATGGGCGGCTGGCCAATGCACAGGCGTTGCTGGAGGCGGCGCAAAGCGCACTCGGCGCCATTGAGGCCGAGGAAGGCGGCGCGACGCGCAGCCTGGCCCAGGCGCAATCGCTGCTGCAGGCGCAGGAACATGTGGAGCCCGCCTTTCGCGACCTGGCGCTGGTGCTGGCGTCGAGTCTCGCGCAAGTGGAAGACGCCGCACACACGCTCAACGCCTACCTGCGCAAGACCGATCTCGATCCGCAGCGCCTGGCCGAGCTCGACGAGCGCATGGCGCTGTGGATGTCGCTCGCCCGCCGCTACAAGCGCTCACCGGCCGAGTTGCCGGGGCTGCTCGCATCGTGGAAAGAAGAACTCACCCGACTCGATGCCGCAGGCGACCTCGCCGCGCTCGAATCGGCTGAGAAGCAGGAAGCCGCCGGCTATCTGACCGCTGCGCGCGCTGTGTCCAAATCGCGCAACAAGGCCGCGCCGCAACTGGCCAAGGCCGTGACGCAGGTGATGCAGGGCCTGGGCATGTCGGGCGGCCGGTTTGAAGTGCAACTGGAAGCGGCGGCGCAGCCCACGGCAAGCGGCGTCGAAGAAGTTGCTTTCCTGGTTGCGGGGCACGCAGGCACCACGCCTCGGCCCGTCGGCAAGGTGGCTTCGGGCGGCGAGCTCTCCCGCATCGCATTGGCAATCGCCGTCACGACCAGCCGCCTGGGCACGGCGCAGACCCTCATCTTCGATGAGGTCGATTCCGGCGTGGGCGGGGCGGTGGCTGAAACAGTCGGCCGCCTGATGAAGCAACTCGGGCGCGACAGGCAAGTGCTGGCGGTAACGCACCTGCCGCAAGTTGCGGCCTGCGCCGACCATCACCTCGTGGTGTCGAAGCAGGCCGGTGCGGGCGGACCATCGAGCACCGTCGCTGCGGTGAGCGGCGAGCAGCGCGTTGCCGAGGTCGCGCGCATGTTGGGCGGTGAGCGGCTTTCGGGCACGACGCTCGCGCATGCGAAAGAGATGCTGGGCGGACCTTCCGGATCATGACGCTGGAAGTCGTGCTCATCACCGGCATGTCGGGTTCCGGCAAGTCGGTGGCGCTGCGCGCTCTCGAAGACGCGGGCTATTACTGCGTGGATAACCTGCCGCCGGAACTGCTGGCCTCGTTCGTCGCGCTGGAACAGCAGAACGCCGCTGAGAAAGTGGCCATCGCGATGGATGTGCGCAGCGCAACGTCGCTGCCGCTGGTGCCCGACCAGT
>JBKJOM010000023.1:0-8179 GCA_046595775.1 Ramlibacter sp. | reverse complement strand
GTCGAAACGGTCGGTGATGGTGTCATCGGACTCCAGCCGCGCCTCGAGGAACTTGGGCGGGCGGTTCTCCGCCAGGTCCGCCAGGTCGTCGATGAATTCCTGCGCGCGCTTGCGTCCCCCGTCGTCCGCCTGTGCCAGGGTGAAGATTTCCTCGAACTGGTCGAAGATCAACAGCGGAACGATCGGCTTGCCGTCTCCATCGTGCAGGTTGTCGTCGCGGTGATGCAGGAACTCCCACAGGGATTCGCCTTCGACCGATACGCCGGGCCGCGTCCATTGGCCGCGAGCCTCCGTCGCGCGAAAGATCGCCTGCTTGATCTGCTCCGCCGGCGACGGCGAATCCGCCGAGTAGTCGATGCGCACGTAGATCGGGCAGTAGCCCTCGGGGCGCAGCCGCGGCACGATGCCAGCGCGAAGGATCGAGGTTTTGCCGAGCCCCGACTGGCCGAACAGCACCGTGAGTTGTGCGCGCTGCACGCGTCGTGCCAGCTCGCCCACCTCCTCCTCGCGGCCATGGAAGAACTGGCGCGTCTCTTCGGTGAATGATGCGAGCCCCAGCCAGGGGTGTTGAGGGTCGACCTCCGACGGGTCAGCCCCTGCGTCGGCGCTCATGCAGTCCCCCCACGCGCATCCACCAATTCCTTGAGACGGCGCACGAATTCATCCGGCACCTCGCCACCGGCGAACTGGGTGATGTGCAGGGCCCTGAATTTCTCGGGCACGTGCGCGGCACCGGCGTCGATTGCATCGATGCAGACCGGCAGCACGAAGATCGCCTCGTCTGCCATGTTGCGAGTGCGATCCAGGGCATAGCTCCATTCGCGGCGAAAGTAGGCTTCCAGCCTTCGCTCGGTCGATGCGCTGATCACGGGGATGAAGTAAGCGCAGCGCGCGATGTTCTTGCGGATCTTGCGGTCGAAGTCGTCGCCGCTTTCCAGACGGTCCATGTCGAACCAGGTCGCGATGCCGGCGGCATCGAGCCGCGCCTTGAGCTTCTGCACGGCGGGCAGGTCCTCGCGCGCATAACTGATGAACACGGCGTTCTCCGGCATCTCGCGCTCCGGCGGCAGGAAGCGTTGTGGCGCGGCGCTGTCAGCGCCCCGCAGCGGAATCACGTCCGCGGCACGGCGGCGGCGCATCCAGCGCGAATGCAACTCATCAACGAAGTGTTCGGCGCCGGAATACACGCGGGTGCGCACGCTCACCTGCTGCAGGAAGGCCATGAGCCGCTCGTCACTGCCGCTGTGGTCGTCCGCGAGCACCTCGCCCACGTCGCGCGGGTCGGACAGGCGCTTGCGCTTGGCCATGCGCAGGAACATGCGCGCCAGCCAGTTGGAGAAATTGCTGCCGATCAGCAGCAGGTGGCTGTGCTCGAGCTCGTAGAACAGCTTCTCGGGCGTGAGGTGCTCGCGCTGCAGGGCGCAGACGAATTCGAGCATGTCTTCGTCGGACAGCACATAGGTCGGCGAGGCGGAACAGCGGCCCATGAGGTGATAGACGACCGGGCGCTCGAGTTGCTCCCGTTCCGCCGGGATGTCGGCCACCCGGTTCGGCGTATAGCTGACAACGTCGGTGGATTGCGCGCCGCCGAAGCGCTCTGCGTTGATCGCCTGCTCCAGAAACGAATCGAAAGTCGTCGACACGAACAGATCGAAGTCGGTGATCTGCGCGAGCTGCCTGAGCGCTTTTGGGGGCTCGAAAGTCATCTCGCGCAGGATGTTTCGAACCCGCGAATAGGTGTCCTCGCGCCGGCCGCGCGCGGAGAGGAACCAGCACACCACGTCGTTCAGCGTGTACGGCTGCGGCAGGAGCGCCGTGTCGACATTAAGCTTGACTGCCAGCTTGCCGGCCAACCAGTCGTAGAAGAGGCGCGGTCCGTCGTCGGTGTCCACCTTTAGCAGCTCAGGGCCGATGATAGGGATGACGCGCCGCTCTTCGATGAAATTGAGCAGGTCGTCCCAGGCATCTTCGTCCAGGCTCGGGAGCGGTATCTCCAGTGGCAGGACGTTGCTCATGAGCCAGCTTCGCCGCAGGACTGGTTGTTCACAGGGGAATATCCTGCCAAGGTGCACCTCATGGTTTGTTGTCTCTTTGAGAGGGACCGCGAACGCACTATATTCCGGCTGAGCTGGCGGGGTCAATCGAATTAGGGCCTGCCGCTGCACGGGCAGGACCCGACTACACGCAATTCGCCCCAAACTCACCAGCATTGCCAATGAGCCAAGACTCGAACTACTCCATGCTCTCCCGCCGGGATGTCGAAGACATCCTGGCTGTGACACGAGCGCTGGCCGCGCCTTTCGAGCTGTCCGCCATGTTGGCCGAAGTGACGGCCGCCGCGCGGCGCGTGCTCGACGCCGAACGCAGCTCGGTGTGGCTGCATGACGCCGCCACGCATGAGCTGGTGCTCAAGGTCGCGACCGAGCTGGACAACGTGCGCATCGCCGACACGACGGGCTTGCTCGGCGCCTGCGTAAGAGATCGCGTGGCGATCAACGTGCCGGACTGTTATGCCGACCCGCGCTTTGACCGCGGCCTCGACGCGCAGACAGGCTTCCATACGCGATGCAGCCTCACCGTGCCACTGGTGGACCACGAAGGCACGCTCGTGGGGGCCATGCAGATCCTGAACAAGCACACCGGCGTGTTCGAGGACCAGGACGTCGCGCTTGCGCAGGCGCTGGCCGCCCAATGCGCCGTGGCACTCTCTCGCGCGCGCTTCATGGAAGCCACCGTCCATGCGCAGAAGATGCAGAAAGAGCTGGAGCTGGCCCGCGTTGTACAACTGAGCACCATGCCGGCGTCGATGCCGCAGGTGCCGGGCTATGACGTATTCGGCTCCTTCCGTTCCGCCGACCTCACCGGCGGCGACACTTTCGACCTGGCCCTGGTCGAAGGTGGACTGCTGGTGTTGCTGGCCGACGCGACCGGGCACGGTATCGCCCCGGCGCTTGATGTCACGCGCATGCATGCGATGTTGCGCATGGCCTTGCGGCTGGAAGCACCACTGGAAGCGGGCGTGATGCAGGTGAACAACGAGCTGGAGCGCAGCCTGCCCGGGGACCGCTTCATCACTGCGTTCATGGGGCTGCTGGACGCGTCAGCGCATCGCATCCGCTACGACAGCGCCGGGCAGGCACCGCTGCTGCTGTACCGCGCCGCCGAGGACGACTTCGAGTGGATGGGGCCCAGCGGCCTGCCGCTGGCCGCGATGCCGATGAAAGCGCCCCGCCCGCTCGCCGAGAAGGACATGCGCCCGGGCGATGTGCTGGTGGTGCTGTCCGACGGTATCTACGAGTACGAGAGCATCGGCGGCGAGTGGTTCGGCAAGGATCGCGTTGCCGAATTGATCCGCGAGCAGGCCACCGCAAGCGCGGAAGGCATCTGCTTGGCATTGCAGGAGACCGTGGCGAAGTTCGCCGGTGGCGCTGCGCAGGAAGACGACATGACTTTCGTGATCGTGCGCCGTTCCGCTGGTGGCATCGCGGCCCGCTCTTTCGCGCCGGCGCTGGCATCGCTGCAGGACATTGTCACTTTCACAGACGACTTCGCGCGCGAGCACAGTGTCGATGCCGGCGTATTGCAGAAGGTGCACTTCGGGATCGAGGAGCTGTTCACCAACATCCCCAAATACAACGCGGGCAGCGGCCAGCCCGTGCGCATCCTGCTCGCTTGTGTGGAGGGCGGCATGGAGGTGTCGATCTGCGCAAGCGATGTGGACAGGTTCGATCCGCGCGACAGGCCCGAAGTCGATGTCACCCTGCCGGCCTCGCAGCGCACGCCGGGGGGGCTGGGGCTGCACCTCATCGCCAAATTGATGGAACGCGTCGACTATCGCTACGACGAGGCCCTGCGCAGGGGCACCACTGCATTCCTCGCGACCACGCGCGGCGCTCAGGCTTCTTCAAGCAAGTAGAGCTGGCGCAAGTCCTTCAACGAGACGTGCAACATCGGGCGGATCGCCATCTGCCCGGTGCGGCCGATGCTGCGCTCCAGGAACCTCATCTCGGTGAACTTGTCGCGCAGTTCCTGGTCGGGCTCGGTGTCGAAGCCGGCCTCGCGCATGATGAGGATGCCCTTCGCACGCAGCGCCAGCTCGGTGTACAGGCGCACGTAGCAGAGGATGTCTGCCACGATCGGTCCCTGGAATTTGCTACGGAGCGTGAAGAGGTATTTGCCCAGTGGCGAGTCCGCGAGCTTGCCGGAGTTGAGCAACTCCATCAATTGCGCATCCGCATCGAAGCCGCTGCCCAGCCATGCACCCAATGACTTCTCGCTGCGCCGGAAGACGAAGGTCAGCAGCAGCGGCAGCGTGACGATCACCACGAAGGTCTGGTAGATCGGCGGCAGCAACACGTGGTTGTAGGCAGAGTGAACCGCATACGCCATCAGGAAGCCCGGCACGAGCGCAACCAGTTCGTGATTGGTCTGGCGTTCGATCAGGTTGAGGCTCACCACGGCGAACACCGCGGTCGCCCCACCATGCATGATCGCCGTGCCGAAGCCGCGGATGATCCAGGTGCCGATGCCAACTTCCGGCCCGACCACGTACACCAGGTAGTAGACGTTCTCAAGGATCGAAAAGCCGGCGCCCACCGCAAAGCCGAAGATCGCCGCATCGACCAGGAAACCAATGCGCCCCAGGCGCAACATCATCACCACGACGATCGCCTTGAGCAACTCTTCGCTAAACGGTGCGACGTAGCGCGAATAGGTTTCCATCTCCTGGCCGGTCCGGGAGAGCAACATGCCATTGAGGTAGTAGCTGGCGCCGGCCATCAGGGCACCCGCCAGCATCGTGGCGACTACCGTGCGCAGCTTCACGAGTTTGTAGCTGTCCAGGTACAGCAGGGCGGCCAGGAACACCAGCACGGGCAACAGCCCCACCAGCACCTGCGGAATCCAGCGCAACGACATCGGCGGGTTCAGAGGATTTTCAGGGACAACATGAACTCGTTGCCGACGCGCTGCGAGCCGCGATAGCCCACTGCGTAGCCCAGCGATAGCGTCACCTCGCTCCAGTGCAACACGCTGAAGCGGATGTCCGCCTGCGCACCCACACTGGTGAAGCGCCCGCTGTTGGGGCGGCCGGGGTCGGTGCGCAACATCGAAACGAAGGCAGACGGGCGCAGCCAGCTCGCGTGCATCACCGGCCAGCCTGCCGATTCGAAGATGACCGGCGGCAAGTTCAGTTCGACCGTCGACTTGAGGTAGCGCTGGCCGCTGATTTCGTCGATCTCGAATCCCGGCATCGAGCCCGACTCGCGAAAGCGTTTGACCGAGCGGCTGTCGACATAGTTGTTGCCGAAGCCGCCGAAGTAGAAGTTGGCCACCGGGTTGAGTGGGTCGCCGGTGGTGCCGCCCGCCGCGCCACGCAGCCACACGGCGGCATGTGGCATCGGCAGCGGAATGCCGTAAGCGACTTCACCGGTCCACTGCGGGATCACCTTGCCGTTGACCTTGGTGGTTGCGCCTTGGATCGCCCACTCCAGGCCCTTCTCGTCATCGACCGCGCCGAGCGACTTCTTCAGGTCGGTGAAGTGCAGTCCCACCTGCGCGGTCAGCAATTTGTCGAACGCGATGCCAACGTTCTGCGCCTCGGGCAGCACGTCGATGCCACGCCGGTACTTCAGGTCGTACTTGAGCGTGAGTTCGCGCGGCGGATCGTACGTCAGCGACTGGTCGTAGCCGATGTTCAGGGCATCGCCCTTGCGGCTGCGCTTGGTCGGCCCGAACAGGTCGTAGAAGTCGGACTTGTTGTGCGAGAGAGAGGCACGCCAGTCGAGATAGTCCGCGGTGAACTGGAAGTGCATGCGTTCGCCGCCCGACAACCGGTTGGTCGGCGTGGTGGCCAGGGTCAGGCCGAAACGCGCCGCACCCAGCGGGTCCGCGAAGTTGAAGCGGTAGCCGATACCGGTGTAGTTCTTGTAGCCTTGCAGCACCGGGTAGGCGCTTTCAAAACGCACGTCGCCCAGCGGTTTGAACTCGCCGCGGCCGGTGATGAGTTTTTCCGCGTCGACCGTGGTGGCCACCGGCACTTGCCATGTGGTGACCTCTTTATGCTTCGCCGCGACCTGCGCGCCGAGGAACTTGATGGCGCTCACGTCCTGCACCGGCTTGGGCTCGATGGTGGCGGGCACGAAGCCCTCGCCGCTGTACGCGAGCACCATCAGGCGGCCATCCGCAAGCGGCACCGGTCGGAAGTAACCCGTCTCGGCGTTCGAGGCCGCCACCACATCACCCGTCGCCACGTCGTAGCGGAAGATGTTCGAGACGCCCGTGTAGTAGCTGCTGCCATAAAGCGATTTCGAGTCGCGCGAAAACACGAAGCTCTCGGGCACGCTCTGGCCGAAGCTGAATTGGCTCAGGGGCTTCAGGTCGCCCTCGAGCACTTTCGCCAGCTCCCACACGCGCAGGAACTGCTCGGTGTTCGCCTCGCCCACTGTCGCTGAAAGCAGTCGGCCGTCGGGCGAGATGTCCAGGTCTGAAGGCACCGTCTCGTACGGAAACTCGTGGATCTTGTCCCAATGGTCGTACGGGTATGGCACGCGCACCAGCGTCGCGAGTCCCTGCGCGTGGCGCACACCGATCAACGATCGGTCTTGCGGGTTGAACACCACTTCTCCGATGCGCGCGTCTTCCAGCAGCGGATGGATCTCGCCGGTATCCACGTCCACCGCCATCAGGTCGCGATAGCGCGTGTTGTCGTCGGTGTAGAACGCGCGCCGGCCCTTGGGATCGAACGCGAACGACGTTACGCGGTACAGCATCGCGCGGTGGATGTCGGCCAGGCGTTTGATCTCGCCCGTGCGCGTGTCGAGCGCGCCGATCTGGTCGACCACACCCGGGAACTTGAAGCCGCCGTACAAGGTGCCGGACGCTTCGTCGAAGTACACACGCGACATGGAGCCCACGGCGCGATTGACCAGCGGCTTGTGCACCGTGACCGGGAATTTGCGCACTGCCACCAGGTTATCGCGCTGGAACTCGCGCTCGAAAGCGACCCACCGTGCCCACGCTTCATCCAGCGGCAGGCCGAAGACATGTTGGAACTGGTCGGCGTAATAGCGCTTGCTGTCCTCGTCGCGCCGGAACAGCTGCACCACCTTCTGGGGCGAATACGTGAGCGCCAGCCAGGTCATGAAGCGCGTGCCGTACAGGTACGAATTGGCGCCCACCTGGAAGTCGGAACGCACGCCTTTCGACACAAGCGCCAGCGGATCGTGGATCGGCGCGCCATCGCGCACCATCGCGCGGAACACCATCTCGTCGTAGCCGCCTTGCGCGCGACCCAGGCCCCCGCTCATCCAGGTCTCCATGAAGACCGCGCCGCCTTCCAGGTACCAGCGCGGCGTCATGAAGCGCGGGTTGGTGAGGTAGCTGTAGAGGATGGTCTCGGGGTTGTCGCCGCGCAAGCCCACGAGGCCGCCGAAGAAACCGCGCCAGCTCCTGTCCTGCGCCGAGGTGACGTCGCCTTGCACGATGTGGACCAGCTCGTGGTTCATCGTGGAATAGAAGCGCTCGCTGGCCGTGGCCGTCTCGAAGGCGCGCGACTCGGGCGCCACGTCGGTGATCAGGCGCAAATGCGGCGTGACGATGGCGCGCGCGGAGCCGTAGTCCGAGTTGTCCTGCAGCAACACCGTCACGGGCTCGGAGGGCTTCCAGCCAAACCGGTCCTTCTGCCAGTTCATGCTGTTGGTGAAGGTCTGCATCGCGTGCGGCACCAGGTACTGCACCGAGTCGCGGTAGACGAAACGCGCGAACGGCGTTTCGACCCAGGAGTAGCCGGTGGAACTGGATTGCGCCTGGACCGCAAGCGGTGCACAGGCAATGGCGAGAAGGAGCTTGCGAAATTGCACGCGGCCCGACCTTCTTATTGTTGAGCGCGCAGGATAGCAAATGACCCCTTAAATGCAACTGCCCACGCAAGGTGGGCAGTCGGTCCGCGTGGGCGGAAGGGGTGCGCCGCGTGGCGCCGGGATCAGGGGGCTGTCTTGCCGCCACTCATCTTGTCGGCGCCGAGCTTGTCCGCACCAACCTTGTCTGCGCCCATCTTGTCGGCTCCGATCTTGCCGGCTCCGATCTTGTCTGCGCCAACTTTGCCGGCTCCGATCTTGTCGGCGCCCATCTTGTCTGCGCCAACCTTGTCTGCGCCAACCTTGTCTGCGCCAACCTTGTC
>JBKJOM010000006.1:0-4117 GCA_046595775.1 Ramlibacter sp. | reverse complement strand
ACGGCCGCCGACGAGAACGGCATGATGGTGAGCTTCATCCAGAGCAACTTCATGGGCTTCGGCTCAGGTTGCGTCGAGCCAACGTTCGGCATCAGCTTCCAGAACCGCGGCCATGGCTTCGACCTGGCGCCCGGACCCAACCAGGTGGCGCCGGGCAAGCGGCCCCGCCACACCATCATCCCGGCCTTCCTCACGCAGGGCGGCCAGCCGGTGATGTCGTTCGGCGTGATGGGCGGCAACATGCAGCCCCAAGGCCACCTGCAGACGCTGGTGCGCATGCTCGACTACCGGCAGAACCCGCAGGCCGCGTGCGACGCGCCGCGCTGGCGTTTCAACGCCGGGCTGGAGATCAACGTTGAACAGCAGATGAACGCTGCGGTGGTGCGCGAGCTCTCGGCGCGCGGGCACCGCATGGAAGTGATCAACGACAGCTACCAGGACTTCGGCTCGGGCCAGTTCATCTGGCGCATGGGCGACCCCTCGAAGGAAGGCTATGTGGCTGCGTCGGATTCGCGCCGCGACGGGCTGGCCGCGGGGTTCTGATGACTGCGAAGAAACCGCGCTTTGTCCACCACGTCGGCATGGAGTTCGTCGAGGCGACAGTCGGGCACTCGAAGTGCTCGCTGGAGGTCAAGGACTTTCACCTGAACGGTACGGGCGTCGTGCACGGTGGCGTGATGTTCACGCTGGCCGATACGGCCATGGGCGCGGCGCTCTATCGCTCGCTGGACGAAGGCGAGATCTGCGCCACCATCGAGATCAAGATCGGCTACTTCAAGCCGGTGTTCGCAGGAACGCTGGTGTGCGAGGCCGTGGTGCTGAACAAGGGCAAGAGCATCGCAAGCCTGGAGTCAACGATCCATGCGGATGGCGTGCTCGTGTCGAAGGCAAGCGGCACCTTTGCGATCTTCCGGCGCAAGACCGATTCGCAGATTGCGGAGCCGCTGCCGGAGGCTTAGCGCTGGCGCAAGTTGCGCTCGAACAGATCGAACAATCTCTCCCAATGCCGTTCAGCGCTGGGCTTGTCGTAGATGCCCGCGCGTAGAGGGAACACAAAGCCGTGCTGGGCCGCGGGATACCACTCGATGCGATTTGGCACGTTGGCGGCTTCAAGCGCGGCCGAGAGCGCCAGCACGTCGGACTTGGGCGCCCACTTGTCGATCTCGGCACAGGCGAAGTAGCTCTCGCACTTCACGCGAGCAGCAAGCCGATGCGCGGAGTCCGGTGCATCCGTGACCATCTGCGCGCCATGGATCGACGCGATGCAGGTGACGCGATCCGGAAACTGCGCCGCCGCCGCCATCACGAACGGCCCGCTCATGCAGTAGCCCACCGCGCCGATGCGCGACGCGTTGGCCTCGGGCTGGGTATCGACCCAGTCGATCATCGCCCGGGTGTCGCGCACGCTGAGGGCCGTCGTCGTGGCCTTCATGTGCTCGAACATCACCGCCATACTTTCCTCGGTGCGCTCCTGCAACCAGTAGTCGCGCGTGCGGCGGTAGTACAGGTTGGGCAGCACGACGTAGTAGCCGACAGAGGCCAGGCGCCGTGCCATGTCGTGCAGCTCTTCGCGCTTGCCGGGGGCGTCCATGTAGAACAACACGACCGGGTGCGGGCCGTTCTCTTCCGGGTACACGACGAAGGTGTTCATCGCGCCGTCGGCGGTGGGGATGTCGAGGTGTTTTTCGATCATGGGCGAATTGTGAAGCAGAAAGAACAGGTCAGCTGGCGTGGCTCGCTCGTCCGGAGCGCATGCAAGGCGGGCGCAGTGCCGTCAGCCACATCAGCAGGCGCACATAGGGCAACCAAGGCATCTGGCGAGGCGTTTCGCCGAGCGAGGCCTCGGCTTGCGACAGCACATCCTCGACGCAGGCATCGTGCAGCGGCCGGATGAAGAAGATCCACTTGAGCAAACCCACGCCACGCGCATCCATCTCGATGCGATGCTCCAGCACGCAATGCTGCGGCGTTGCCTCCAGCACTTCAAAAGCGTGGTGGCCATCGAAGCCCAGCGGGACGGTGAAACGGAACCGCACCCATTGCCCCGGCGTGTAGCCATCGACGAAGTAGCAGATCGGGCCGTGCCCGCCTGCCGCGCCCAGGCCGAGGGGACGATCCAGCTTCATGCGGGGCCATCGCCCGCCGCGCCCGAAGACGGCACTGGCTGGCGAGCCCAGCGTTTCGAGCAGGGCACCTACGCGCTCCGGGCTCGCGCGCAGCAGGCGTTGGTGAACGTTCACGACTTTCATGGCAATCTCCTTTGAATCGAAATCAGGGGGCAACGGCCAGCCAGGCGCCTTGCTCGAGTGCGGCGCGTACTTTGGGCGACACCGAAGGCTCTGCAGACTTGACCCATTGGCCGGTGAGCGACATGGCGGGCGCCACCACCAGCGCCATCCACACGTTGAGCGGCATCGGACGCATCTCGCCGCCCTCGATTTTTTGCTCGACCCATTGGCGCAGCGTGCCGAAAACCTCGGTGTTGGCGCTACCCCTCTCGGTGCTTGCCATGTCGACGCTGCGGCCCAACTTGTGCAGCAGCCGGGCGTGGGCGCGGTGGGCCACCACCCAGTTGATGTACGCGCGCACCATGCCCTTGACGCCGGCTTCGGCCGAGGCCTTGGCGCGCAGTGGCGCCAGCAGCGTCGCGTGGAAGTCGCGCAAGGTGTGGCCATACACCGCGTCGGCCAGTTGCGCCTTGGTGGGGTAGTGGTGGTACAGGCTGCCGTTGCTCACACCGGCGCGCTGGCGCACCTGCTCCATCGAGGCGCCGTCGAAGCCGTGTTCCAGGAACACGTCGGCGGCGGCTTCGAGCACCTTGTGCCGCGTGGGGGTGGCGTCATCCATGAGTGGAGTATCACTCCAGAGTAACACTCCAGTCAAGTCATTTCCTGTCCAGTTGGGTAGGCCCTTGCTGACCGCCATTGCAGGGCACAACCGACAGGGCGGGGGCGCTCGAAGGCAAAGAATGAACAGAAGGATTCTTTCCGATTTCAAGGAGTGACTCATGCAGACATTGATCAGTGCTTTCAAGGACCGCGCAGCCGCACGACGCGCCATGGAGCGCCTTGTGGAATCGGGCATCGCCCGTGAGGACCTGCATCTCCAGGAGGCCTCGGCCCCCACGCCAGCCCCTGCCGAGCCTGTGGATCCAGTCGATCGCGAGATCGGCGAGCGCACCATGGCCAGTGCCGAGCGCGAAGTGGCCGTGGATCGTGACGCAATCGAGGCCGTGGGTCACTTCTTCGTGGCCCTCTTCGGCCACGACCGCGGCGAAGGCCATGCCACGCGCTACAAGCGCGCCGTGGGTGAGGGCCACTCGCTGGTGATCGTGGATGCGCGCAACGACAGTGAAGCCGAAACCGCCGCCATGATCCTGCATGACATGGGAGCCACCGACGTGGACGACCATGAAGAGGGTAGGACCTCACGCGCTGGCGTGCACCTGTATGAGCGGGCCGCGACCCCAAGTCTGCGCGACCTGGTGGACCAACGGCCAGTGCGTGAAGAAAGCCCGATGGCCGTGCGGGCGGGGCAGGTGACTCGCGAGCGTGAAGAGAAGGCGACAGCCGCTGCGGACTCCGCCGCCGATCGGGACCGCCCGCGCTAAGAAGACCCTGTCATTGCGGTCAAGGCCGCAGTGCCAACTTACGGCGCAGCTTCAGTTGTCGGCCGATTCCTCGCCTGGCTCAGCGGCGTCTCCACCAACTCCCCGCGCGGATGAGAGGGCGCACTGCTCGCCGGCCCTTCCGTGGGCACGCCAGTAGCCGCAGTCTCTTGGGTTTTTTCCATCGCCTTGCCCGCAGCCACCGAGCCGTGCTCCTCGGCATAGGCCTTCGTGAACTCCGCCCCCAGAAGGAAGATCTGTGCGGCGTAGTACACCCACGCCAGCAGCACCACCAACGAACCGGCCGCTGCGAAGGATTCGGTCATGCTGCTCTTGCCGAGGTACAGGCCGATCAAGGTCTTGCCGATGTTGAACAGCACCGCAGTGACAAACGCGCCCACCCACACGTCGCGCCATGCGATCGGCGTGGATGGCATCAGCTTGTAGATCATCGCGAATAGCAGGGTGGCGACGCCCAGCCCCACCAGCAGGTTGACGCCTTGCACCAGC
>JBKJOM010000345.1:0-4814 GCA_046595775.1 Ramlibacter sp. | reverse complement strand
AAGACGACGACGCCATCCGCAACAACGTCATCCGGCTGCTCAAGCTCGAAGGCTATGAAATCGAATCCGCCATCAACGGCCGGCTCGGGCTGGAGCGCGCCCATGCCGTGCGGCCCGACGTGGTGATTTCCGACGTCAGCATGCCGGAGATGGACGGCTTCGAACTGCTCGAAGCGATCCGCGCCGACCGGGACCTGGCGGCCACGTCGGTGATGCTGCTCACCGCGCTGGATGACCGCGCCAGCATGCGGCGCGGCATGACGGCGGGGGCGGATGATTACCTGGCCAAGCCATTCACCCGCGTCGAGCTGCTTGAAGCATTGGAGGGACTGCTCAAGAAGCGCGGCCGCATCGAGACCAGTATCGAATCGGCCGTGAAATCGCGCGAGGAGCATTTGCGCGCCGCATTCACCGAGAGCCTGGGCGGCAGCAAGCTGCACGACAAGTTCGGCCTGGAAGCGCCCAGCGGCGCCGTAGCCGATACGGTGATGCAGGCGACGGTTCTCTTTGCCGACATCCGCAACTTCACTTCGCTGGCCGAGAAACTCAGGTCGCAGGAAGTGGCCGAACTGCTCACCGAGTATTTCGAGCGCGTGTGTGACCCGGTGCTCAAGAACGGCGGGCGCTACCTGCGCTTCATCGGCGACGGGCTGATGGCTGTCTTCACGGAGTCGGCGCCCGGCGGTTCGCCGTTGCCTGCGGCGCGGCGCGCAGTCTCCGCAGCGTTGGGCATGACACTGGCGACGCACGAATTCCGCGCCTGGTTAGCCAAGCGGTTCGCCGACCGTGGGCTTTCTCCCTTTGCCATCGGCGTGGGACTGCACGCGGGCGAAGTCACGATCGCCCGGCTGGGCACGGTGCAGAACCGTGAAATCACGCCGATCGGCGACACCGTCAACGTTGCGGCCCGCCTGGAAGCCGCGAGCAAGGAACTGGGCTGGACGGTGGTTGCAAGCAGCACCGTGATGGCCGGTGCGGGCGAGGGCGTCCAGACGGCAGGAATGACGTCGCTCGCGGTCCGCGGCGAGGACAAGGGATTCGTGGACGTGGCCGAGGTGGTGGGGCTGGTGACCAACATGGACGACAAGCGCCATGGGATGGCCACGCTGACCGAGCGTGCAAGGGAAGTCATCGAGGCCGTGCAGATCAACTCCGAGATCACCGCCCGTGCGGTGAAGGCTGCGCTGCAGAACAAGCTGTCGGCCGTCAAGGAGTTCGAGCCCGGCGACGCGCCGCTGCGGCTGAAGGGTTACCGCCTCACGCGCAAGATCGGTTCGGGCGGCATGACCGAGGTGTTCCTGGCCGTGCGCGAGGAAGACGGCCTGCTGGTGGTGCTCAAGGTGCTGGATGCGAGCGGCAAGGCCACCAGCGCCTACCTGTCGCGCTTCATCCAGGAGTACACGCTGCTGTCGCGCATCGAGCATCCCAACGTCATCCGTATTTACGATCAGGGCTTCACCGACGACCACGCGTACATCGCCATGGAGTACTTCGAGCGTGGCGACCTGCGCGCCGAGATCACCGATGGCATGACGCAAGAGCGCGTGGTGGAGATCACGATCCAGGTGGCGCAGGCACTGGAGGCGATCCACACGCAAGGCATCATCCACCGCGACCTGAAGCCCGAGAACATCATGCGGCGCCCCGACGGGACCGTGGCCCTGGCCGATTTCGGCATCGCCAAGTCGATGATGCAGGCCGAGAACATGGCCCTCACGCAGACGCGACACGGCGACGTGGTCGGGACGCCGTATTACCTGAGCCCCGAGCAGGCGGCCGGCGGCGCGATCGGACCCCAGTCGGACCAGTACAGCCTGGGCGTGATGCTGTTCGAAATGCTGGCGGGCAAGCGGCCCTTCCGCGCGGAGTCGCTCGACGTGTTGCTGGCACGACACCTCACGGCGCCCACGCCCGACTTGCCCGAGGCCAAC
The DNA here is from genome assembly GCA_046595775.1 of Ramlibacter sp. Taxonomy (GTDB): domain Bacteria; phylum Pseudomonadota; class Gammaproteobacteria; order Burkholderiales; family Burkholderiaceae_C; genus Ramlibacter. Next base: position 2,883 of record JBKJOM010000345.1, on the reverse strand, counting down.
GCGGCATTGCAGCCGATCGTGAACCGGCTGATGGCCAAAAAGGCCCAGGACCGATTTGCGTCCACCGCTGAACTCGCACAAGCCCTGGAGCCTTTCGCCTGAGCCCGGCTCATCCGTGCGGCGCACGTCCGCTTGCTCGTCGTCCTAGAATGGGCGATGATTTCCCGTGAACCCACCATCGAGCGGCTTGCCACCGCCCAGCGCCTGCTGCTGGAGCCCTTCGGCCTCACCGAGGCCCACATCTCCCGCGCCCTTTCCGAAATCACGTCGCACCGCGCCGACGATGCGGACCTGTACTTCCAGTACACGCGAAGCGAAGGCTGGAGCCTGGAAGAGGGCATCGTCAAGACCGGCAGCTTCAGCATCGACCAGGGCGTCGGCGTGCGGGCGGTCAGTGGCGAGAAGACCGCTTTCGCCTATTCGGATGACATTTCCGAGGCGTCGCTGCTCGATGCGGCGCGTACAGTGCGAACGATTTCCGCCGGCAGCGGCCATGCCAGGACCAAAGTCGGCAAGACAAAGATCTCCGGTGCGCGGTCGCTGTATCCGCCATTGGACCCGATCGCCTCGCTCGACAGCACGGCAAAGGTCCAGTTGCTGGAACGCGCGGAGAAACTGGCGCGGTCGAAAGATCCGCGCATCAAGCAGGTGATGGCGGGCCTCGCCAGCGAATACGACGTGGTGATGGTGGCGCGCGCCGACGGCACGCTGGCCGCGGACGTGCGGCCGCTGGTGCGCCTGTCGGTCACCGTGATTGCGGAGCAGGAAGGCCGGCGCGAGATGGGTTCGGGCGGTGGCGGCGGCCGCTTCGGCCTGGGTTACTTCGACGATGCTCGCATTGAAGAGTACGTGGCTGACGCCGTGCGTGCGGCGTTGACCAACCTCGAGTCGCGTCCTGCGCCCGCGGGCGAGATGACTGTCGTGCTCGGCCCGGGCTGGCCCGGCATCCTGCTGCATGAGGCCATCGGCCATGGGCTCGAAGGCGACTTCAACCGCAAGGGATCGAGCGCATTTTCGGGCCGCATCGGCAAGCGAGTCGCGGCCAAAGGCGTGACGGTGCTCGACGACGGCACAATCGCCGACCGCCGCGGTTCGCTCAACGTCGACGACGAAGGCAACGCGAGCCAACGCAACGTTTTGATCGAGGACGGCATCCTGCGCGGCTACATCCAGGATTCGCTCAACGCGCGCCTGATGGGTGTGAAGCCCACCGGTAACGGGCGGCGCGAAAGCTACGCGCATATCCCGATGCCGCGCATGACCAACACCTACATGTTGGGCGGCGACAAGACGGCACAAGAGATCGTCGCCAGCATCAAGAAGGGCCTGTACGCCACCAACTTCGGCGGCGGGCAGGTCGACATCACCTCTGGCAAGTTCGTCTTTTCGGCGAGCGAAGCCTTCTGGGTGGAGAACGGCAAAATCCTCTACCCGGTCAAGGGCGCGACCATTGTCGGCAACGGGCCAGACGCCCTCACTCGCGTGACCATGATCGGCAACGACATGGCGCTCGACTCGGGCGTGGGCACCTGCGGCAAGGAAGGCCAGAGCGTGCCAGTGGGCGTGGGGCAACCGACGCTGCGCATCGACGGCCTGACGGTGGGCGGCACCGCCTAACAGGGGCAAAGGGAACGGCAAGTGGCTGCGCCGAACTCCCGTCTGCCGGTCAACCCGTCGACGCTGCTGCCGACGATCAACACCTTCGGCGAGCTTTCCAGCTTCCTGCGCAGCTCGGTGGCCGACGAGGACTGCCGCCAGCTCTCGGAGAGCATGGGCCAGTTGTCCGTGCACGTCGAAGTCATCATCGCGGCACTGCGGCTGAACCGCATTCGCACGACGGTCGCGCCGCTGCTGGTGGACCTGCTCACGGTGCTGCGGGGACACCGCCACATCATCGTCAACCTCGGGCTGTCGTGGCGCGGCCTGTACGAGTACGCGGCTTACCTGCAGGCACTGAACAATTTCCGGGTGCTGATCGGCCAGTGGCTGCTCGATGGCGGCCCGCTCAGTACCGAATTGCTGGTGAGCGCCGAAGATTTCGAACTGGTGGCATGGCGCACCTTGGGCGAGGGCATGTTGATGATCGACATGTACGAGCAGTGGATCGCCAGCGAGAACCCCGGGCAGTCGATGCTGGGGGCGTTGAGCGAGCCGCAAGTCGAGCGTGCCGTGCAGTGGTGGAAGAAGTTGCGGCTATGAGCTGTGCTACATTTGCCCTCATGCATACGTCTTGCGTGTATTTTTTCGGCTACTTTTGGATCTCCAGCGCCACCGGCGGTAGAGAGAGCTAAGCGTACCCAGACACGCCAAGACTCCCGAACCAAACCGCCGGACCCCGGCGGGTTTTTTTTGCCCGCACCCATCACGAAACCGAAGGACAGGAGCCCAGGAATGAACGCCAAGACCGTCACTGCCAGCGATGCCTGGCATACACGCCCCGTCGACAAGACCAGCGAAACTGACGACGAGCGCATCAAGGACATCACCGTGCTGCCGCCGCCCGAGCACCTGATCCGGTTCTTCCCGATCCGCGGCACCCCGGTGGAAACGCTGATCACGCAGACTCGCCGTAACATCCACAACATCATGGCGGGCAAGGACGATCGCCTGCTGGTTGTGATCGGGCCGTGCTCGATCCACGATCCGTCGGCAGCCCTGGAATACGCGCGCCGGCTGAAGCAAGCGCGCGATCGCCACACCGGCACGCTCGAAGTGGTAATGCGCGTGTACTTCGAGAAGCCCCGCACGACGGTGGGATGGAAGGGCCTGATCAACGACCCCTACCTCGACGAGAGCTTTCGCATCGACGAAGGCCTTCGCATTGCGCGCCAGCTGTTGATCGAGATCAACCGGCTGGGCCTGCCGGCCGGCAGCGAGTTCCTC
>JBKJOM010000278.1:0-12011 GCA_046595775.1 Ramlibacter sp. | reverse complement strand
TGGCGGCTCTGGCGCGGCCCCGGCTCAGCCTGGCTGCGCTGCGCTGGGTGGCGGCGATAGCCTGGCGCCTGCGTGCCGACCTGTTCGCCGCACGCGGCCAGGTGCACAAACTCACCTTCTTCACCCACAATTTCATGGATGCCTGCCAGCTCGACGCCGAACGCGTTGAGGCCTGTGTGTTCATGGCCATGACCCAGGACAGTCCCTTGAGCATGTGTGCCTACAACGCGCAGCGTGACAGCTACCTGCTGCGGCCGCTGCAAACAAGCCAGGGGCCGTGGCAACCTTTGCCTGAAGGTCACGCGGCCGTGCCGACGTTTCCGATCAAGTGGCTGAAGGGCCGGCCCCGCGCGGCGGCGCTGCATGCACGCAGGACAGGACGATACGCGTCCGACGCCGTGACCCGTCCGCCATGAAAACGCTGAGCATCGCCATCCTGCTGCTGGCTGCCGCGGTGTCCGGTTGCGCCACGCTGGTGCCGGCGCCTGCGCTGCCGTCACTCGACGCGGCTGTGGCCGAGTCCGCCTGGGCGCAAGTGCTGCATCGTTTTGTGAGCGAGCAAGGTGAAGTCGATTTTTCGGCGCTGGCGGCGGCTCCAGAGGATCTGGATGCCTATGTGCGACATGTCGCCGACGCGCCGCTGGAGACCCTGCCCGACGGGCCGATCCGCCTGGCGCACATGATCAATGCGTACAACGCGTTGTCGATGTTCAACGTACTGCGCAGTGGCATCCCGGCCACGCACGCCGGCTTCAACAAGGTGACATTCTTTGCCCTACGCAAGCTGGAGATCGGCGGGCAGCATTGGTCCTTGCGCAGCTTCGAGAACGACGTGATCCGACCGTATGCGCGCCGCACCAACGACCCGCGCATTCACTTTGCACTGAACTGCTCGGCGCTGTCGTGCCCGGTTTTACCGCGCGCGCCCTTCACCGCGGCCGGGCTCGACGCGGAACTCGAGCGCGAGACCCGGGCCTTCTTCGCGCGACCCGAGAATTTTCGTGTTGACGCTGCGACGCGCACGCTGTGGCTGAGCGAGCTGCTGAGCTTCTACCCCGAGGACTTCGTACCCAGTGTGGCCACCAGCTTGCTGGCCTACGCCAACCGCTATGGGCCCCTGCCCGCGCCGCTGAATTACGAGGTCCGGTTCACGCCCTACGACTGGACCATTGCCAACAGCCGCCGGCCCCGTTGAGCCGCAGGATCGCCGACATGCGAGACCTCGCGACAGCCGTCCAGGAAAGGCCTGATGCGCCGGAAACCGAGGACGGGAGAGGGACGTGAGGCGGTTCGGGGTGGAGTCGAGCAGGGAGAGTTTCAGCGAACTGCCAGCCGCGCCAGTTGCCGCACCCCTTCGCGGATCTGCGGTTCGGCAATCGCCGAGTATCCCATGCGGAAGTACCGGCACGGCGCCGGCGCCTCCGCGAAGAAGACGCTGCCGGGCTCGATCAGGAGACCCGCCGCGGCGGCTGTGCGGGCAAGCAGGTCGGTGTCGATGCCACGCGGGGTGCGAATCCACGCCGCCGAACCACCGATCGAAGGGGAGACGTCGAACTGCGGCAGGAACTCGGCCAGCGCATCCAGGAGTACCTTCCGGCGCGCCCGGTAGACCGCGTTGAGCCGGCGGATGAAAGCTTCGTGGTAGCCCTGCGCGACGAAGCGCGCGGCAGCCAGGGCATTGTTCGTCGGCGGGTGACGCATGACCAGCCGGCGCAGTGCGCGCAACTCGCGGATCAGTTCGGCGGGCGCCACGACGTAACCGATGCGCAGGCCGTGCGAGAGCGTCTTCGACAGGCTGCCGATGTAGATCACGCGGCCCTCGCTGTCCAGGCTCTTCAAGGCCGGCAGCGGGCGGCTGGAAAAATTCAGCTCGCTTTCGTGGTCGTCCTCGAAGATCACGAGGTCGTGCCGACGCGCCTTCTCGAGCAACTGGCGGCGCCGTTCGATCGGCATGGTCACAGTGGTCGGGCACTGGTGGCTGGGCGTGACATAGAGGTACTGGCAGCGCGCCAGTTCGGGGCCGAGCTTCAGTCCGGACTGGTCCACCGGCAACGGCATCACGCTGCGTGCCCGCAGCGCAAAGGCATTGCGCGCGTCAGGATAGCCCGGGTCCTCGATGCCGACGGCGCTGCGACGGTCCAGCAGCAGCTGGGACAGCAGGTAGACGGCCATCTGCGCGCCGGCGGTCACCAGGATCTCGTCGCGCGCGGCCCAGATGCCGCGCGCCGGCAGCAGGCGTTGCTGGATCTGCTCGATCAGCGGGTCCGGATCGCGGTCGATGTGGTCGCGCGACCACGCCTGCATCGACTGGACGTGCAGTGCCTGCTGCTCGCACTCGCGCCAGTCGGCATGGGGCAGCAGGCTGTTGTCGAACTGGCCGTAGATGAACGGGTAGCCAAACGATTGCCAGTCGGCCGGCTTGACGATGTTGCGCTGTGCACTGGGTGTGCTCCGGAATCGCCGCGACCAGCGCAGGTCGACGACGGCCGCCGGCGCCGCAGTTGCCGCGGGCACCTGCGACTCGACGATATCCGGATTGACGTACAGGCCGCTGCGCGCCCGGGATACGAGAAACCCGCGCTCCTGCAACGAATGCATGGCCAGCGCCACGGTGTTGCGCGACACGCCCAGCAGCGCGGCCAGCGTGCGCGTCGGCGGCACCGGCATGCCCGGGGCCACCATGCCGGAGAGGATGCCGTGCACCACCGCGCCGCGAACCTGCGCCTGGCGCGTCCCGCTTCCGGCTTCGAAGCGCGCGAACAGGCTGGTCCAGACGGTGCTGATTTCGCGGGCGCTGCGCATGGCTGGATCTCCAGAAGGCCGGAATCGCATTCTGGCATCAAAAGATTGTATTTTGTGGCTCCACCGGAGAATGCCCCGGCCCACTAGACTCCCGCTCATCGCCACCCCCCACCCAGGCCCCAGGGGAACAACTCGATGCTGACCACCGTGATTGGGAATGCCGACTTGTACGACGGCACGGCTCGCGCCCCGCGTGCGGCCGACGTGCTCGTCATTGGCGAGCGCATCGCGGCCATCGGGGCGCCCGGCGCCATGGCCGCGCTGGCCTGCGACGAGCGCATCGACGCGACAAGCCTGGCGCTCTGCCCCGGCTTCATCGACCTGCACACCCATTCCGACGCCACGCTGCTGGTCGATGGCGGCGCCGACAGCGAACTGCTGCAAGGCGTCACCACCGAAGTGATCGGCAACTGCGGCCACTCTTGCGCACCGCTGGCGCATGGCGACGACCTGCGCCAGCTGGCCCTCGGAACCCAACGCGACTTGGCGGCCGACTGGACCGGTTTCGACGGCTACCTGACGCGGCTGCAGGCCAGCCGGCCGGGCACCAATGTAGCGGCACTCTGCGGCCACGGCGCCCTGCGTTTCTGCGCCGGCTGCGGGGCGCCGCGCGCGGCTGCGGCCGACGAGGTGCGTGCGATGCAGCGGTTGCTGGAGGAGTCGCTCGACGCGGGCGCCTGGGGTTTCTCGACCGGCCTCGAATACGCGCCGGGCAGCAGCGCCACCGCGGAAGAAATCGAAGCGCTATGCCGGACCACCGCGCAACGCGGCGCGATCTACGCCACGCACGTGCGTAACCGCGACCTGCACTACGAGAGTGGAGTCGGCGAAGCGCTGGCTGCGGCGCGCCGCAGCGGGGTGCGCACCCAGCTTTCGCACCTGCAGCCGAAGTTCGGCGCACCGGCACGCGCCGCGGAGCATTGCATCGAGATGATCGCCCAGGCACGCGTCGACGGCGCCAATGTCGGCTACGACGTCATTCCGCACACCTGGGGGCCGACGATGATGGCCTCGGTGCTTCCCGCTGCGGCCTTCGCCGGCGGGCTGGGCGAACTGCTCGGGCGCCTGGGCGACCCGCGCGAGCGCGCCGCGCTCAAAAACAACCCGCGGCCGCTGTGGCAACTCGTCGCGCAAGGCCGCTGGGACGATATCGTGCTCTTCCACTGCGAGTCGGCGCCCGAACTGATCGGCCTGACGATGAGCGTGATCGGCCGCCGGCGCGGGGTCGACCCGCACGACGCGGCGCTGGACCTGCTGCGCGACGAGGGAGACGCGCTGTATGGCGCCAGCTGGGTCGGCAACAACTTCCTGGAGAGCGACGTCGCGCTCCTGCTCGGCCAGGCCGGCGCAGGCGTGATTTCGGACGCAGTGAGCACAGCCGGCGGTGGTCCGCTGGGCGCGCTGCGCTGGTCGCCCAGCAGCCACGGCTGGAGTGCGCGCTTCCTGTGCCACTACGCGCACGACCTTGGATTGATGTCGCGCGCGGAGGCGGTGAACCGGCTCACGGGCCTTCCCGCCGAGCGACTGGGCTTGGCCGATCGCGGGTGCGTCCGCGGCGGCGCTGCCGCCGACCTTGTGCTGCTCGACTTCGACGCGCTCACCGACCGCTCCGACCTCACCCACCCCAACCGCAGCCCGGGCGGCATCCGGCACGTGATGGTCAACGGCAACTGGGCGGTCCGCGACGGGGTGCGCACCGGCGCACGGAGCGGTCGCGTGCTGCGCCGCGACTGACCGGACGACAACCATGCGAACCCGTTCCCAGCGCATCCCCGTCCGGCTCTGGACCGGTGCCGGCACCATTGCGCTGCTGTTCGTGTTGTGGACCGTGGCCACCCGGGTCGGCTGGATTGGCACTTCCTTCTTCCCTTCGCCCGGCAACTTCTGGTCCGCGCTGCAGCAGAGCCTGACCACCGGCTACGCCGACGGCCTCTTGTGGCAGCACTTGCTGCAGAGCCTGAAGCTGATCCTGATGGGCTTCGCGGTCGCCACCGCGATCGGCGTGCCGATGGGCCTCTGGATGGGATGGTCGCGGCGGGCCGAGGCCCTGATCAACCCGGTCTTCCTGCTGATCCGCCCGATCCCGGGGTTGGCGTGGATCCCGCTGGCCATCGTCTGGCTGGGACTGGGCGACGGGGCCAAGATCATGATCCTGGTGTTCACCGCCTTCGTGCCGACGGTGATCAACAGCTACTCCGGGGTGCGGGCCATTGAACGGCCGGTCATCGAGGCCAGCCGGATGCTGGGCGTACGCGGCTTCGCGCTGCTGTGGGAAGTGATCGTGCCTGGCGCGCTGCCATCGATCTTCACCGGCCTGCGCCTGTCGTTGCAGGGTTGCCTGACCGCACTGGTGGCGGCGGAACTGCTCGGCGCGATTCTGGGGCTGGGCAAGCTGCTCTACCAGGGTGGGCTCGACATCTACCCCGGCATGATCATGGTCGGGATGGTGGCGGTCGCCATCACCGGCTTCGCGCTCACCGCGCTGATCGACCTCGCCGAGCGGCTCGCCATGCCGTGGCGCAACCCGTGAGCTGAACGGATGGACGCCAAGCTCTCGCACACGCAGATCGCCTGGTTCTCGGTCGCCGGACTGGCGATCTTCTTCGGCGCCTGGACGCTCGCCGCGGCGATCGAGCTGGCGCCGAGGCGGTTCCTGCCGCTGCCCTGGGAAGTCGTCGCGACCCTGGTCAAGCTGATCGGCACCCCGTTTTCCGGCGAGACATTGCAAGGTCACCTGGTGTCGAGCGTCGAGCGCTACGTGCGCGGCTTCCTGCTGGCCGCCGCGGTCGGCGTCCCGCTCGGCCTGATGATGGGCTGGTACCGCTGGCTCGACAACGTGATCACGCCGCTCTTCGATGGCCTGCGCTTCATCGCGCCGATCGCCTGGGTACCCTTCGCCGCGTTGTGGTTCGGCACCGGCATCGGCGGGCCCACGATGATCATCTTCGCCGGCGCCTTTCCGCCGTGCCTGATCAATGCCTACCGCGGCGCCAGGCACGTCGAGCAGCGCCACATCGAGGCCGCGCAGGTACTCGGCGCATCGGGGCCGCGAATGATCTACGACGTGCTGCTGCCCTCGTCCGTACCGGCGATCGTGTCGGGCCTGCGCGTGGGCGCCGGCACTGGCTGGCAGTCGCTGATTGGTGCCGAGTTGATCGCGGCGAACAGCGGCGTGGGACTGATGATGGTGCGGGCGCAGGCAGCACTCGATACTTCGACCGTCATGGTCGGGATGCTCGCCGTCGGCGTCTTCGGCCTGGCTGTCGACGTTGCGCTGCGCGGGTTCGAACAGTACATCCAGCGCCGGAGGGGCTTGGCCACATGAGCAGCAACATCACTTTCCATGGCGTGTCGCGCAACTTCCGGCGCGACGGCAAGGATTTTCTTGCCCTCGACGACGTCAATCTGACGGTCCACGAGAACGAGTTCGTGGCCATCGTGGGGCCGTCGGGCTGCGGCAAGACGACCTGCCTGCGCATGGTCGCCGGGCTCGAATTCCCGACCTCGGGTTCGGTCCGGGTCGGCGGCGTCGAAGTCAGGCGGCCGGGCCCCGAACGCGCCGTGGTGTTTCAGCAGTTCGCCCTGTTTCCCTGGAAGACCGTGCAGGCGAACATCGAGTTCGGCCTGAAATGCCTCGGCCTGCCTGCCGCCGAGCGGCGTGAGCGCGTCGTCAGCAGCATCAAGTTGATGAATCTGGAGGGTTACGAATCGGCCTTCCCGCACCAGTTGTCCGGCGGCATGCAGCAGCGCGTGGCGATTGCGCGCGCCTACGTGCTCGATCCCAAGGTGCTGCTGATGGACGAGCCCTTCGGCGCGCTGGACGCCCAGACGCGCACCGTGATGCAGGAGGAACTGCTCCGGGTGGGACGGATGAACCCGCGCACCGTCCTGTTCATCACCCATGCCGTGGACGAGTCGGTGTATCTGGCCGACCGCGTGGTGGTAATGACGCGCCGGCCCGGCCGCATCAGGGAAATCGTCGACGTCAAGCCGGTTCGCGACGCCGAGCAGTGGCAGCAACACGAACGTATCGAGGACGTGATGGACCTCGCCTCGTTCGTGCACCTGCGCACCCACATCTGGCGCCTGCTGCGCGAGCAACATGATCCGGCCGACACTTGAGCCCGTCAGGCTCCGCCATCGTTGACCCATTTCACCCAGGAGGAAATACCATGCGCAAACTGCTTCTTCGCACCGCCGCCGCGGCACTCTTCGTCTCCCTCGCCGGCCCCGCCTCGGCCCAGGCGCTGCAGGAACTGCGGATCAGCTCGCAGCCCGCGCTGCTCGGCTCGGTACCGCTGCTGCTCGCCGCCGAGAAGGACTGGTGGAAGGACGTCGGCCTGAAGGTGACGATCACCAATTTCCCGGCGGGAGCGCCGCAGATCGCGGCCAGTTCGTCATGGGACGTCGGCTACACCGGATCGGTCCCGGCCGTGCTGGGTGCGGCGCGCTTCAACCTGCATACGATCGGTTTCTCGGACGATCAGTCGGCGACCAACGCGCTCTACGTGCGCGGCGACAAGGCCGACGCCATCATCAAGAACCCGGCCTCGCTGAAGGGCCAGACGGTGTTCCTGACCGGCAACTCGACCGTCGACCTGGCCGCGCGTTCCTGCCTGCAGAAATTCGGCTTGCAAAAGGGCGACGTGCAGATCCGCAGCCTCGGCCAGGCCGAGATCATCGCCGCGATGTCGTCCGGCTCGGCGGATATCGCCGGATTGTGGGCGCCGAACACCTACACGGCCGAAGAGAAGATCGGCGCGAAGATGCTGTGCTCGGGCAAGGACGCCGGCGTGCTGGTGCCGGGCAACCTGGTCGTGCGCTCCGACTGGGCGAAGCAGAACCCGCAGATGGTCGCGAAATTCCTCGCCGTGTACATTCGCGCCCAGCGGTATCTCGCCGCCAACCGCAATGACGCGCTGGCCATGATGAAGAAGCATTACGAAGCCGGCGGCGTGCAGATTTCGGAGGCGGCGATGAACAAGGAGTACGACGTGCGCCCGACCTTTGACCTATCGGGGCAGTTGGCGCTGTTTGATCGCAGCAAGGGCGCCTCCCGCGCAGACGGGGCGATGGTCGCCATCACCGCGTTCATGAAGGAAGTCGGATCGCTGCGCCCCGACGAGCCGGCGCCCGAGGTCAAGACCTACGTCACCGACGAGTACCTGAAGCTGGTCGAGCGCGACCCGCAGCTCAAGGCGTTCGCTGCCCGCACCAACTGATCGATGCAAAACCGTGCCGGCGGCCGGGCCCGCGCGGGCTCCCGGCCACCGGTGTTTGCGGCGTCCCCCCGACCCGGCACCGTTCCCGGTGCATGCGCCGCGCGCGGCGCAGGTGCCACTTATCCCGCAGGACATGTGATGATTGAATACCTCAAGAAAGCCACGCCTCCGCAGCAGCGGATCGACAACGAGACCGGTGTCACCGTGCAACGCATGCTGGCCGAGATCCAGGCCGGCGGCGAAGACGCGGTCCGCCGGTACGCGCGCGAACTCGACGGCTGGGACGGCGACATCATCCTGGGCGATGCGGCCTTCGCCCAGGCGGAACGCAGCCTGTCGCCCGGCGTCAGGGACGATATCCGCTACGCCCGCGACCGCGTCTGCGGGTTCGCGCAGCGGCAACGCGATTCGCTGCACGAGTTCACCAGCGAATTGCGCCCGGGTCTGGTCGCGGGGCAGAAGCTGATCCCCGTGGACACCGCTGGCTGCTATGTTCCGGGCGGCCGCTACGCGCATGCGGCGAGCGCGATCATGAGCGTGGGCACGGCCAAGGTTGCCGGGGTGCAGAACGTGATCGCCACCTCGCCGGCGCACAAGGACGCCGGCGTGAACCCGGCCATCCTGTACGCGATGAAACTCTGCGGCGCCGACTCGGTGCTGGCGCTGGGCGGCGTGCACGCGGTGGCGGCGCTGGCCTGCGGCCTGTTCACCGGCCACAGCGCCGACGTGATCGTCGGCCCGGGCAACCGCTTCGTCGCCGAGGCCAAGCGCCTGCTCTTCGGCCGCGTCGGCATCGACGTGCTGGCCGGGCCCACCGAGTCGGCGATCATCGCCGATCACGCCGCCGACCCCGACATCGTCGCCGCCGACCTGGTCGGCCAGGCCGAACACGGCCCCGACTCGCCGGTCTGGCTGATCAGCACTTCGCGAGAACTGGCCGCGGCGGTGATCGCTCGCGTGCCGGCCCTGATCGCCGCACTGCCCGAGCCGGCCCGCTCCGCCGCCGCCGCCGCATGGCGCGACTATGCGGAGGTCGTCGTGTGCGCGACCCGCGAGGAGGCGGTCGAGGTCAGCGACCGCTACGCCAGCGAACATCTGCAGGTGCTCGCCGGCGATCTCGACTGGTGGCTGGCGCGCCTGAAGAACTACGGTTCGCTGTTCCTGGGCGAAGAGACCACGGTCGCGTACGGCGACAAGTGCAGCGGGCCCAACCACATCCTGCCCACCCGGGGCGCGGCCCGCTATTCGGGCGGGCTGTCGGTGGGCAAGTTCATCAAGACCGTGACCTGGCAGCGGTTGGACCGCGCCGCGTCGCGCGAGGTGGGCCAGGTCGCGGCCCGGATCTCGCGCGTCGAGGGCATGGAAGGCCACGCGCGCACCAGCGACATCCGCCTGCTCAAGTATTATCCCGAGGAGAAATTCGATCTTGGCACGCTGGGCGGGCACCCCTAGCAGCGGTGTCGCGCCGCAACGGATGCCGGCTGGCGAGACCACCGGCCAACTGAACACTTGACGAGCGAGCACTCATGAGCGACACGGCGGCGACGCAAGGCCCGCAGTCCCCCGACGGATTGTGGTTCGGCAAGGACCTGAGCCAGCCCGAGGCGATTCCCGAGGCCGGCATCGCGCGCGCGGTCGAGTTGATGCGCAACGGCCGGCTGCATCGCTATGGCGAGACTGGGGGCGGCGCGCCCGAGCCTTCGCTGCTCGAGCAGGAGTATGCCGCGTACGTCGGGGCGAAGTACTGTGTCGCGATGAGTTCCTGCGGCGCGACGATGTTCGTGGCGCTCAAGGCGCTGGGCGTGGTCCCGGGCGAGAAGGTGCTGACCAGCACGTTCACCCTGGCGCCGGTGCCCGGGGCGATCGCGCATGCCGGCGCGGAACCGGTGCTGGTGGAAACCACGGCCGGCTACACCGCCGACCTCGAGGACCTCGAGCGCAAGGCCGCGAGCAGCGGCGCCCGCGTGTTCCTGATTTCACACATGCGCGGCCACATCACCGACCTGCAGGCGGTGCGCGCGATCTGCGACGCCCACGGCATCGCGCTGGTGGAAGACTGCGCACACACGATGGGCGCACGCTGGGCCGGGAAACACACCGGGACCTGGGGCAAGGCCGGCTGCTACAGCACGCAGACCTACAAGCACATCAACTCCGGCGAGGGGGGACTGCTGGTGACCGACGATAACGAGCTGTGCGCGCGGGCGATTCTTTATTCCGGCAGCTACATGCTCTACGGCCAGCACCTCTCCAGGCCGCCGGCCGCGGCGCTCGAGCACTGGCAGAAGCAGATACCGAACTTCAGCCTGCGCATGCCCAACCACTCGGCCGCGATATTGCGGCCGCAACTGGCCGAGATGCCGCGCCGGGCCGCTACCTGGAACGCGCTGTACGCGAAGCTCGAGCGGGAATTCGCCGGCCTCTCGCACCTCACCGTACCGGCACGGGACGCAAGGGAGGAATACGTCGCCAGTTCAATCCAGTTCACGCTCGACCTCCCGCCCGAACGAATCGAGCGCTTCCTCGCCGGCTGCGAGCTCCGGGGCCTGCACATCAAGTGGTTCGGTCGCTCCGAGCCGCAAGGCTTCACCAGCAATTACACGCACTGGGGCTACGTGCGCCACGCGCAGGACGTTCCGGCGTCGCTGCCGCTGATGGCCGGTCTGTGCGATATGCGCATCGCGCTCTCGCTCACCGACGCGGACTGTGCGTTGATCGGCCGCGTCGTGCGCGCCGCGTTGGCCGGTGCCTGACGCCACCTCCTTCGCGGCGGCAGCGGCAGGATGCAGCTTTGCCCGCGCGTCGTCTCAGTCGAGCTTGATGTTGGCGTCCTTGACCAGTTTGGTCCAACGCGTACCTTCATCGTTTAAAAACTTGCTGAATTCCTCAGGCGAACCGCCTTCGGCAAAGGCATACGCCTTGCGCAGCCGCTCGATAACTTCAGGCGACTACACCGCGCAGAACACGATCCCCTCGCCGGACCAGCCCAGCGCGATCATCGCGTTGTAGACGGTGACCTCAGTCGTGTAGCGGTGATTGCTGTCGTTCTGCGCGAAGCGGCCGTTGTACGCGCGATAGACGCCGACCGTGCCGGCCGGGCAGGTGGCCGTCAGCCGCGGCCATCCGGAAAAATCGTAGCTCTCGAAGCGCCAGCCCGGATCGGCCCGAATCGCCAGGCATTCCGCGGCCTCGATCGAATACACATGCGAATTCGGGCCGCGCCGCAGGCCGGTCGCCGGGTTAATGTCGGGCGAGCCGTACAGGCGGCACACCCGGCTCGGTCCGCCGGAGCGGAATGTCTTGCCGGTCCGCGACCACCCGGGGCCTGCGGCGCCGGCGTCGATCGCCGCCGCTTCGACCGGATCGGCGGTGATGAAGTAGTGATTGAGGATGGAGTTGTAGAACTCGTTCACCGGCGTGGTCGTCTCGACGCCGACGAAGCGCGCCAGCAGCGAGTCAACGTCGTTGTCCGCGCCAAGTGTGTTCTGGCGATAGCCGATCGCCAGGATCGCGCCGTCGGCGAGGATGGCGCCAGTGTTGAACCAGTATTGCTGCGCCAGGTCGGTCGGCGAGAGCCCGGCGTTGCCGAACGTGGGATCGAGCTGGCCGCCTGCGCTCAGCCGGGCGACAAAACCGTAATACCGGCTGTTGCTGACCAGCACGCTGCCGAGCGCCAGCAGCCGGCCGTCGGGGAGCACGAAGACCCGCATCACATAGGCCGACTCGCCACTGAACGCCAGCTTGACCACGCCGCCCTGGCCAAACCCGGCATCGGGGGTGCCGTCGGCGTTGAGCCGGAAGATGGCCGCGATCGCGCCGTTGCCCGAAAAAGCGGACCCGCAGACATAGATCTTGCCATCGCCAGCGATCGTCAGATCGTAGATCGGATACGAGAGCCCGGCCGGCGGGATGATCTCGCGCACGCCGTTGGGGCCGAAGCCCGCATCGCGGGTGCCGTTCGGATGCAGCCGGATCACGCAGGCGCGG
>JBKJOM010000265.1:0-3306 GCA_046595775.1 Ramlibacter sp. | reverse complement strand
CGTCGAAAAGCTTTCCCGGTGCAATGCCATAGCCACGATAAAAATCGTGGCTGGCGCGACCGATCGGCAGGAAGGCGGCGCAGCGGCCAAGCAGCCAGCTGTGCCACAGCCGGACTGCGAAGCGTCGTGGGCGCAGGGCGTTTGCCTCGCCGCGCATGACCACGGGGATGTTGAGCGCATGCGCAGCAACGAGCAACTGCACGAGGGGCCACACATGCCAGCCTGTGAGCAACACCACATCGGGCCGTAGCTCCCGCAACAGCTTTCGCGCGCTCCCAATGCGCGCCGCGAAGAAGCCATCCAAACCCCCGCGGCCGCGCAAGTCCTCAACTTTCGTCCAACGATATCCCTCGAGCAAGGGAATGTCCCACTCGAAGGCGATGCCGAAGCCTTTGCCTTGTGATACCGCGTCGGGCAACTGGATGAACAACACCGAGAAGTCGATGGACGGCTTGGCTGCCAGGGCCCTAAACCATGGCGCCTGGTATTGGATAGGGTGCGAAGCCACCGCCAGGACGCGGGGTGGGCGATCCGAGTGAGAGGTGCTCACCGCGCGACCCGCGAGCCGTGCGGCATCGCCGCCGGCCGCGTGTTGCCAAGCCCGGCCGGCATGGTTGGATCCCAAGGGCGATCGCGGCGCGCCAGCGCCTCGGCCTGCGACTTGGCAGCGAGCGTCGGCATGGCCAACAGGAATCCCAGGCACCATCCGATGATGAGCAGGACAAACAGGTCGCTATAGGCTTGCGTGGCAACAGAGAAAGTTGCGGCGTTGGCAACGAGAAATGACACGAGGCCAAACGCCATTCGCGCGTGTTGGGGCGATGTCTTGACCAGTGGCCTCAGTTGTTGGTTCAGGTGGCGCCCGAGCGCGGCGCACAGCCAAAGACCGGCCAACAACCCAGGAATACCCAGTTCCATGGCCATCTTGCCCAGCCCGCCCTCGGCAGCCCACCGATTGATGTTGTGGGCCTCGACAATTTCGTTGGTGCCCTGGCTGCCCGTACCCAGGCCAGCGCCCAGCCACCCGAATGTTTCGATCGAAGACAACAACGGTTGCAGACCGACATCATTCACCCGTTTTGGCAAATCTGCAAAAACGGATTGCCCGCGGGCTGCGTAGCCCTGCATCCGATCGGCATCTGCCATTCTCAAGCTCTTTGAATAAGAGCTTTGCACGAGATCGGGCGAGACGAAGGCAACGATGCCCACATACCCGATGGCACCCAGGATCAGCACCGTCATCGCCAACCGGGCCATGCCCCGCTGCAGCCAGGCGATCAGGAAGAGGTAGAAACTGATGAAGATCGTGATCTCGATCAACAACTTCCGTCGGCCCGTGAGGATGCCCAGCGTAATCAGGATGGCGATCAGGCCCACTGCGGTCACGACACGCAGGACAGTTGGTTTCTTGCCGACGGATAGAGTGAACACGAAGCAGGCAATGGCTGCCGTATGCCAGGCCGCGATCTCGGAGGCGCGGAAAAAGCCGGAGTGCGCCTTCAGGATCGTCCCCACGTCGTAGATGATCTGGCCCTCTCCGATTTCGCCCAGGGTTCGCCAGTTGAAGCCGGAATACTCAAAATACACGCCTGAGAGCGCGGCCAACGCAACGGTGATGTAGACCACCATCCAACGGCGCACACCCACCAGTCCGCGGCGGGCGGCAAACTGGTAGGCCAGCACGACGGCGGGTACCGGTGCCAGCCAGACCAGTAACCCGATGGCCGGGACGACGAGGCTGGAATAGCGAACGTACGAGTGCATGGCCTGGACCATCACCACAAACATGAACAGGAGCGCCGGAGTACGCAGGATTTGGCGCCAGCCCTTGATCACGGCGGGACCCAGTGGCACTCGCATCAATGCCGCCCGAATCCAGCCAACGCCAAAGACGATGCCGACGAGGATCACGTAGTACTGGGGCTGGTTCGGGGCCAACTTGCGAAGCGGGTCGGCCGCAACCCCGATCAGCACGCACATGAGCAAGCCCTTGCGCCAGTCAAGCATGGTCAGCCCGCCGGTAATGATCAGCAGCCCCAGCGTCAGTTCAGTCATGGGTTTCTCTTGTGCCCTTGCCCAGGGAGCCGCGGCCCTCGGCAAAACAAGATGAGAGCCCAGGCGATGCCACGAGCTTCAGCCACCAGGGTGACCGGGATTTGCCACGGATGCGTAAGATGGTAGCGGGTGACGATGGAGCGCCACGGCCGGCCGAAGAACTCTGCCCAATTGCCCGTACGCAAGGCGTAGTAATACGCGCCCACTGCGTGATCGGGCCGCCACGTGGTCAGGTGTTCCCCATACGTGCGAGTGCCGCCGCTTTGGATCTTCAGGTGGTGAATGATTGCAGCAGGTTCAAAGCGGATGCGGCGCCCGCTGGCGAGAACGCGATGTGCAAATTCAGCCTCGAACCGGTAGGCCACCCGCACGAAGTTCTCGTCGAACCCGCCCAGGGACAACGCGGAATCGCGACGCATCGAGAAATTGCCGCCCATGAACTGCTCGATCCAGTGCGGCTCGCTGCTTGCAAAGTGAAAGGGCATGCCGGCCGGATAGTCTCGCCCCTCGTCCCAAGGCTGGAGCACCTTGCCAGCAATGAGCACGTCACCCATGGTCTGATGCGCTGACCAGTGCGCGGCGACCAAGCCCGCGTCGGGACGAATGTCATCGTCGAGGAACATCACCACCGGCTGACTGGCTTCGCGCAAGCCCCCGTTCATGGCTTTCGGGATTGAAGGTTCGACCAACTTCAGCCACCGGATGCGACCGTCGGCCTCCAGCGCTGCCAGTTCAGCCAAAGTGCTGTCCACATGCCGTTCCGTCTGATCCAACACCAGAATTTCGGCGGCCGCAGGTTCAAGTTGAATCAAGGCGCGCAGCGTATCGAGCAGCACTTGCTCCCTGCGATAGGTCGGGATTGCAATCGTGACAGGCATCGACGCGGTGTTCATTGCATGTTCCGAAGGCGCTGGTAGAAGGCGGCAGACTCGACGCCTACACGTTGCCATGTATGCGTGATGGCGCTCGCTCGTGCAGAGGCGCTCAACGACTGCCCGTCATACCGGCCTCTTTGCACCGCCAGGCAGGCCTGCGCCAATGCCTGCGGATCACCTGCCGGCACCTTGAAGCCATTGACTTCGTTGTCGATGAGGTCATGTGCGCCACCTTCGTCCGAAGCCACAACGACCAGGCCGCGTGCCATGGCTTCGAGAAAGGCCTTCCCGAAGCCCTCGAAGAACGACGGAAACAGGAAGATGCCGTGTGTGTCATAGATCTGCATCAGCTGGGCTTGCGGCATCCAGTCCAGCA
>JBKJOM010000140.1:0-8081 GCA_046595775.1 Ramlibacter sp. | reverse complement strand
AGCGCCAGGCGGCGCACAGCCGCGATGTCGATCAGGCGCTCGGGCAGCGCTCGCACGGGAGCGAGCGGCGATGACAAGCGGAACGATGGCTTGGCGGCGACGGGACTTTCGTCCGCGAAGGCGCCCGGCGATGAGACAACGGCCAGCGCCCCTGCGACTGATTGGAGCAAGTGACGTCGTTGCATGGTGAGGGCGCGAATGATAAGGCACCGGACAAGGCGGCCCGGCGGATAATGCCCTGTCGAGGAGGACACCATGGACGAAGAGAAACTGGAGTACGTCGGCTTCTGGCGGCGAGTTGTAGCGAGCTTGATCGACACAACCTTGCTGGTGCTGGTGCTCGGCTCGGTCGGGTTCATGATCTTCGGGACGATAGACCCGGACACCAGCGCCACGTCGCTGGTCATCAACTATTTCATCCCGGCCGTGATCACCGTCGTGTTCTGGGTGCGCTTGCGGGGCACACCAGGCAAGCTGATGTTGTCGGCCCACGTGGTCGATGCGGACACCGGCCTGGCGTTGACGCCCGGCCGCGCGGTCATCCGCTACGTCGGCTACTACATCTCCGCCCTCCCGCTGCTGATCGGCTTCATCTGGATCGCGTTCGATCGCCGCAAGCAGGGCTGGCACGACAAGATCGCCAACTCGGTGGTGGTGCGGCCGGTGGCGAACTCGCAGGTCAGTTTCGTGCCGCAGGACAAGGGCAGCGAACCGGGCCGACAGTAGGGGTTCATTTCGTCGGCAGACATCGAAAAGGAAGAGTGACCACGCATTTGTAGGAGGAGGCCGCGCGGCGCGCGGCTGATTTCACTACGCGGCGTGCGGCGCATGAGCGACAGGATGGATGGTTTCCGGACATCCCCATCCCATGCGCATTGCCCAGGTCGCCCCCCTCTTCGAAAGCGTTCCTCCCCGCGGTTACGGTGGAACTGAACGCGTTGTCTCCTACCTCACTGAAGCGCTCGTCGAACTCGGCCACGAGGTGACCTTGTTCGCCAGCGGCGATTCGGTGACCTCCGCCGATCTTGTGGCCGTGTGCGAGCGCAGCTTGCGCACCCAGCCGCTTCGCCATGACTGGACCGCATGGCACACCATGATGCTGGACCAGGCATTCACGCGCGCGGACGAGTTCGACGTCATCCATTTCCACGTCGACTTGCTGCACTACCCACTGGCCCGCCGCTGCGCAACGCCGAGCCTCACGACCCTGCATGGCCGGCTCGACCTGCCGCACCTGCCAGTGTTGCATCGCTACTTCCACGAGCATCCGCTGGTGTCGATCTCCAACGACCAGCGCAGGCCACTGCCGGGCGCGAACTTCATCGCCACCGTGCACCACGGCCTGCCGCCCGGGTTGTACGACTTTTCGCCGAAGCCGCAGGACCAGTTCGTCTTCATCGGCCGCGTCTCGCCGGAGAAACGCCTGGACCGCGCCATCGAAATCGCCATCGCCTGCAACACACGGCTGGTGGTGGCAGCGAAGGTGGACGAGGTCGATCGCCAGTACTACGAGCGCGACATCGCACCGCTCATGAAGCACCCGTTGGTGGAGTTCATTGGCGAGGTGGACGACGCAGGCAAGAACAAGTTGCTGGGCAGCGCGAAGGCCCTGCTGTTCCCGATCGACTGGCCCGAGCCCTTTGGCCTGGTGGTGATCGAGGCGCTGGCCTGCGGCACGCCGGTGATCGCGTATCGCCACGGATCGGTTCCCGAGTTGCTGGACGACGTCGTGACGGGCTTCATCGTCGACGACCAGGCCGGCGCCATCGATGCCGCCCGGCGTATCGGGCAGATCGACCGCCGCAGCTGCCGCCAGGTGTTCGAACAGCGCTTCACTTCGACCGCGATGGCGCAGCGCTATCTGTCCACGTACGCCGAACTCCTGGGCTCGAACATTGTCACCGCGCCCGGTTTCGACGCGGAGACGACTAAGTGACTGGCGACCGCATCCGCGTGGGCGACAAGTGGTACGTCGCGGCCAGTGCCGCGCGAGCCGACGACACGCCGCACGTGCTCAAGCACGACGAGAGCTTTCTTGTGGCCGACCGCTTCGGCGACGTGGACGGCACGGGCCTGGGCGAGCAGGGCCTGTACCACGAGGACACGCGCTACCTGAGCGAGTTCCGCCTGTCGCTCGACGGCGTGCGGCCGATGTTTCTCGGCTCCAACGTCAAGGACGACAACAGCGTGCTGGTCGCGGAGTTCATGAACCCCGACCTGCCACGCCATGCCGTTCCCAAGGGCACGCTGCATATCTTTCGCGCCAAGCTGCTGTGGCGCGGCTGCTGCTACGAGCACATTCGCATCGTCAACCATGGCGGGGAGACTGCGCGGATGCGGCTCGGCCTGTTCTTCGGCGCCGACTTCGCCGACCTGTTCGAAGTTCGCGGCATGCCGCGCGCGCAGCGGGGAAGGCGGCTTCCCGCGCGCCTGGCGAGCGACGAAGTGCTGTGCACCTACGAAGGCCTCGATGGCGTCACGCGGCGCACAAGGCTGCGCTTCCAGCCCCAGCCTGCTTCGCTGGATGAACACGAGGCGGCCTTCGAGGTCGAGGTCGAGCCGGGGCGCGAGCGCCACATCTACTGCAGCATTGACTGCGAGCGCGGGCAAGAGACGCACGCAGGGTCGCCGCGGCTTCACTACGACACGGCCTACCGCGCCAACGAACACGCGCGACGCGCCAAGCGCGACGATGGTTGCAGCGTCGAGAGCTCCAACGCGCAGGTCAACCTCTGGTTGCGACGCTCGGACGCCGACGTGGCGATGCTCAGCACCGAACTGCCTACTGGCCCCTACCCCTATGCCGGCGTGCCCTGGTACTCCACCACGTTCGGGCGCGACGGCATCATCACGGCGCGTGAAATGCTGTGGTTCGATCCCGAGCCCGCCCGCGGCGTCCTGGCTTTCCTGGCGCAGACGCAGGCGACCGAAAACGACCCTTCAAGTGACGCGGAGCCGGGCAAGATCCTGCACGAGGCGCGCAAGTGCGAAATGGCCGCTACGCGCGAGGTTCCGTTCGGGCGCTACTACGGCAGCGTCGACGCCACGCCGTTGTTTGTCGGCCTGGCCGGCGCCTACTGGAAACGTACCGGTGACCTCGACTTCGCGCGAAAGCTTTGGCCGCACGTGTTGGCCGCTTTGCAGTGGATCGACCACAACGCCGACTCCGAGGGCTTTGTCAGTTATGCGCGGCGCAGCAGCGACGGCCTGATCCAGCAGGGCTGGAAGGATTCGCACGACTCGGTGTTCCATGCCGACGGCCGGATGGCCGAGCCGCCGATCGCGCTGTGCGAAGTGCAGGGCTACGTGTACGAGGCCAAGCTGCTCGCTGCCGACCTTGCGCTTGCGCTTGGTGAAGGCGTGCTGGCCGGCCGGTTGCAGTCGCAAGCGCTTGCGCTGCAGAGGGCCTTTCAAGAGCGTTTCTGGAGCGAGCGCGTGGGCCTGTACGCGATCGCCCTCGATGGCCGCGGCGAACGCTGCGAGGTAGCGACGTCGAACGCGGGCCACGCGATGTGGAGCGGCATCGCCTCGCCTGAACATGCGCAGCGCATGGCCAAGCGCCTGCTCGAGGCCGACTTCTTCAGCGGGTGGGGCATTCGCACCGTCGCCCAGGGCCAGGCCCGCTACAACCCGATGTCGTACCACAACGGCACCATCTGGCCGCACGACAACGCGTTGATCGCCGCCGGCATGGCGCGTTACGGCCACACGCTGGCGGCGCTGGAAGTGTTCACGGGCCTGTTCGACGCCAGCACGCATTTCAGCCAGCACCGCCTGCCCGAACTGTTCTGCGGCTTTCCGCGCCGCAAGAGCGAAGGGCCGACGCTGTATCCCGTGGCGTGCTCGCCGCAGGCCTGGGCCGCCGCCGGCGTCTACGCCTTGCTGCAGTCCTGCCTGGGGATGGAAGTCGATGCATTGCGCGGCGAGATTACCTTTCACGCACCGCGCCTGCCGGCCTTCATCGACGCCATGGAGATCCGGGGGGTCGGCGTCGGCCCGCATGTCGCCGACCTCAGGCTGCAGCGATACGGCAAACACGTCGGCATCGACGTGTCGCGCAAGGACGGCGACATCGAAGTTCGCGTGAGCATGTGAAGTCCTGAAGGCGGATTGCCGGACGTATAAGTCGCAAAAGAAGACAAGTGGCTGGTGCGGCGCATCGGTGGCGTGCTGGGGCGCAAGGCGCTCTGAAGCGCGGGAGGGCAGAAGCTATAGTCCGGCTGTGCATGCGCCCCGTCATGATGATTCGCCTTTACACTTCGGCGGAAAGGAAGCCCTCTTTGCGTTTGCGCTCAGTGTCGCGGTGGCACTCGTCTGCCACATCCTGTACTCGCAAATAGCCGCCTGGGAGTTCGCGAAGCTCGGCAAGTGGCATTCGGACCATATGAGGGGCGGCGCCCCCGCACCGCTGCAATATCGCTGGTTCAGCTTCATCGTCCCCGAGTTGCTGGCTTCGCTGGGCGTGCCCCTGAAGGCGGCGTATCTCGGCCTCCGGTTTCTCTACCTGGCCGGCGCGATGTGGTTCATCGCGCGGGTGGCAAGGGAAACCGTAAAGTCGCCGCTGGCCCCTGCCTTCATGATCCTCGCGGCAGGCCTGTACTACGCGGCATCCACGCAGCCCTTCCTGCAGCCGGCGGAAGAGCCCAACCTGCTGGTCTTCGGCTTGTTTGCCTGGCTGGTATTGCGAGGTGCCGATGTGCGCTGGCTGGTGCCGGTGCTGGCCATCGGCGCCCTCAACAAGGACACCGTGGGTTTCCTGCTGCCCTGGCTTTTCCTCTATCGCTGGCATGTGCAGAAGCTTCCGAGGCTGGCGATACGCGACACGCTCATCCTCGGGGCGACCTTCTTCCTTATCTACGGCTTCCTGCGGGTTTCCGTGGGCACGCAGCGCGAGTACCTCGGCGGCTTCTGGCAGGTCGGCGAGAACCTGCGCTACATCGCCTACGATCCCGCGCGCGGACTCATGTGGACCTTGCCGTCGGTCCTGCCGCTGGCCTTCGTGCTGCGGCACTGGGACCGCACGCCGCTGTGGGCCCGCTGCTTCGTGCCATCGCTGGTCCTGTTCGTACTGGGGCATTGGCTGATCAGCCGGGTCGAAGAATTCCGGACGTACACACCGCTGGCGATCTTCATGTGGACGGCCGTGCTGGCCATGGTCACCGGTGAGAAGCGGGTGCAACCCGCCGCCCCCTGACCTTCAAGGCTTGTCCTTCGCCTCCAGCTGTGCGCGCATCCGATCCTCCTGCTCGCGCAATTCCGGCGTGAACTCCGCGCCGAAATCTTGCGCCTCGAAGATGCGGCGGATCTCGATCTCCGACTCGCCAGGCATCGGGTTGGGGCAGCGCTTGACCCAGTCGATCGCCTCCTGCAGCGAGGCGCATTGCCAGAGCCAGAATCCAGCGACGAGCTCATTGGTTTGGGCAAAAGGGCCGTCGATCACCTTGCGGTCCTTGCCGGAAAAGCGCACGCGCGCGCCCTTCGAGCTGGGATGCAGGCCCTCGCCAGCCTGCATCACCCCGGCCTTGACCAGCTCTTCATTGAACTGGCCCATCTCGGCGAGCAACTGCTCGCTGGGCATCACGCCCGCTTCGCTGTCGGCGGTGGCTTTGACCATGACCATGAAACGCATGTCGGATTCCTTCAGGTTGGATTGGGGCCATCGTGCCCTATTCCCATGACGAACGAAAGCGGGCGGAATCGACAAGGACCAATCCGAGGTTGAGCAGGCGCTGAAGTCGCAGTAGCATGGCCGGCTCGACACTGCGTCGAACCCGTGAGGAGATTTTGCAATGAAGCTCTACGACCCCGCCTCCACGCCTGATGGCGGCCGTGTGACGCGATGATCCGAAAGCTCCACCATGCGGCCTACCGGTGCCGGGACTCGGAAGCAACGCGCGGCTTCTATGAAGACTTCCTCGGCTTGCCATTGGCAGGCGTGCTGGAAATCCACGAGACCAAGAGCGGCCGCGCCACCGACACGCTGCACTCGTTCTTCCGCCTGGACGACGGCTCGCACATCGCCTTCTTCGAGGCGCCTGACATGCCTTTCGAGTTCAAGTCGCAGCACGACTTCGACCTGCACATCGCGCTCGAAGTCGATCCGTCGGTGCTGCAGGCGATGTTCGACAAGGGCAAGGCGGCGGGGATCGACACGCGCGGCATTTCCAACCACGGCTTCATCGACTCGATCTACTTTCGCGACCCGAACGGCTACGTGCTGGAGCTTTGCGCCAAACGGGCGGGGCACGACGAGAAAATGGACCCGAAGCTGAACAAGGCCCGGGAAAAGCTGGATGCGTGGACCCGGGCGAAAGTGGCGTGAAGCCCCTGGCCCAGCGCCGGCCTGTCGCCTTCGGCAGGGCGGCGCTGTGGTGCCCGGTCCGGCTGCGCAGTAGCATCGACGCATGCGCGTCACCCACATCGACCACTTCAACATCCGCGTGCGGCCCTCCGAGCTGCAGGCACTGCGCGACTTCTATGTCGATGTGCTGGGCCTGGCCGTTGGTCCCCGTCCCCGCTTCGGCTTTCCCGGCTACTGGTTGTACGCCGGCGCGGAGGCAGCCGTGCTGCACCTGGCTGCCACGCTGCCCGAGTCGGCCGCACCGATGTCGCGCGACAAGCCCACCGGCCAGTTCGACCACATCTCGCTGAAGGCCACTGGCGTCGAGAGTGCGAGGGCACGCCTGGCGGCAGCAGGCGTGGCCTTCGACGCGCGGCCGGTGCCGGGCTGGAACATGATGCAGTTGTTCTTCACCGACCCGGCGGGTCTGCGGGTGGAACTGACCTTCGACATGGAGCGGGAAGCGCACGTCGGCTAATCGCCTGTGTGCATAAGTCACAGGGACGGACTGCATCACTGCGCACCGGCCCCGCGCGTGCGGCTCCTATGCTGCGTGCATGGAACAGATCGCCGGGCCCTTTTACGGTTTTCACCTCGCGTGCTACACGGTGTCTACGGGTGACGGCTTCTATGGCTACGCCAAGATTTGCGCGACGCGGCCGCAGAGCGTGTGGCAAACCGGCACGGCGGTCCGCAAGCTCGCCGCCGGACCCTTTCCGATCGCCGAGGAAGCCTTGCAGGCGGTGCTGGCCGCGACCAAGCTGAAACTCGCCGACCGCGCGATGCGGTTGAAGGCCTCGGCCCGGCCCATTGATTCGATTCTGCAGACACTGATCCCGACCTAGGCAACGCCCGCATGCGCGATTGCGCGGTCCCTCAGGCGGGCATTGCCCTGCCGAGCACTGGCGCGATCGAGCGATCGACTTCAGCCAGTACCTCGCCGAACGCGTGCAAGTCACCTTCCTGCGCCGCGGCTTCCGCGCGGCGGCACAGCGCCGGCAGGTCGCCGGTGTCGAAGTAGCTCGATGCTCCCGCGAGCGTGTGCGCGGCAATGGCAGCGGCCTGCGCATTGCCTTCTCCGTGGGCGCGGTGCATCGACTCGTGCAGCCGCCGCGCCTCGCCGACGAAGAGCTGCAGCAGCTCGCGTTGCATGCCCGCGTCCATGCCCGCCAGGGGATCGTGCCGGACCGAAGGCCCGGCTTTCGCTTCGCGCAAGAGGTCGGCCCTTGCCTGCGCGGCACGCTCCAGGGCGCGCGCCAACAAGTCGGTGCGGATCGGCTTGCTCAGGTAATCGTCCATGCCTGCGGCGAGGCACCGCTCGCGGTCACCCACCATTGCATTGGCGGTCAGCGCCAGCACCCACGGCCGCGCAGCCGCATCGGGAATGCGCTCGCGCAGCCGGCGTGTCGCCTCCAGTCCGTCGAGCACAGGCATCTGCACATCCATGATGGCGACGTCGAACGGCTCACCGCGCGCCCTCGCGGCATCGATCGCGTCAAGCGCCTGCTGGCCGTTGCCGACCACATGGACCGAATGCCCCATGTCGCCCAGCACCAGCGTGGCGACGCGCTGATTCACCACGTTGTCCTCAGCCAGCAGCAGGCGCAAGGGCGATTGCTCACTGGCGGCGCCGGCACCGCCGGCCAGCGGACGCGGCGAAGCCTCTCGCGACGGCGAGCCGAACAGCTGAGCCAGTGCATCGCGCAGTGCACCCGTCTTGACCGGCTTGCTCACCTGCGGC
>JBKJOM010000056.1:0-4082 GCA_046595775.1 Ramlibacter sp. | reverse complement strand
ATCTTGGTCGTATAGGGCAGACGGAACACGCCCAGCGGGATCTGCGCCAAGGTGTACCCGTCGGGCGCGGCAGTCTGCAACGCCTGGGCCGGCAGCGTACCGCCCGCGCCCGGCTTGTTCTCGACGATCACGGGCTGGCCCAAGATCTTCGATGCGTTGTCGGCCAGCTGGCGCATCGTGATGTCGGTCGGCCCGCCGGCCGCGAACGCGACGATGAGCTTGATGGACCTCGCCGGGAAGGGCGCGGGCTGGGCGAAGGCGGTGAGGGAGGGAGTGGCCAGGCTGGCAGCTGCCAGCTGGACAAGTTGACGACGACGCATGGGGAACTCCTCGAGACGATCCGGGGATTGGAGCTTACATGCGCGCGAGCTGCAATCGGCGTTGTCCCCTGCGTGACGATGCGCTACGGGACGGCCGGCGACACCACGGTCAGTCGGTCGCCCGACACGCTGATCTGCTTCAAGGTGGGATCCGACTCATGCACAGCCAGCAGGTTCATGCCCGCGTGAAACGCCTGGTAGCCCAGCGCACTCAGCATAGAGCGCAGCTCGTTGATATCCGACTTGACGACTTCCACCAGCAAGATGGGCCGATGGCGTGCCAGCGCAGCCTGCGCACCGCGCAGCACATCGGCTTCCATGCCTTCGACGTCGAGCTTGACAAAGTCGATCCTGGCCCACGGCAGCGAATCGAGGTTCACCAGCGGAACGGACACACACTTCGAGTCCTCGTAGGACACGTCCTGGCCGATGAATTCCGTGCGGGATGTCTGGCGCAGTTCCAGGCTGCCGAAACTACCGGGGCGCAAATAGTCCGGCTGCGGAATACGAAGTTCGCCGCAACTCTGTCCCAGGGCCGCCAACCGGGCTCGCGCGTTCAGGCAGTTGTTGAGCGCAATATTGCCGGCCAACGCGTAGAAGACCATTTCCTGCGCTTCGAAGGCCACGACCGAGCCCCAGCCGTGCATATGCCGCGCCCATTCCAGCGTATGAACGCCGATGTTGGCGCCCCCATCGATGGCGACCACGCCGGCGCCAAAATGGCGATGCCTCGCGCTGAGCATGCGCAACACCAATCCGACTTCGACAGGGTCGAAACATGAATTGCTCAGAAGTTGGTAGCCGACGCCATAACCTTCGTCCGGCGCGCGCATATGCCTGTCATTGCGGTTGACGATCATGGCGCCGTGGTTGGTCGAGGCCAGCACGAAAGGAACGGGTCTGGAGGGGAATGACACCCACCGGATTCTGCACGCTTTTCAGCGCGCCAGCACCGATGCCAGCGCCTTGCCCGTGTGCGTGCCCTTCACCACCAGTTGCTCCGGTGTCGCCGCCGCCACCACGCGCCCCCCTTCGTTGCCGCCCTCGGGACCCAGGTCGATCACCCAATCGGCTTCCGCGATGATGTCCAGGTCGTGCTCGATCACGACGACGCTGTGGCCGCCATCGACCAGCCGGTGCAACACGCGTGCGAGCTTCTCCACATCGGCCATGTGCAGCCCCACCGTCGGCTCGTCCAGCACGTACAGCGTGTGCGGCGCCTTCTGGCCACGGCGCGTGATGTCGTCGCGCACCTTGGACAGCTCGGTGACGAGCTTGATGCGCTGCGCCTCGCCGCCCGAGAGCGTCGGCGAGGGTTGACCCAGCGTGAGGTAACCGAGCCCGACGTCCTTGAGCAGCTGCAGTGGGTGGCCGATGCTGGGCATGCTGGCGAAGAACTCCACCGCCTCATCGACCTCCATCTGCAGGATGTCGCCGATGCTCTTGCCGCGCCAGGTGACGGCCAGCGTCTCGGGGTTGAAGCGCGCGCCCTTGCACGATTCGCACCGCACTTTCACGTCGGGCAGAAAGCTCATGGCGATGGTGCGAACGCCCTGCCCCTCACAGGTCGGGCAGCGGCCTTCACCGGTGTTGAACGAGAAGCGGCCGGGGCCGTAGCCGCGTGCCTTGGCTTCGAGCGTATCGGCGAACAGGCGGCGGATGATGTCCCAGAAACCGATGTAGGTCGCGGGGCAGGAGCGCGGTGTCTTGCCGATCGGCGTCTGGTCGACTTCGAGCACGCGGTCCACAACCTGGTAGCCATCGACGCTGCTGCAACCCACCCACGCGGGATGCTTGCCCCGCGCGTCCGCATCGCGGCCGGCCTTGGTGGTGCGCTGCTGCACGACGGCCTGCACATTGGCCAGCAGCACATCGCGAGCCAATGTCGATTTGCCCGAACCCGACACGCCGGTCACGGCGACGAGGCGCGCCAGGGGAATGTCGATGTCGACGTCGCGCAGGTTGTGCAGGTCCGCGCCTCGCAGTTCCAGCTTGGGCTCGCGTTTGCCCACATCGCGCCGCGGCTTCACCGGGTGCTTCATCGCGTGCAACAGGTACCTCCCCGTGACCGACTCGGCGGCCGCCTGGATGTCTGCGGCGGAACCCTGCGCGACCAGGCGGCCACCGCGTTTGCCCGCGCTGGGCCCGATGTCGATGATGTGGTCGGCGCGGCGGATGGTGTCCTCGTCATGCTCCACCACCACGAGCGTGTTGCCCTTTTCGCCGAGCTTGTGCAGCGCGTTCAGCAGGATCTGGTTGTCGCGCGCATGCAGGCCGATGGTCGGCTCGTCGAGCACGTAGCACACGCCCTGCAGGTTGGAGCCGAGCTGCGCAGCGAGCCGGATGCGCTGGGCTTCACCGCCAGAGAGCGTAGGCGCGCCACGATCCAGCGTGAGGTAGTTCAGGCCCACGTCTTCGAGGAACTCGAGGCGACTTCGAATCTCGGGGATCAGGTCGCGCGCGATTCCTTCCTCGCGCACGCTCATCACGCCCTTGACTTGCAGGCTCTCGATCCAGCGGCGCACATCCGTCACTGACAGCGCTGCGACTTCATCGATGGCTGTGTCGTCGAACTTGACGTTGCGCGCCTGCAGGTTCAGCCGCGAACCGTGGCAGGAAGGGCAGGTTTCGTCTGCAACATCCTCGACTTCGGGTTCTGCGAAGGTTTGCTCACGGCCCTTCTCCGCGTCGTCGCGGACCGTGTCGTCGAAGGCCTTGCGCTGGTCGCGCGTCAGCTTCACGCCGGTGCCCACGCAATCGGGACACCAGCCGTGCTTGCTGTTGTAGGAGAAGAGCCGCGGGTCCAGCTCCGCGTAACTGGTGCTGCACACGGGGCACGCGCGCTTGGTGGAATACACCTCCAGCTTGCCGATGTGCTCATGACGGCTGGCACCCGAGAGCATCGCGCCTTTCAATCCGTCCAGAGGCGCGAGCACGTGCAGCACGCCTTTGCCATGATCCAGCGCCTCGGCGAGCTTCTCGCGCAACAGCGATTCGTTGGCGGCCGTCACGTGGAGATCGCACACCGGCAACTCGATGGTGTGTTCCTTGAAGCGGTCGATGCGCGGAAAGCCGGTGGTCGGCAGGAAGTTGCCGTCCACGCGAAGGTGGGTGTAGCCGCGCGGACGCGCCCAATCGGCCAGCTCCGTGTAGACGCCCTTGCGGTTGATGACCAGCGGGGCGAGCAGGCCGATGTGCTGGCCCTTGTACTTGCGCATCAATTGCGCCGCGATCGAGTCGGGCGTCTGCGGCCGCACTTCCGCGCCGTCGTTCACGCAGTGCTGGATACCCAGCTTCACATAGAGCAGGCGCAGGAAGTGCCAGACCTCGGTGGTGGTGCCCACCGTGGATTTGCGACCGCCGCGCGAGAGCCTCTGTTCAATGGCGACGGTGGGTGGGATGCCGTAGACAGCATCCACCTCCGGACGCCCGGCCGGCTGCACGATGCTGCGCGCATAGGCGTTGAGCGATTCCAGGTAGCGCCGCTGCCCCTCGTTGAACAGGATGTCGAACGCCAGCGTCGACTTGCCCGAGCCCGATACGCCGGTCACCACGCTGAACTTGTTGTGCGGGATGTTGACCGATAGTGACTTGAGGTTGTGCTCCCTCGCGTTCACGATTTGAATGGCGTTGATACGCGGCGGCGCCCCCACCCCTGCCCTCCCCCGGCGGGGGAGGGAGTAGGCGCCGGATGCTTCGGCGACGCCCAGGGCTCCGTCATAGTCACGCAGCGCCTTGGCGGTGTGCGATGTCGCGTGCAAA